>CAYSRZ010000133.1:0-3145 GCA_964433615.1 uncultured Acidimicrobium sp. | reverse complement strand
GCTCAGACGAACGGGAGCTTCGGCACGTACTGCTGGATCGGCTCGCCGTGCGACACCGTCCACTGCGAGCCGGCGATGCGCTCGGTGAGGGCTCGCATCGCAAGGTCACCCGCCACGCTCACGTCCAAGACGTCGGAGCTGAACGCCTTGATGAAGTCGCGAGTCACGTCGGTGACGAGCGGCGTGTCGACGAATCCGGGGCAGAGTGCACTGATGCACACGCCGTGGGGCTCGAGTGCCGGTCCGAGCGACTTCACGAGTCCGACCATGGCGTGCTTGGTGAGGCCGTAGATCGGATCGGGTGGGATTGCGATGATTCCGGCGAGCGAGGCGGTGACGAGGATGTGGCCGCTCTTGCGTGCGACCATGCCGGGGATCACCGCGCGTGCGCCGTGGACGACGCCGTCGACATTGATCGACATGATGCGCTCGTACTTGTCGTCGTCGAGGTGCTCGAAGGGGTATGCGGAGACGTTCCCTGCCACGTGTTGATAGGTGGACACGCCCGCGTTCAGGCACACGATGTCGAAGGGGTCGTGTGCGGCGATGACCGCATCCCACGCCTTGCGGTCGGTGACGTCGAGGTGTTCGAAGTCACCGCCGACCTCTGCCGCAACGAGTTTGCCGGCGTCGTCGTTCACGTCGGCGACCGTGACGCGCGCCCCTTCGCGTGTGAAGCGACGGGCCATCTCGGCGCCGATGCCGCTCGCGCCTCCGGTGATGAATGCGCGCTGTCCTGAGAGGGTCGTCATGGTCCCTACTTTCCCGATGCGACGGCGGCGAAGACGTCGATGATCGTGTCGAGTTGCTTGTCGGTGGTCACGAGCGGGGGACAGAACGCGTTGGTGTCGGTGTTGATCGCGCGACACACGACGCCGCGGGGGATCATCGCGTCGCGGATCGCCATGGCGTTCTGATCCGGCTTCAATCCCGCCGCCCACACTGCGCCGTCGCCGCGGGCGTGGTCGATGATGCCGTCGGCGGCGAGCGACTTGAGCCCCGCACCGAGGCGGGCACCAATGTGTGTGGCGCGCTCGAGCAGTCCCTCGCGTTCGATGATCTCGAGGTTCGCGAGTGCGGCGGCGCACACGGCCGCATGACCCGAGTAGGTGTAGCCGTGGCGGAGGAAGAAGTTCGGATCTGCCTCGAGTGAGTTACGCACGGCCGAGCCGACGTAGACGCCGCCGAGTGGTTGGTAACCGGAGGTGACGCCCTTGGCGAAGCACAACAGGTCGGGAGTCACCCCGTAGTGCTGTGCGGCGAACCACGTGCCCATGCGTCCGAAGCCGGAGATGACCTCGTCGAAGATGAGGAGCGCACCGTGCTGGTCGCACAACTTGCGCACGCTCTCCAGGTATCCGGGTGCGGGTGGCCACACGCCGCCGGCGCCCTGCAACGGCTCGATGAGCACGGCCGCCATGCGCGCGGAGTTGTCCTTCATGAACGAGGCCAGCTCTTCGACGTTGTCGGCATCCACCTGCACGACGTCTTCGAGCAACGTGCCGTAGCCGACCTTGTTCAGCGGCAGTCCCTGGGCGCTCGTGCCGCCGTAGTTGGTTCCGTGGTATCCGCGATTGCGCGAGACGATGATCGTGCGCTCGGGGTGACCGGCCTGGACGTGGGTGACACGGGCGAGCTTCATCGCGGTGTCGACGGCTTCGCTGCCGGATCCGCAGAGGAACACGCGCGAGTCGGGGATCGGCGAGATCGACACGAGCTTGTCTGCGAGTCGCTCGGCGACGTCGTTGGAGAACGGGTCGAAGGTGGAGTAGGTCTCGAGGGTCGAGATCTGGGCGGCGACCGCGTCGGCGATCTCGCGTCGTCCGTGGCCGATCTGGCAGTACCAGAGGCTGCCGATGGCGTCGATCATCTCGGTGCCCTTGTCGTCCCACAGCAGTGCCCCTTGGCCCTTCACGATGCGCACGAAGTCCGTCTTGGTGGGCTTGGCAAAGGCGTGCAGGAGGGGTTGGGTCATGTCGAGAACGCTAGTTCGTGCCCTCGGGCCACGGCGGGGCTGTCGCCTAACCTAGGGGACGCTATGAAGGGTCTCATCTTGTCGGGCGGTGCCGGAACCCGCCTGCGACCCATCACCCACACGAGCGCCAAGCAACTCGTCCCGATCGCCAACAAGCCGATCCTCTTCTACGGCATCGAGGCGATGGCCGCGGCGGGAATCCGCGAGATCGGCATCATCGTCGGGGAGACCCGCAAGGAAATCATGTCTGCCGTCGGGGACGGCTCCCAGTTCGGCGTCGCCGTCACCTACATCCCCCAGGACGCCCCGCTCGGACTTGCCCATTGCGTGTTGATCGCACACGACTTCCTGGGCGACGACGACTTCGTCATGTACCTCGGCGACAACATGCTCGAGCAGGGTCTGACCGAGTTCGTCAACGAGTTCGAGGGTGCGCGCGCCAAGGGTGGACCGAAGGCGCCGACGGCACAGATCTTGTTGTGTCACGTCGAGGATCCGCGTCAGTTCGGCGTCGCCGAGGTGACCAAGGACGGCCACGTCGTGCGCCTCGTCGAAAAACCGCAGAACCCACCGAGCGACCTCGCACTGGTCGGCGTGTATCTGTTCGACAAGACGGTGCACGACGCCGTGCGCGCGATCAAGCCGTCTGCGCGAGGCGAACTCGAGATCACGGATGCGATCCAGTGGATCGTCGAGCAGGGGATGGTCGTCAACCACAAGGTGCTCGAGGGATGGTGGATCGACACGGGCAAGAAGGACCCACTGCTCGAGTGCAACCGACTCGTGCTCGAGGTGCTCGAGCCGCGCAACGACGGAGACGTCGATGCGGCATCGCAGATCGAGGGACGCGTGGTGATCGAAAAGGGCGCCGTCATCCGCAACTCGCGCATCCGCGGTCCGGTCGTCATCGGTTCGGGCGCGGTCGTCGAGCACAGCTACATCGGCCCGTACACCTCGCTCGGTCGCAACTGCACGGTCAAACACTCCGAGATGGAGCACTCGGTCGTGCTCGACCGGTCTTCGATCGTCGACATCGAACGCCTCACCGACTCGCTGATCGGTCGCGACGTGGAAGTGACCAAGTCGAACCAGCGACCCAAGGCGCTTCGCCTGATGCTCGGCGACGACTCGAAAGTCGAGCTCGAATAGTGCCGACGATCACCGAGTCGA
>CAYSRZ010000132.1:0-3155 GCA_964433615.1 uncultured Acidimicrobium sp. | reverse complement strand
CCCTTGCCGTCGATCGGCTCGCCGAGGGCGTTGACCACTCGACCGAGCATCGCGTCACCGACCGGTACGGACAAGATTCGTCCCGTCGCCTTCACGGCTTGGCCTTCTTCGATGTTGTCGGCTTCGCCGAGCACGACGGCGCCGATCGAGTCCTCGTCCAAGTTGAGGGCGAGACCGACGGTGCCGTCCTCGAACTCGAGGAGCTCGTTCACGGCGCAGTCGGGAAGACCGCTGACGCGAGCGATACCGTCACCGACTTCGGCGACGCGACCGACGGTGCGTGCCTCGGTCGACGGCTTGTAGCCCTCGAGTCCTTTGGTGATTGCCGCTGCGATGTCGTTCGCAGAGAGTGTGAGTTCAGCCATGTTGGTGTCCTTTCGAAAACGAGATCAGATCAGCGACTTGAGTTGGTCGAGGCGGGTACGAACGGTGTCGTCGATGACTTCGTCACCGACGGTGGCGACGAGTCCGCCGAGCACGCTCGGATCGACGACGACCTTCAGATTGACGGGCTTGCCGGTCGCCTTGGTCAACGCTGCAGCGAGTCGCTTCTGTTGGTCGTCCGAGAGCGCGATCGCGCTGCGCACCTCGGCGAGTGACTGCGACTTGCCCTGCGACGCCTCGCGCACGACGATGTCGATGATCGCGGGAAGGTCCCGCACCTGTCCTGCCGCCACGATCAGGTTGACGAGCTGGATGGTGGTTGCCGACGACTTGCCGCCGAGAAGTTGCTCGACGACCTGCTGACGACGCTCACTCGGGATGGTGGTGTCCGAGAGCGTGGCACGCAACTGGTCGTTCGACTCGAACGCTCGGGCGACACGGAACAACTCGTCCTCGACTCGCTCGAGTCCACCTTCTGCACCGGCGATCTCGACGAGAGCCCGGGCGTATGCCTCGACCTTTGCTGAACTCATCGTGCTGCTCCTACGTTGGCGATGAACGACTCGACGAGTTCGTTCTTGGTCTGGTCGTTCAGCGTGCGCTGGATCACGATCGGCGTCGCCTTCGCGGCGAGCAACGAGATCTCGGCACGCAATTCGTCGTTCGAGCGACCCTGTGCTGCTGCGAGATCCGCATCGGCCTTCGCCTCGAGATCGGCGACTTCCTTGGCGACGCGGGCTCGGCCCTCGCTCAACACCGATGCTGCCTGGGCATCGGCTTCAGCGAGGATGCGCGACCGCTCTGCGGCGATGTCGCCGAGGGCGGAGCGGATCGCGGAGGCGTCGCTCGTGGCCTTGATCTTCGCATTGGCTGCGTCGTCAAGTTCCTTCTGGATTCGCTCGGTGCGGGCGTTGAAACCCTTCTTGATCGCCGGTCCCGCGAACTTCACGAGGGCACCGACGACGATCACCGAGGCGAGACCGCCGTAGATGATCTCACCCGTCTCCGGCAGGAGCCAGTGGTGGGTGACGTTCGGATCCTCGGCTGCGAGGAGTGCAATGAGACGGTTCATGATCAACGTGCTCCTGACTGCATGACCTGTTGCACCGCTTCGCGCACGACCGACCCATCAGGAGACTTGCCCACTGCAAGCTGGGTGGTCCGTGCGGTGACGGTGGCGACTGCTTCGGCGACCTGATCGCGCACCTTCGCACGCGCCGCTGCGAGCTCGGCGTCTGCCGCCGAACGCTTCGCTGCGATGCGCGAGTTGGCCTCGGCGATCTTGTCGTTGCGCTCCTTGTCCACGGCCTGGCGTGCGGCGTCGATTCGCGACGCAGCCTCTGCACGAACCTCGGCGAGTGCCGATTCGTACTTGGCGACGTCGGACTGTGCCGCTTGGCGCGTGGCGTCGGCCTGCTCGAAGTCCTCGCGGATGCCCGTGTAACGCGCATCCATCCCCTTCTTCAACTTGGGGAACAGGAACACGCGCATGATCACGAGGAACACCAGGAACGAACCGGCGCCCCAGATGAGCTCTTTGCCCTCCGGTGCGATCGGGTTCGGTGCCGAGGCGGACTCCGCTTCGGTGGCCTCCGTGCCGGCTTCGTCGCCGGCCGTGACGCGCACGTCGAGCAGTTGACCCTGCTGTGTTGTGACGAGGACTCGCATTGCGATCAGGCGAACTTGAGCAGAATGAACGCGACGAAGCCGATGAGCGCGAGCGCTTCGGTGAAGGCGACGCCGAGGAACATCGTGGTGCGGACCATGCCTGCGGACTCCGGCTGACGAGCCATCGACTCGATGGCCTTGCCGAAGATGATGCCGATGCCGACGCCTGGGCCGATCGCGGCGAGACCGTAGGCGAGACCCGCCATCTGGGCTGCCGAGTTGGCCTTCTCCTCAGCCGCGGTGAGCTCCGCAACGCGGATGCCTGCGCGGGCGATTCGTGTTAACGCTTCCATTTTTGTTCTCCTGTTTGTTTGTGGGTTGTTCGTGTAGTGGGTATCTGTCGGTGTTGCGAATGATCAGTGCTCTGGGTGCGTCGCCATGCCCAAGTACACCGCGGTGAGCGTGGTGAAGATGTAGGCCTGGAGGAACGCAACCAAGATCTCGAATGCCGTCAAGAACATCAACACGCCGAACGGCAACACGCCGATCGGAATGAGGAAGAAGCGCTGGGTCTCGGCCTGGATGAGGGCCTCCGAGAGGAGCGCGAAGATGACGAGCAGCAAGTGACCCGCGAGCATGTTGGCGAAGAGTCGCACGGCGAGCGAGAAGGGACGCACCACGAGTGTCGAAATGAACTCGATCGGGGTGACGAGGATGTACAGCGCCTTGGGCACTCCCGGCGGGAAGAGCACGTTCTTGAAGTAGCCGATCGGCCCCTGATTCTTGATGCCCGTGGCGTTGTAGACGACCCACACGAGCAACGCCATGAATGCGGGGATGCCCATTCGAGCGGTCGCCGGCATCTGGATGAACGGGATGATTCCCGGCACGTTGCAGATGTAGATGAAGATGAACATCGTCAACAAAAACGGCGTCCAACCGAGTCCCGAGCGACCCATCGTCTCCATGATGATGTTCTTCTCGATGAACTCGACGGCGATTTCGGCGAGGTTGCGAGCGCCCTTCGGTGCGGTCTTGTGGTCGCGATTCGCGGCGATCAAGAAGAGCACGGTGCCGATGACTGCAGCGGCAATCGAGATGAGCACGACCTTGTTGATGCCGGGGGTGATGTCCTTCCAGCGCAGCAACGTGTTGATCGGCGG
>CAYSRZ010000131.1:0-3162 GCA_964433615.1 uncultured Acidimicrobium sp. | reverse complement strand
CCGAGAGCCCGCCGCCGACCTCGAGGTGTGCGCCACCGATCAGGTCGATGCAATAGGGGATCGCAGGCAAGACCGCGGTCAGGCAGTCACCGATCGCCGACGGCTTGCCCGGGAGGTTCACGATCAAGCTCGAGCCGCGGATGCCGGCGGTCTGTCGGGACAGGATCGCGGTCGGCACGATCGCGAGGCTCACCTGGCGCATCAATTCGCCGAAGCCCGGCATCATCTTGTCGCACACCGCCTCGGTGGCCTCGGGGGTGATGTCGCGCGGGGCCGGTCCCGTGCCTCCCGTGGTCACGATGAGCGAGCAGCCCTCGACGTCGGCAAGCTCGATGAGCGCGCCCGACACCGCGGGAATCTCGTCGGGCACGAGTCGTGCGACCGGCGTCCACTCACACGCGAGGTGGGCGGTGAGAAAGTCACGAATCGCAGGGCCCCCGAGGTCTTCGTAGACGCCGGCGGACGCGCGGTCCGAGACGGTGACGATGCCGATGCGGGGCGTGGTCATGAGTGTGGGCAACCTACCACTGGAGGAGTCGGGTGTCGCCCTTGCCACGTGGATTGGTGATGCGGATCCACAGCGACTTGCGCATCTGCGACAACCCGTAGCGGAACCCGACACGATGGAACGCCGAGCGGCTCACGACCTTGAGTCGTTCGGTAGTGTCGCGCAGGTTCGTGATCAGCGCCTGTTGCAGCGGGTCGAGCACGAGCGAGGCGCGCTCGGCGGTGAAGGTGTGCGGGGCGAAGTCGAACCAGCGGTAGTCCTCGGCATAGGTGGCCGCGACCAGGTCGGCGACCTCTTTCGTGTAGACCTGCGCGGGCGTGATGCCGAGACCGCTGTTGAGTCGGGCGAGGGCGACGTTCGTTCCACCCCGGGCGTTCAGCACGTCGGCGAGGGCCTGGAGTGCTCCGGGCTGCTCGACGCGAACGAGGTGGTGAAGCTCGTACTGGTCGCAATACAGCGAGTTGAACTGCGGTCGGAAGTGGTCGTCTGCCATGAACGAGGCGAGGTCCGCGTGCAGTTCGCGCGCGAAGTTGGCAAAAGTGCCAGCCACGTCGATGCGACCGTCGACGAGCACGTCGGGGCAGCGATCGAAGATCACTTGCGGCGTGCCGGGTGCGCGCAACAACACGCGATTTTCGAAGCTCGAGTACGCCCTGCGCAGGGGATCGCGCAACGCTGCGATGCGCAGCCAGTCGGGCGACGTGAGGATGTTCCACTGTTCCTTGCGCGGAATCTCGAAGAAGCGCGTGAGGCCGTGCACGCGGTAGTTGTGGATCGTCTGTTCCTGGGAGATGTTCGGGGTGATGATCTCCTCGGCGGCGTGTGCGTCGTAGCTGCCCTCGACCTGTGAGACGAGGAGTTTCAGGCTGCTGCAGGCAACCTTGGTCGTCGGCACGTAGAGCACCTTGATGCGTGGGGCGACGAGGGCATAGTTCAACAACTCCGGCAGCGTGTCCTGCGGGGTGACCCTGGTGATCATTGCGACGCCCCGCGGATTGCTTCGACCCGCGTGAGCAGGGTGGCAACTGCATCCTCGACGCTCTCGCCGCGTGCGCCGATGGTGATGTCGGGATTGCGTGGCGCCTCGTAGGGTGCATCGACGCCGGAGAGGCCCGTCATCTCGCCCGCGCGCTGTTTTGCGTACAGGCCCTTCGGGTCGCGCGTCGCACACACCTCGAGGGGCGTGTCGACGAACACCTCGACGAACGGAATGCCGTCGTTGGCATGTGCGGCGCGCACGGCGTCGCGGGAGGCGGAAAACGGGCTGATGATCGGCACGATCGTCACTGCACCGGCGTCCGCGAACAGCCTCGCCACCTCGCCGATGCGACGGATGTTCTCGCGGCGATCGTCGTCGGAGAACCCGAGGTCGCCGTTCAGACCGTGGCGCAGGTTGTCGGCGTCCAGCACGTAGGCGAAGACCCCGTCGGTCGTGAGGCGTGCGGCCAGCGCATGGGCGATCGTGGACTTGCCCGAACCCGACAGACCCGTGAGCCACAGCGTCATGCCGACCATGCCGTGGGCGCGACGACGATCGGCTCGCGTCACACTCGCGTCGTGCCAGACGGGGGAGTTCATGTGCGCGGCGACAACAACATTCCCGCGCCGGCCGTCTGGCCGGTCGCCTCGTCGATCACGATGAAACAGCCCGTCGTGCGGTTCTGGTGGTAGTCGTCGAAGAGCAGTGGCGCGGTGGTGTTCAACGTGACGCGCCCAATCTCGTTCATCTTCAACTCACTCACTCCCTGCTCGCGATGGAGCGTGGAGATGTCGAGTCGGTAGAGCACCTCGTTGATCCGTGCGCGCACGTTGCGCGTGGTGTGCTTCAGGGCGTAGATCTTGCCCGGTTGCAGCGGGGCTGCGTCGTCCATCCAGCACAGCATCGCCTCGAGTTCCTGGGCCACGCGCGGCCGGTTGTTCGGTCGACAGATCATGTCGCCGCGCGTGATCGACAGGTCGTCGGCAAGGAGCAGCGTGACCGCCATTCCTGGAGTCGCCTCGTCGAGTGGTCCGAGCGGTGAGTCGATCCCCGTGATCGTCGTCGTCAGGCCCGACGGGAGCACCATCACTTCGTCCCCGACGCGCAGGACGCCGCCGGCGACCCGACCCGCGTATCCGCGGTAGTCGGGGAACTCCGCGCGTTGCGGACGGATCACGAACTGCACTGGGAAGCGCACGTCGATGCGGTTGTCGTCGCTTGCGGTGTAGACGTTCTCGAGGTGGTGCAGCAGGGTCGGACCCTCGAACCATCCCATGTTCGGCGAGCGCGACACGACGTTGTCGCCGGCGAGCGCACTGATCGGAAGGAACGTGACGTCCTGCAGGTCGAGGCGGGAGGCGAAGGCCTCGAACTCGGCACGGATCGAGTTGAACACGTCCTGGTCGTAGTCGACGAGGTCCATCTTGTTCACGCAGATCACGAGGTGCGGCACGCCGAGGAGCGACACGAGCAGGCTGTGGCGGCGCGTCTGTTCCACGACGCCGGTGCGGGCGTCCACGAGCACGATTGCAAGGTCGACGTTGGATGCGCCGGTGATCATGTTGCGCGTGTACTGGATGTGGCCCGGGCAGTCGGCAATGATGAACGAGCGCTTCGGGGTGGCGAAGTAGCGGTAGGCGACGTCGATCGTGATGCCTTGCTCGCGCTCGGCGCG
>CAYSRZ010000130.1:0-3181 GCA_964433615.1 uncultured Acidimicrobium sp. | reverse complement strand
GCTTCCTGCTCACCGTCTCGCGACGCTGACCGCGAATCTTCGCCACGTCGGTCACGGAATAGTCGTGTCCGTCGATCATCTCGAGGAGTTCGAGGTTCTCGTCGCCGACAGCCTTGCGCACGATCGCCATCTGCCGCTCGCGCTCGTCGCGCTCGACGACGTCCTGTGCCAGGTCGAGGTTGCTCGGAACGGATGCGTCCGGGTTCGTCATCAGGTCGTATGACCCGACGGTGCGGGTGAACCGTGCTCCCTCACCCCGCTGCGCCGCAATGCGACGCTTGTAGTCGAGGACCTTGTTGGTCACCTGACGTCGTGCGTAGACGACGGGGTCCGGGTGCTGTGCGACGACGAAGTCGATCTGCTCCATGAGGAGCTCGACTGCGAACATCACGATGTCATCGACCGCATGTCGCGGGACGTCTCGCCGCTTGGAGACGAGTCGGTACATCTCCGTGTAATACCCCTGGACGAAGATGTCCTTGTGCAGTGGTCGGTTGGTGGTCATGTGGTCCCCTCTCAGGTCTCGGTCGGTGGTCGTGGTGTCTGTGGTGCTGGTCAAGTCCTGGAGGGACTGAATGGTGGTCTTGCGGGTTGTCCGGTTGGTCTGTGCGACGGCCTCCTTGGTCGTGGTTGGGATCGGGTCCGAGACTGTAGCACCTCGAATGAGAAGTGCAACTTTCTCGGCTGGCTTATTGGTCATATTGACTAGTATAGCACATGGTGTTGCAGAGTGAGAAAACCCTTATTTTTATTGGGTTTTACGCAATTTTTGGGGTTGTGACCATCTAGCGCCTTGCAGGGGTCTCGGGGCACCCCCATCAGGTGTCCCCCACCCTAAAATGACTTAGCGGTAAAGTTACGAAAACGTCACTTTCGTTCGTTTCCCTTCTACACCATGGATTTTCGCCCAACTCCCCCCACCGACGACTTCCCCGCCCACTTCCACGTGGCCGTCGACGTCGTCGCCCTGACGATCCGCCACAACCTGCTGCAGGTCGCCGTGGTCCGCCGCAACGGAAGCCTCTCCTGTGTCGCCGACCCCACGACCGGGATCGTGCGGGAAGTACACCGCGAGCCCTTCGACTATGCCCTTCCAGGCGGGCACGTGGACTGGGAGTCGGAAGGACTGGTGGATGCCGCACGTCGCGAGGTGAAGGAGGAGACGGGAATCGACATCGACGCCGACGACCTCATCCAGCTCGGCGCCTACGGCGACCTCGGCCGTGACCCGCGACCCGGCCGCACCGTGAGCGTCGCCTTCGTCGCCTTCAGCCCGAACTTCGCCTCCCCGTTCGCGGGAAGTGACGCCGCCACGGCCGAGTTCATGGACGTGGTCGAGGTGCTCGCGGAACCGAATCGCCTCGAGTTCGACCATGAGCGCATCGTGCGCGATGCAATCGCGCGGGTGCGGCTGTTGATGGAGACGACACCCATCGCACTCAAGTTCTGCGAGGAGGAGTTCACGATGAGCGAACTTCGCCACGTCTACGAAGTGATGTTCCATCCCGCCTACAACGACAAGGCCGACACGCTGCGCTACGCCGATCGTCTGCGTCGCGACGCCGGCCACGCCAAGCTCCGCGACAGCGAACGTCAGATAGCCATGTTCTCCCGCGCAGCGAAGGACTCCTCGTTCGACTTGAGCCTGCCGACGAGCGTCGTGCCCATGCGTAACTCCTCGAAGGCCAATTCCACTCGCGACGACGACGTGGCGTTCGTGGTGCAGAACGCGCTGAAGAGCCACTACTTGAAGTCGCTGCGATCCACCGAGCGCACCGAGACGAGCGCACGGGACCGCATGAAGTTGTCGTTCGACGCGGCGAACTTCGCACGCAAGGTCGAGGCCATTCCGGGCTTCGTGCATCGCGTGGAGGGCAAGTCGAGGAGTTCTGCGAGTGGCATCGGCAAACCCGCGCAGGTCTATCGCCGTGGCAAGGTCGAACGACTCGATCCTCCGCTCGTCGTGCCGAAGAAGCCGACGAAGCCCGCCAAGCGCGCGCCTCGCGGCTAACTCCGCGACACCCCTCTGGCACAATTCTCCTCGTCAACCAGCACGTATCCGCATGAGCGGGTACGTGCTTTTCGTTTACCGGGAGGAGATTCCATGTACTACAACGTGCTCGAGGCCTACGAGGAGACCAGGGAACTGGCGGGGCGGATCCACGCCCTGCACGTGTCGAGCGGGACCGCGTCCCCGCACTGCATCCTGTGCGACCAGCCATATCCGTGCGAGACCGTCCAGACCGCGATGGCCATCGAGGGGATCACCCTCGTACCCGTGCGTATGTTGCGCGACGAACCCTCGAGCATGACTCGCGAGGAGTGGGTGACCCAGTCGCTCCAGCAGATCTCGATCGCCCTCGGCGAGATGATCGACCACCGCAGCGAACACCACCTCGAGGTGTTCGAACACCTGATGCACCTCCACGGCTTGCCCAGGATCACCCAGACCGCACGCGCGATGACCGGGTACAGCGAACTCGCGATCGGTCTCATCCACCCGCACCATCGGGAACCGATTCCGCTGTGGGAGCTACGAGCCGACCTCATCGCCCCGTCGCTGCGGGTGAAGGTGTGGCTGGACCCGGCGGAGACGTCCGTGACCCGGCCGTTCCTCGTCGACATCGCGTGTGCGGCGATGCAGCCGGTCGAGGCCTGCCAGCTCATCGACTGGTGGCGTGCCCCGGGAATGGCCGCCACGGCCACGGTGACCCAGGAGCTGCCGCCGAACGGAGCCCTGATCGCCGAGGTCGTGCGGACCCTGGTCGGGGCCACCGTCGAGGTCGCCGAGTCGGCCGCGGCGGGACTGGACTGGGACGTCTGGTCGGAGGACCTGGACTGATCGCGCACGTTTGTAACGATTCGGTGCGTTTTCCCCTGGGTGGTCAGAAATGGTGGGAATCCGAACATTTGTTCGCCTACTATCTCTGACCCACCCATGGGGTTCAATCCGACCACCACCGACCAAGGAGACACACATGACCAGTGACAATTCCGGGTTCTCGCCACGTGAATGCGCGGCGTTGAAGCGACGACTGATCGCAGCCCTCGCCGACGCAGGACTAGGTGGAATGGTTCCACCGAGTGCGGTGAGCGTCACCGAACAAGGAGTGTCACTGAACATGAACATCAACGAAGCACGGTGGTTCACGAACCACATCACCGACATCGCGGACGGGTC
>CAYSRZ010000129.1:0-3183 GCA_964433615.1 uncultured Acidimicrobium sp. | reverse complement strand
CGCTGTATGCGTTCCTCGTCGTCATCCGTCAGGCCACCGACAGCTTCCACACCGAACAGACCGCGGCATCGATCATGCAGCAGATCAACAAGTTCGACAAGGAGTGGGCGAACTACGTGAAGGCGGTCGACGAGGTGAAGTCGACCTTCGACAAGTTCGCCGGCAAGCTGGACGACATCGCAACCGACGGCACCCGATTCAAGAAGCTCGGGGTTCCGATCCGGGCGATCGAAAAGATGCGCACCAAGCAGGGAATCCCCGAATTGAGCGATGCAGAAGTGACAATCCTCGACGACCCCGATGACGAGGCTGAGGCTTAGGACTGGCACAATGGTGCCATGAGCACCTATTCCTCGTTCTACATCAATGGCCAGTGGGTCACGCCCTCCACGACCGACACCCTCTCCGTCTATGACTCCGTGACCGAACAGGTCATGGCGACGATCCCGGCCGGGGGCGCATCCGACGTCGATGCGGCCGCGAAGGCGGCACGCGCCGCGTTCGACTCCTGGTCGAGTCTCCCCCGCGAAGAGCGAGCAAAGTTCATGAGCCGCATCGGTGACGCACTCGCCGGGCGCATGGACGAGATCGCAACCGTGATCTCCAAGGAAACCGGCATGACCAAGATGCTCAGCCAGCTCGTTCAGGTGGGACTGCCGATCAACTCGTTCAAGCAGGCGGCTTCGGTCGCCGAGACGTTCGAGTATTCCGAGACGGTCGGCTCCTCGATGGTCGTGCGCGAGCCGATCGGCGTCGTCGGCTGCATCACCCCCTGGAACTACCCGCTCCACCAGATCGCCGCAAAGGTCGCCTTCGCGATGGCCGCCGGGTGCACCGTGGTGTTGAAGCCGAGCGAGGTCGCCCCGATCGATGCGTTCATGCTCGCCGAGATCATCCACGAGGTCGGCCTGCCCGCCGGCGTGTTCAACATGGTCACCGGCACCGGCCCGGTCGTCGGCGAGGCCATCGCCGCGCATCCGCTCGTCGACATGGTGAGCTTCACCGGGTCGACCCGCGCAGGCAAGCGCGTCGCCCAGGTCGGCGCAGAAACCGTGAAGAAGGTGTCCTTGGAGCTCGGCGGAAAGTCGGCCAACATCATCGGTGACGACCTCGACGACGCGACCTTCGCCAAGGCGGTCATGTCGGGCGTCGGCAAGGCGTTCCTCAACAGCGGTCAGACCTGCTCGGCGCTCACCCGAATGATCGTGCCGAAGTCCCGACTCGCAGAGGCCGAACAACATGCGGCGACCGCGGCGTCGAAGATGACCGTCGGAGACCCGTTCGCCGAGGGCACCAACCTCGGACCGCTCGCGTCCGCCGCCCAGCGCGATCGTGTGCAGGGCTACATCCAGAAGGGCATCGACGAGGGCGCACAGGTGCTCGTCGGTGGTCTCGGCGCACCCGAGGGAGTGACGACTGGCTACTACGTCAAGCCGACGGTGTTCACCGGCGTCAACAACCAGATGACGATCGCCCAGGAAGAGATCTTCGGCCCAGTGCTCTGCATCATCCCCTACAACGACATCGACGATGCCGTGCGCATCGCCAACGACACCGTCTACGGCCTCGCCGGTGGCGTGTGGATGTCGACCCAGGACAAGGGCATCGAGGTCGCGCGTCGCATGCGCACCGGTCAGGTCGAGGTCAACGGTGGCGCATTCAACGTGAACGCGCCGTTCGGCGGCTACAAGCAGTCGGGAGTCGGTCGCGAGCTCGGTCGCCATGGATTCGAGGAATTCATGGAAGTCAAGAGCCTCCAGCTCTAGCCGTGCTCGACCCCCGCGAGAAGTACGTCTCGCTCGTCACCTTCCGCACGTCAGGCGAAGCCGTCCCCACCCCCGTGTGGTTCGCCGACCTCGGCGGTTCCTACGGCGTGATCACTGAGACGAACGTCGGCAAGGTGAAGCGCATCCGCAACAATCCGCGCGTGACCGTGACGCCCTGTGACATGCGCGGCCAGCATCTCGCTGGCGCGGTGACGCACACGGCGACCGCTCGCATCGTCTCGGGTGACGAGGCGGTTCGCGTGCGCAAGGCGATCAGGAGAAAATACCCCCTCGCCTACCGCGCACTGTCGGTGCTCTGGCTCGCAGGAGAACTCCTCGAGCGTCTTCGACGCCACCCACGGGACGTCGAGGTTGCCATCGTCTTCACGCTCGACTGACCCCGAAGGCGCCTTCGTCCGAACCCCACTATCGTGGGCCCCATGGGTTCGTCCCACGACTCGGATCGCACGCTGACGACAGGATCTGACCGTCGCCGAGGCGACACCTACCTGCTCACCCCAGAGGAGATCGCGTCGTTTCGCCGGGACGGCTACGTCCACCTTCGTGGCGTGATGTCCGAGGACGAAATGACCGACATCGAAGCCGTGTACGAGCGATTCCTGCGCGGTGAGATCGCGGTTGCGGGCAAGGACTTCAACGACATGACCACTGGTGAACACGGAACAGATCCGCGGGGATATGCGGTCGTCAACGTGATGCTCCCCCGCAAGTACTACCCGCAATGGCAAGGGAACCTGTTCGAGCGACGCGCACAGTCGATTGCCGAGCAACTCTGTGGCGAGGGCATGACGATCGACTTCGATCAACTCCTCGCCAAGTCACCGGGCCGACCTGACGCAATCTTCCACTGGCACCAGGACCAGGCCTATTGGATCGACACCGACGACCGGCGTACGGCAACCTGCTGGTTGGCGGTCGACGACTCGACCATCGAGAACGGATGCATGCAATTCCTCCCCGGATCTCACCACGAGCCCGTTCGCACCCATCGACCGCTGCATGGCGATCGTTCGTCCAGCCACACGCTCGTGACCGACTTGCGACCAGATGACGTCATGAAGCCTGTCGAGATCTCACGCGGTGACATCACCGTGCACAACGAGGGAGTGCTGCATGGCTCAGGCGGCAACTACTCGTCGTCCAGTTACCGACGCGCCTACATCGTCGCCCTGAGAAGCCAGTCGACAGTCGCCGAGGAACGCCGACGCGGATTCACCCACAGCCACAACGACGCAGGCGAGGTACTTGACGCAGTGGACGGTCTCCACGCCTGATCCAGCGCTCCGTCGCCCGACGCGATGGGAACGATGCGGGCTAGTATTCATGGTCGACTTCGCGTCTCGCGGGTGTAGCTCAATGGCTAGAGTTCCAGCCTTCCAAGCTGGCTATGCGGGTT
>CAYSRZ010000128.1:0-3211 GCA_964433615.1 uncultured Acidimicrobium sp. | reverse complement strand
TCGCCACGGGAGACGAACTGACGGGATCGCTGACGCGAACGAGCGGCGAGAACGTTGGCACCTATGCGATCGGCCAGGGCACGCTGACCAACTCGAACTACACCATCACCTACGTGTCGGCGAACCTCGCGATCACGCAGCGCCCGATCACGCTCACGGCAGCGAACAAGACCAAGGTCTACGGCGCGAGCGACCCGAGTTTGACCTACGCGATCACGTCTGGATCACTCATCGGTGGCGACGAATTCACCGGTTCGATCTCGCGCTCGACGGGTGAGAACGTCGGCTCATATGCGATCGGCCAGGGAACGCTGGCGAACTCGAACTATGCCATCACCTTCGTGGACTCGACCCTGACCATCACCGGAGCAGGCCAGAGCGGGTTCTCCGTGTCGTCGAGCTCGATGTCGGTGACCTACGGCTCGACGGTGACCCTCTCGACGAGTGGCGGCAACGGTGATGGCGAGGTCACCTATGCGGCAGTCGACGGCTCCGGATCCTGCACGATCTCTGGATCGACCCTCACCGGTGCCGCGGCAGGAACTTGCGAGGTGACTGCGACGAAGGCCGCCGAAGGCAACTACCTCGAGGCGACCTCGAACACGATCACGATCACCGTGACGAAGGCCGACCAGACGATCACCTTCGCTGACCCCGCCGACCGGAACTTCTCGACCACACCGTTCGCGGTGGCTCCGACCTCGACCTCGGGTCTCGCCGTGACGGTGTCCAGTTCGACGCCGAGCGTCTGCACCGTTTCCGACAACTCGGTGACGATGGTGTTCTCGGGAACCTGCACGCTGACCGCGTCGCGCGGCTCGAGTGCGAACCACAACGCGGCAACCGACGTGACGCAGTCGTTCGAGATCGCCGCCGTCGCACCGCTCGCTCCGACGATCACTCAGCTGACTGCGAGCGATCGTGCGATCACGGTCTTGTTCACTGTCGGAAACTCGGGCGGTTCTGCGCTCACCAACCACGAGTACTCGACCGACGACGGAGTCACCTGGACGGCATGGCCGACGGGCTCGACGACGTCCCCGCTCAACATCGCTGGTCTCACGAACGGAGTGGAGTATCGGGTCAAGATTCGCGCGATCAACGCCGTCGGGACTGGTGCCGAGTCCAACATGCTGGCCGTCATGCCGATCGCCCCCGTGATCGTGGCCGGCCCGACCACGACGACGATCGATCCGACGTCGACGACGTCCACGATCATCGAGTCGACGACCACGACGATCTTCACGACGACGACAGTGACGCTTGCCCCGAACCGTCGCGCGACGACGACGACCGTCGCTCGACGAGCGATCACCACCACGACGACCACCCGCAACGGCCAGTCGACCACGACGGTTCGTGCCACGACGACCACGACCTCGACGACCACCTCGCTCGTCGACCGCTTGCCGGCTGGCATCCAGCGCATCACGACGACGACGAGTGGCACGACCGCGCGTCCGTCCACGACACCGACGACGAATGGTGTGATCGTTCGTCCGTCGACCACCTCGGCAACGGCGCCGTCGACGACGCAGCGTGTGACCACGGTGCCGAACTCGCCGGCTACGACGAGCGGGGTGATCGTGCGTCCACAGGTCGCCACGACTGAGAATGCAGTTGATCCATCCACGACGGCCGCGGCACCACTTGCGCCGCTCGTGCCGGTGCTGTCGACGTCGACCAGCACGACAACGACGACGATTGCCTTCGACACGATTCCGGCCCGAGTAGCGCCGGCGGAGAGTGCATCGGTCGTCGGTGGAGAGGAGACTCGAGTCGAGATCTTCCAGGTGACGAGTGAGCAAATTCGTGCCGAGGTCGGTGATGCGAGCCTGAACGTGGTCACGATGAGCGCGAGCGGGGAGCGCCAGCCGCTCCTGCCGAACGGCTCGCTCATGTACGTGCCGGGCACGACGACCCGCGTGGACGGAGAGGGCATGCTCGCCGGTTCGAAGGTCGAGGTGTGGTTGCACTCGACGCCGACGTTGCTCGGCGTGGCGACGGCGACTGCAGACGGAACCTTCGCCCAGGTCTTCCAGGTGCCGGCGCTGCTCGACCACGGTTCGCACAAGCTGCAGGTGGTCGGAGTGGCACCGAACGGCTCCGAGATGGTCGTTGCGATCGGCGTCACGGTCACCGACGAACACACCGTGTCCGAGGTGCGCGCAGGTGAGGTGAGCGTCGCCGAGGCCGACATGCTCGGCGTCGCCGGCGTCACTGGTGCGGCGCGCATGGACGAGCGAACGGCGAGCAAGGTGTTGCTCCTCGTCGTGGTCCTCATGTTGCTGTTGGCCGCCTCGTCGACGCGTCGTTTCACGACCAGGCCGCGCGCGCTGTCGGTCGCGGATCGCATCGTCGACTGGACGCCGTGGTTGGCCCAGCACGGCCCTTCACGTTTCGGCGTGCACGCACTCGGCGCGTTGGTCGGACTCGGCGCACTCGTCGACACCGACTTCCACGCGAGTGCTCCGAGCCTGACGTGGGTGGCGATCCTGGTCGTCCTCGGCATCGTCGACGTCGCCGGCGGTCTCCTTGCGTCCGTCGTCTGGATCGTGGGACTTGCCGCCACCGGCAACCTCGGATCGATGCTCGAGGTGCGGATCGCGATCCTCGTCGCCGCGCTCGGCATGTTGCCGATCGTCACGGCCGAGCTCGTTCGACCTGGGGCCGGTCGCTCACGCTCGAACGTGACGGCGAGCCAGCTCTTCGTCGTCGCCGCGTTGACTGCCACGATGTCAGCGGGTCTGCTCGCCTTGTTGAACGCAACGACCGGACTGTCCTTCGCTGCGGCATCGGCGATGGGCGAGGTGGCCGTCGTGGCGATCCTCGCCTCAATCGCGCGACTCGCGCTCACCGCGCGTCTCGCGCCGGAGGCGCTGCGTCACCCTCGCCGCTGCGCGCCACACTTCTTCGCCGCTGTCGGCGTCGTCATCGCGGTGTCGCTCACGCCGACCACCGCGTCTGCCTCGACCATCGTCGGTGTGGCGGTGTTCGCAGCGGTCGTCGCGGCGATGACGGTGCAGACGCGCCTCGGATTCGCACCACGACTCGTGTCTGGTGCGTCGATGGCGATGGTCGCCGTGTTGGTCGTCGCCGGTGGAGTGGTGAGCTTCGGTTCGTCCGACGTCCAGGAGACCCCGCTCGAGGTCGACGCGGTGGAGGTCGACCAGATGACGATCATCGGTCAGACGAGTGCCTTCGTCGACGG
>CAYSRZ010000127.1:1627-3213 GCA_964433615.1 uncultured Acidimicrobium sp. | reverse complement strand
GTCGCATGGGTGCGGTGCTTGGCGATGGTCTCGCTCTTGGGAGCAGTTGCCATAGATCTGCCTTTCGTGTGCCCGCGGGATTGCGGGACCTTGGGTCGCCTGCGTCGGATGACGCTTGGCATCGCATCGGAGGTGTGGCCCCAATGGACCCCCTCACCCTATCGGTGTGGGCAGGTCTTTCGACCGCCAAACCCCTCCTGGTCGGCAGGACCATATAAGTAGTGTGAGTTCTCGTGTTCACGGGAATCGTCGAGGAGTTGGGCAAGGTGTCCTCCCGCGAGGGAAGCCGCCTGCGCATCGAGGCCCGCACCGTGCTCGAGGGCTCGGGCCTCGGCGCCTCGATCGCCGTGAACGGATGCTGCCTCACGGTCGTGGCCACCGATTCGGCGAGCTGGTGGGAAGCCGACGTGAGCGAGGAGACCTACTCGCGCACCAACCTCGGCCGACTCTCCCCCGGTGACCCGGTCAACCTGGAGCGACCGATGGCGCTCGGCGAACGACTCGGCGGACACATCGTGCTCGGCCACGTGGACGCCGTCGGCACCGTCGTCGAATCCGCGCCGAACCTCGTCGTGCGCATTCCGCGCGAGCTCATGCACCTCATCGTCGAGAAGGGCTCCGTCACCGTGGACGGCATCTCACTCACCGCATACGACCTCACGAGCGACACCTTCCGCGTCGCCGTCATTCCACACACTCAGGCAGTCACCACGCTCGGCGTGCGACGACCGGGCGAGCAGGTGAACATCGAGATGGACGTGCTCGCCAAGCACGTCGAGCGACTGATGCAACCACACACGCGACGCTCGTGGTGGAGACGATAGGGATGGCCAAGGAACTCGGCGAGTTGCGCGACCAGATCGACCAGATCGACGCAGCGATCGTCGCACTGCTCGCCCAACGCATGGACGTCTGTCGCCAGGTCGCCGAGGTGAAGGCCGGCACCGCCACCAGTGTGATCCAACCGGCGCGCGTGCGCGAGGTGCTCACGAGCCGCCGCCAACTCGCCATCAACGCCGGAGTCGATGCCGACTTCGCCGAGCAGATCTTTCGCACGATCCTCGCCGAGACCCATCGCATCGAAGTCGCCCACGACCATCCGACGACGCCACCGACGAAGGTCGCCGACACGCTCGCGAGCGCGCTCGACACCGTCGCCGTGCGCATCGATCACGTCGTCGTCACCGTCGCCGACCTCGCCGCCGCGAGTTCGTTCGCCACGACGCTCGGCTTTGCCGTGCGCGCGACCGAAGACGCCGACATCGTGACCGCCGATGCCGGCGGCGTGACCGTCGTGCTCGTCGGACCAGGCAACGACCCGGCCGTGAAACGCCACCTCGCCGAACACGGCTCGGGCGTCCAACACGTGGCGATCGAGGTGTTGAACGCGAACTTCGTGAAAGACGCGCTCGCCTCGGCGGGGATACCGATGCTCACCGACGTCGTCGTCGACTCGGCTGGCCACGAACAGCTCTTCACCGTCGTCGATCCCGCCACCGGGGTGCAGTTCGGCTTCATCAGCCGCACCGGGCATCGCGTGCCGATCAGCGGGCACAACGTGCGGGCGCTGTTCAGCGCACTCGGCG
>CAYSRZ010000127.1:0-1527 GCA_964433615.1 uncultured Acidimicrobium sp. | reverse complement strand
CTCTAACACGGTGGTCCCGCCTCGTCGGGCGCTGGCACCACAATTTCATCGATTCCCACGGAGGATCTCGTTGTCTGCTCGCCAGCGCGTACTCGACTCGTCGCTCGACCAACTCTTGGCCGACGCTCGCTCGATTCGTGACCGTCACTTCGGCACCCGCGTCACCTACTCGCCGAAGGTGTTCATCCCGCTCACGATGCTGTGTCGCGACAAGTGTGGCTATTGCACGTTCGCCCAGCCGCCCGCGCGGCTCGACCACCCCTATCTCTCCCCCGACCAGGTGCTCGCCATCGCCAAGCAGGGTGCGCGCACGGGATGCCACGAGGCGCTCTTCACCCTCGGCGAGCGACCCGAGTTGCGCTACGACGTCGCCAAGAAGTGGTTGAGCGACAACGGCTACGACTCCACCGTGCACTACCTGCACGACATGGCCGCGCTCGTGCTCGCTGAAACGGGACTGTTGCCGCACGCGAACGCCGGCGCGCTCTATCGCGACGAGCTCGCATCGCTGCGGCCGGTCTCTCCGTCACAGGGAATGATGATCGAGACGCTGCGCGACGACCTCGACTGCCACCGCGGCGCACCCGACAAGGTGCCACAGCGCAGACTCGACACGCTGAACTGGGCCGGAGAGTTGTCGATCCCCTTCACGACCGGGATCCTCGTCGGCATCGGCGAGGATCGAACCGATCGACTCGCCGCGCTCGAGGCGATCGCCGAGTCGCACCGCCGATTTGGCCACGTGCAGGAAGTGATCGTGCAGAACTTCTTGCCGAAGCCACTCACCGGCATGCAGCACGAGCGACCATGCCCGCAGGACGAGTACCTGTGGACGATCGCCGCGGCGCGCGTCATCCTGCCACCGGAGATCCACCTGCAGGCGCCACCGAACCTGAGCGACGACTTCGGCGTGCTGCTCGATGCGGGCATCGACGACTGGGGCGGCGTCTCGCCGGTCACCGCCGACCACGTCAACCCGGAGCGTCCGTGGCCGGCACTCGACCGCCTGCGCGAGGTCACCGAGTCGCGCGGACATGCGATCGCGCCGCGACTGACGATCTACCCCGAGTTCGCCACGCGCCCGGAACGGTGGCTGGATGAATCGCTGCGCTTTGCGGTGTTGGACCGCAGCGACGCAGAAGGTCTCGCCCGCGACGACGAGGGCCAAGTGTGGCCGGAGAAGGTGACGGCAGCCGACGTGGTGCACGACGGAGCAGAGGTCGTCCTCGTCGGCCATCGCAGCACCCAGTGGTATTCGGGCGCGAACAATCCTCCGCCGGCACTGATCGCAACCGGCACGAAGAAGCACCTCGCGCAGCGTCGCCTGTCGGGTCCCGTCGCCGAGGTGTTGCGCGGCGTCGAGTTGGGCCAGCGAGTGGACGAAGACGAGATCGTCACCTTGTTCTCCGCGCGCGGCCCGGAGGTCACGGCGGTTGCGAACCTTGCGGATCGACTGCGCCAGGATGCGGTCGGCGACACGATCACCTGGGTCCACAACCGCAACATCAACTACACCAACGTGTGCAC
>CAYSRZ010000126.1:0-3219 GCA_964433615.1 uncultured Acidimicrobium sp. | reverse complement strand
CGCAAGCGCGTGGTTCGCCCACGAGAGTCGATCGAGATGACTCGCCGACTGGTTCGCGAATGCGGCATCTTCGCCGGCATCTCCTCGGGCGCCTCGCTCGCTGGTGCGATCAAGGTGGCGAGCGAAATCGACGAGGGCACGATCGTGTTCATCGTTTGTGACGGTGGTTGGAAGTACCTGTCGACCGGTGCCTACACCGCAGATCTCGACGAAGCCGAGCGCTCGGCCGAGAAGATCATCTACTTCTAGTCAGCCCCCGGCGACGAGCACGACGAGGCCGACGAACACGATCACCGCGGACGCGATGCGTCGTCGATGGTCGCCCTCGTCCAACATCTTCCATCCCGCGAACGCCGCGAGCACGACGCTCGACTCACGCAGCGCCGCGACGTAGCCGACGGGTGCGCGGCGAACGGCGATCAACACGAGCGTGTACGCGACGGTGGAGGCGATCGCCGCGCCGGTCATCGACTTTGCGTTCCGCTTCAGCGCCGGAATCATCGCCGAGCGCTTGGTCGCCATCGTCCAGGCCGTGGTGCACACCGACGCGCAGGTCAACAGCGCCATCGAGTAGCCGATGGGTTGCGACATGCGGGCCCCGTGGGCGTCGATGATCGTGTACCCGCCGATCGTCGCCGATACCGCGAGCGCGGCAGAGATGACGTGCCAGCTCCCGGCGCGGGCGAGGGTGAGCACGCCTGCGATCACGACGACGACCCCGACCATCGACACGACGGTCGGGGAGTCGTTCAAGATGACGATGCCGCCGAAGGCTCCGGCGAGTGCTCCCGCGCCACGAACGATCGGATACGACATCGAGAAGTCCCCGCGGTTGTAGGCGCGCGAGAGGAGCACGATGTACGGCACGTGCATCGCACCGGAGAGCGCAGCCCAGCGCCAGGCGATGTCGGGTGGCGAGTCGACGACGCTCCAGACGACGAGTCCGATCGCACACGCCACGCCGGCGATCGTGAACTGGCCCCACAACGCGAGGTGACGGTCCTCGCTCTGTTTGACCACGAGGTTCCAGGACGCGTGCAACACCGCGGCGCACAGCGCGAGCACGGTGGCGACGAGCACCGCACAAGGCTATGTCGCTCGCCTAACCTTGGCGGTGATGTCGATGACGCCTGACGCACCGATCGGCATGTTCGACTCGGGCTTCGGCGGACTCACCGTGGCGCGAGCGGTGATCGACCTCCTGCCGCGCGAGAACCTCGTCTACATCGGCGACACCGGGCGCTATCCCTACGGCAACAAACCCGCCGACGAGGTTCGTCGGTATGCGCGTGAGCTCGCGCACTCACTCGTCGAGGACTACGGCGCCAAGATGATCGTCGTCGCCTGCAACACCGCCGCATCCGTGGCGCTCGCCGACCTGCAAGCCGAGCTGTCGGTGCCGGTCGTCGGCGTCGTCGAGCCAGGTGCTCGGGCGCTCGTGCGCGTGACCCACAACAACAAAGTCGGCGTCATCGGCACCGTCGGCACGATCTCGTCGGGCGCCTACGTCGAGGCTGTGCGCGCGACCGGTGCGAACGTCACGCTCACCTCTGCGGCGTGCCCCGGATTCGTCGAGTTCGTCGAGCGCGACCAGACGACCGGCGATGAAGTGATGGTGCTCGCAGAGCGGCTCCTTGCACCGGTGCGCCAGGCGGGCGTCGACTCGTTGCTCTTGGGCTGCACCCACTACCCGTATCTCGCGCGCGTGATCGGCGAGGTGATGGGACCCGACGTCGTGCTCGTGTCGAGTGCCGATGAGACGGCGTTCTTCGTGAAAGAGACGCTCGAGTCGACGCACATGGCGCGCACGTCGGGCGACGGCGAGCACCGCTTCCTGTCGTCTGGCGACATCGCCTGGTTCGCCGAGCTCGGTCGCCGCCTGCTCGGACCAGAGCTCACGAGCGCCCACCAGTGGTCGACAGCACAGAAATGAGGACACAGCCATGAGCCGATTCGACGGACGACGCCCGGACCAACTGCGCGAGGTGCGCTTCGAGCGCGACTTCACCGAGATGGCGGCGGGCTCGGTGCTCGTGTCCTTCGGTCGCACCCGCGTGTTGTGCACGGCGTCGATCGACGAGGACGTGCCGCGTTGGATGAAGGGCAGCGGCAAGGGGTGGGTCACCGCGGAGTATTCGATGCTGCCCGGGTCGTCCCCCGAGCGCGTCGACCGCGAGGCGGCCAAGGGCAAGCAGTCCAGCCGCACCGTCGAGATCCAGCGCCTCATCGGACGCGCATTGCGTTCGTCGTGCGACATGGTCGCTCTCGGCGAGCGCCAGGTGTTGCTCGACTGCGACGTGTTGCAGGCCGACGGCGGGACGCGCACCGCGAGCATCTGTGGCGCCTACGTCGCGCTGCACGACGCACTCACTCGCGTGCAGCAATCGGGTGGACTCACCACCCATCCTCTCCATTCGCTTTGTGCCGCCGTCAGCGTCGGCATCCATTCCGGAACACCGATCATCGACCTGCCGTACGAGGAGGACTCGACGGCGGAAGTCGACATGAACGTCGTGATGTTGCAGCCCGTCGCTGGTGGCGAGCCGTCGTTCGTCGAGGTCCAGGGCACCGCAGAGGGCAAGGCGTTCTCGCGCGGCGAACTCGATCATTTGCTCGGTCTTGCTTCCGGTGGTCTCGAGCAGATCTTTGCGCGTCAGCGCGAGATCCTCGCCGTGCCGCCGTCGCCGCGCGCCATCGGTCGCTAGCGATGCTGCGCGTCGTGTGCGCGTCCGCCAACCCGCACAAGGTCGCCGAGATGATGGACCTGATGGGTGCAGTGGTGGCGATGGAGCCTCGACCGACGCACGTGCCCGAGGTGATCGAAGACGCCGACACGTTGCTCGGCAACGCCCGACTGAAGGCGCACGCGATCATGCAGGCGACAGGAGTCGCGGCACTCGCCGACGACACCGGGCTGTTCGTCGATGCACTCGACGGCGCACCTGGCGTGCACACCGCCCGCTACGCGGGATTCTCGGCGAGCGATGCGGACAACCGGGCGAAGTTGTTGCGCGAACTCGACGGTCTTGGCCGCTCGTGTCGCTTCGTCACCGTCGCGCTCCTCGTGCGGCCAGACGGCAGCGAGGTCGTCGCCGAGGGAGTGTGCGAGGGTGAGATCGCATTACAGGAGCGTGGCTCGCGGGGATTTGGTTACGACCCGTTGTTCATCGCGCGAGACGGCGACGGGCGCACGTTCGCCGAGATGACGATCGAAGAAAA
>CAYSRZ010000125.1:0-3252 GCA_964433615.1 uncultured Acidimicrobium sp. | reverse complement strand
GCGGGAAGCGCGATCGGCAGCTTCAACTCACTCGACTGGATCGGCTCGATCGACGTGCCGACCTCGGTCGTCGTCACCACGCAGGACACGGTCGTACCCGTCGAGCGCCAAGAGAAACTGGTTGAGACGATTCCGCAGGTGCGCGCGTTCCACGTGGATGCGGGACACAACGCGGTCTACGCGGCCGCCGACAGCTACGTTCCCGTGCTCGTGCAGGCGTGCCTGCACGCAGCGGGCGTGACGAACTAGTTCGCTGCCTCGAGGTCGAGGCCGATGTCGAGCACGCGAACCGAATGCGTGAGCGCACCGACGCTCACGTAGTCGACGCCCGTGGCGGCGACGTCGCGGGCGCTGTCGAGCGTCAGACCACCGCTTGCCTCGAGCACGACGTGGCGACCGGTCGACTCGCGGTGACGTCCTGCGATCGCAACTGCCTCACGCAACGTCGCAGGCGCCATGTTGTCGAGGAGCACGAGATCGGCCCCCGCGGCGAGCACCTCTGACAGTTGCTCGAGCGTGTCGACTTCGACCTCGACGACGATGTCGGGATTCGCGGCGCGCACGCGGGCGAACGCCTCGGCGACTCCACCTGCTGCCACGACGTGGTTGTCCTTCACGAGTGCGGCGTCGCCGAGCGACATCCGATGGTTCACCCCGCCACCGCAGCGCACCGCATACTTTTGCAGCGCGCGGAGACCCGGCAGCGTCTTACGCGTGTCGCGAACGCGAGCCGACGTTCCCGCAAGGCGCTCCGACCACTCGTGCGTGGCAGTGGCGATCCCGCTCAGGTGACCGAGCAAGTTGAGCGCGGTGCGCTCGGCGGTGAGAAGTCCGCGCGTCGGTCCGACGACGTCGAGCACGACGTCACCAGGCGTGACGAGCGTTCCGTCGACGAGGATCGAGTTCGCCGTCACCGCCTGCGGCGAACACACCATCTCGATGACCGCAAGTGCGACGGGCAGGCCCGCGACACAGCCACTTGCGCGGCTGACGAAACGAGCGATGCTCTTCTGGTCGACAGGAACGGTCGAATTCGTCGTCACGTCGGGACCATTTGCGAAGTCTTCGTCGAGTGCACGGGCAATCACGCGTCGCACCTCATCGATCGTCAGGCCGCTGGCGACGATCGCTCGCGCCGTGGCGTCCGAGATCGGGTGGTAGTGCATCAGCCCGACGCTCCGCCACGGATCGCAAGGCCGTCATCGTCGAGTGAGACCTCGAGGTGACGCTCCCATGCGGGAACGCTCGACGTCACGTCGGTGCGCCGGTGGCACCCCCTGCTCTCGGTGCGCGCAAGCGCGGACGCTGTCACGGCAGCGGCAACGGTCAGGATGTTCGTTGCCTCGAAGTTCCTGCGCGTCGCAGTCACGTCGTCTGTCACCTTGTCGGCGACGACGCCGAGCGCATCGAGCGTGGAGGCAAGCGCATCCGGTCGACGCAGCACCCCGACGTGCTTTGCCATGAGCGTGCGCACGTGGGCACGCATCGAATCATCGAGTGCACCCTCCCCATCGGTGCGCTCCTCGACGAGATCGACCTTGGCGGGCAACTTCCATGCGAGGTTGCGTCCGACGCGCGTGCCGACCACGAGGCTCTCGGTGAGCGAGTTGGATGCGAGTCGGTTCGCGCCATGCACGCCCGTGTAGGCGACCTCGCCGACCGCGTAGAGCCCTTCGACCGACGTGGTGCCGTCCAAGTTCGAGTCGATGCCACCGCAGGTGTAGTGCGCAGCCGGCGCGACGGGAATGCGCTCGCGGGTCGGATCGATCCCTGCTGCGCGGCACGCCCGCGTGATGAACGGGAAGCGCTCCTCGAAGCGTTCGCCGATTCCCGTTGCGTCCAGAAAGACGTGGTCATCCACGCCGTTGACCGCCATGGCCATGCGTTCGCTGATCGCGGCCGCCACGACGTCGCGTGGCGCGAGGTCCTCGAGCGGATGGACGCCTTTCATGATCCGCTCGCCCGCCGCGTCGAACAGGATCGCGCCCTCGCCGCGCACCGCCTCACTGATCAACGTCTGTTGGGCCGTCGAGTCGACACCCTGCCACAGCACGGTGGGATGGAACTGCACGAACTCGAGGTCGCGCAGGGTGAGACCTGCACGCAAGGCGAGCGCGTGACCGTCGCCGGTCACTGCCGCCGGGTTCGACGTGCTCGCAAACACCTGTCCATACCCACCCGTGGCGACGACGACCGCGCGCGCGGTCACGATTCCGACGCTCACGACGTCACCCTGAGGCCCGAGCACCGCGATGCGCACGCCGGCCACCTGACGCCGACCCGTCGCCGACACGCCGAACTCGAGGTCGAGTGCGAACGCGTGCTCGAACACTTCCACCCCGGCGTTGATCGCGTTTTCGTCCAAGGTGCGCTGGATCTCTGCACCCGACTGGTCTCCGCCCGCGTGCACGATGCGCGAGCGGGAGTGGCCACCCTCCCGGGTGAGCGCGCGTTCGCCGTCGGCTCCCGGATCGAATGCCGCGCCGAGCTTCTCCAAGTAGTCGATCGCGGTCGGGGCGTCGCGCACGAGCGAGGTCACCGCGACCTCGTCACACAGGCCTGCTCCGGCCTCGAGCGTGTCGCGCACGTGCTCGGCGAAGGTGTCTGTCGGGTCGAGTACGGCGGCGAGTCCACCTTGCGCCCAAGCCGTACTTCCCGCATCGAGGGTGTCCTTCGTGACGATGAGGACGTTGCGCACCGGGCGCGCGGCGAGCGCGGCGGCGAGTCCCGCAGCACCCGACCCGAGAACGACGACGTCGACGTCGCGGGTCCACGATGGCTGCGGAGCGGCCAAGCGTCGCGGCAGGGCGATGCGCATTGGCGTCACTCCTTGGTGCGCGACGGCGTGCCGATGGCGATCATCTGCTCGACGCTGCGACGCGCCTTGTCGGCGACTTCGCGAGGAATCGAGATCTCGTCGGTGCCCTCGACGAGGCAACGCAGGAGCTTTTCCGGCGTGATCATCTTCATGTACTTGCACACCGCTGCACGGTTGACGGGCACGAAGTCGACCTTCGGGTTGGCGTGGCGGAGTTGGTGCAACATGCCGGTCTCGGTTGCCACCAGGACCTTCTTTGCGGTGGTCTCTTTGGCGGCGGTGATCATTCCCGAGGTGCTCAGGATCTTCGTGCGGCTGCGCGGCACGACTCCCGTCTCGGCGAGATACATCGCCGACGTCGCACATCCGCACTCGGGATGGATGAAGAGATCCGCCTCCGGCTCGGACGCGACCATCGCCTTCAGGTCGGCGCC
>CAYSRZ010000124.1:0-3254 GCA_964433615.1 uncultured Acidimicrobium sp. | reverse complement strand
TCCAGCGCTACACCGTCGAGGACGGCAACTACATCCGCGAGAACTTCTTCGGTCCGGATCCGCGCCTGCGCGAGATGGTCTCGCACTTGAGCGACGACGAACTGCGCACGCTGCCCCGCGGCGGTCACGACTACCGCAAGCTGTATGCGGCGTTCCGCGCGGCGAGCGAGAACCTCGGCTCCGGTCGACCGACGGCGATCCTGTGCAAGACGGTGAAGGGCTGGACGCTCGGGCACGAGATCGAGGGACGCAACGCGACGCACCAGATCAAGAAGATGACCGACGACCAGCTGCGCACGCTGCGCGACACGCTGCACCTGGAAGACGAGATCCCCGACGAGGCGCTCTCGGGCGACGACCCGCCGTACTACCGACCACCGGTCGACAGCGTCGAATACCAATACATGATGGAGCGCCGCCGCGCGCTCGGCGGCCCGGTGCCGAAGCGTTCGACCGTGGTCAAGAAGCCGCTCGTGCTCCCCGCCGATGCCGCCTTCGTCGAGTTCGACGCGGGCAGCGGCGGCCAGTCGGTGTCGACGACGATGGGATTCACGCGACTGCTGCGCAACCTCGCGCGCGACAAGGAGTTCGGCCCGCGCGTCGTGCCGATCATTCCCGACGAGGCGCGCACCTTCGGCATGGACGCGCTGTTCCCGGAGTTGAAGATCTACGCCTCGCAGGGCCAGAAGTACGAGCCCGTCGACCATGCACTGTTGTTGTCGTATGCCGAGTCGAACTCGGGTCAGATCCTCGAAGAGGGCATCACCGAGGCCGGCAGCATGGCGAGCTTCATCGCCGCCGGCACGAGTTATGCCACGCGCGGCGTGCCGATGGTGCCGTTCTACACCTTCTATTCGATGTTCGGCTTCCAGCGCATCGGCGACCTCGCGTGGCAGGCCGCCGACGCCCGCACGCGCGGATTCCTCCTCGGCGCCACCGCCGGTCGCACGACGCTCATGGGCGAAGGACTCCAGCACCAGGACGGTCATTCGCTGTTGCTGGCGAGCACGATTCCGTTCTGTGCGGCCTACGACCCGGCGTTCGCCTACGAAGTCGCCGCCATCGTCAAACACGGCATCCATCGCATGTACGGCGACAACCCCGAGGACGTCTACTACTACCTCACGTTGTACAACGAGAACTATCCGATGCCGCCCAAGCCCGAGCGCAAGGGCATCGACGAGGCGATCGTTCGCGGCCTGTACCGCTTCGACACCGTGCGCGGCGGATCGCAGCGCGCCACCATCCTGTTCTCCGGGTCCGCGCACTCCGTCGCGCGCGCGGCGGCGACCGAGTTGCTGGAGCGCTTCGACGTCGGCGTCGAGCTGTGGTCGGCGACGAGCTACAAGGCGTTGCGCGAACAGGCCATCGAGACCGAACGTTGGAATCGCCTGCACCCGTCGAAGTCCCCGCGCGTGCCGTACGTCGCCGAGGCCCTCGGTCGCTCGATGGGTCCGATCGTGGCCGTCAGCGACTTCATGCGCATCGTGCCCGAGCAGGTCGCCCGCTTCCTGCCGGGACGCTCGTTCCTCCCGCTCGGCACCGACGGCATGGGTCGAAGCGACACCCGCGAGGCACTGCGCTCGCACTTCGAGATCGACCTGCCGCACGTCGTGACCGCCGTGCTCTACGAACTGGCCAAGTCGGGTGCGATCCCGCGCGCGACCGTCACCGAGGCACTCGCCCACTACGGTGTCGATCCGGAGACCTTCTCTCCGCTGTATGCCTGAACCCATGCCCGCCACGACGACGACACCCAAGCCCCTGTACATCACCGGCATCGCGTCCGCGGATGCACTCTTGCGCAAGGACGGCACTGCGCTGTTGATCGGGATGTTGCTCGACCAGCAGGTGCCGATGGAGTGGGCCTTCACCGCCCCGTACACCATTCGCAAGCGACTCGGTCACGTGAATGCGACCAAGATCGCCGCGATGGACGTGGACGACTTCGTCGCGATGTGCTGTGAGTTCCCCGCCATCCATCGCTTCCCCGCGTCGATGGGCAAGCGCATCCACGCGATGTGTGCGATCATCGCCGCCGACTACAAGGGCAAGGGCGCCAACGTGTGGAAAGACGTCACCGATGCCGCCGAGCTCACCAAGCGACTGCGCACGTTGCCCGGCTTCGGCGCGGAGAAGACCGAGATCTTCATCGCACTGCTCGGCAAGCGCTTCGGCGTGCGTCCGAAGGGATGGAAGAAGGAGGCCGGCGAGTTCTCCGACAACCAGCCGCGCAGCGTCGCCGACATCCACTCGCCCGCCACCCTGCTCAAGGTGCGCGGCTACAAGAAGATGCAGAAGGCGAACGACCTGGACAAAAAAGATCGGCCGCTTCGTTAGGGTGCGGAGATGACCACGCTCGTCACCGGCGGCGCCGGCTACATCGGCTCGCACACCGTGCGACTGCTCGAGAGCCAGGGACGCGACGTCGTGGTGCTCGACTCACTCGAACTCGGTGATCGCTCCCGCATCCCCGGCGTGCCGTTCGTCGAGGCCGACATCGCCGACGAGCGCGCGATCGAGAAGGCCTGCCGCAAGTACTCAGTCGACGACGTCATCCACTTCGCCGCCTACAAGGCAGTCGGCGAATCGATGGAGCAACCGCTGCGCTACTACAACAACAACGTCGCCGGCTCCATCGCCCTCGTGCATGCGCTGCTCGCCAACGGCGTCGAGCGCATCGTGTTCTCCTCCTCTGCCGCCGTCTACGGAAACCCCGACCACGTCCCGGTGAACGAGGACGCCCCGCTCAAGCCCGAGAGCGTCTATGCCGAGACCAAGGTTCACGTGGAGCGCTTCCTCTCCTCGTGCAACGCGATCGGCTTGCGCTCGGTCTCGCTGCGCTACTTCAACGCCGCAGGTGCGAGCGCGGACGCATCGATCGGTGAGAACTGGGACTACTCACAGAACCTCATCCCGCTCGTGATGAAGGCGATCCTCGGCGCATCCGGTCCGCTGCGGGTTTTCGGCAACGACTACCCGACCCCGGACGGCACCTGCCTGCGCGACTACATCCACGTCGAAGACCTCGCCCAGGCCCACATCAACGCACTCGACTACCTCGCCACCGGCGGAGCGTCGATGGCCTGCAACGTCGGCACGGGTCAGGCGAGCTCGGTGCTCGACGTGTTGCGCATGGCCGAGGAAGTGAGCGGGCGCAGCGTGCCTCACGTCGTTGCGCCGCGCCGTGCGGGAGACCCGACCACGGTGTTCGCCGATCCGACGCTCGTGCGCGCGATCCTCGGATGGCGTGC
>CAYSRZ010000123.1:0-3371 GCA_964433615.1 uncultured Acidimicrobium sp. | reverse complement strand
TCTTGGACGAAGTCGAGGCCGGCATTGTGCTGCTCGGGAGCGAGGTGAAGAGCGCTCGCGCGGGCCAGGTGCAGCTCGCGGACGCCTACGCCCACGTCGTCAACGGCGAGATGTGGCTCGAAGGCATGCACATCGCCGCCTACGAGTTCGCCCACGGCGTCGGCTCGCACGAGCCCGTGCGCCGTCGCAAACTGCTCCTGCATGCCGACCAGATCCGCCGCCTGCACGAGCGCATGCAGCGCGAGCGATTGACGCTCGTGCCCCTCGAGGTGCGCTTCCGCAAGGGTCGCGTGAAGGTCGACCTCGGGCTGGCCAAGGGCCGCCAGAAGGCGGACCGCCGACAGGCGATCGCCAAGCGCGAGAGCGAACTCGAGATGCGCAAGGCGCAGGGTCGTGCGCGCAAGGGCGCCGCATAACCGCCACACCCCCGCCGTACACTGACCTTGCAAGTTCAATCAACGGGGCTGACAGGTTTCGACGTCAGTGTCGCTGGCCGGACGTGCGACCCGAGTTGCTCAGACTCGTTAATCGGGGCAAACCAACAACTGCCAACAAGCAGTTCGCTCTCGCGGCCTAATTAGGGCGTAGAGAGCAACCGTGAGCCGCAAGGTCGCACGGGGCCAATTCACCGCAGCCCGGCAACAGAAGCGGGGAATGACATCGGGAAAGACTGGTGGCGTCGGGAAAGACCGATGACCGCACGGAAAGTCGTGCCGCTACCCCGCAAGGGGTACTCGACCCGCCGACGGTGTGGCGTTAGCACCACTGCGGGAATGGTCGTATCACGGTCGTTCAACGGCTGATGGACGGGGGTTCGATTCCCCCCAGCTCCACCAAGAGTTGCGCGCAGATGCGCGCGTGGTGCCCCTCCTCATACGCTTGCCGTCCTCAACGATTGGAGCAACGAATGAAAGTCGGATACGTCGTGTTGTACGTCAACGATCCCGCGGCATGTCTGCGATTTTGGACCGAGCAGGTTGGGATGGTCGAAAAGGGTCGCTCCCAAGCAGGTGACTTCTCGATCGTGGAGGTCGGATTTGCCGACCAGGACTTCAGCTTCGAACTCGTTCCCCTCGCCCTGATGAAAGACAATCCTGATGGCCTCGACCTCGCAACACCGTCGATCGCCTTCCGCGTGCCCGACCTCGACGTCGCTCGCGCCACCCTCGTGGCGAATGGAGTTGCCGCGACCGAGGTTGGCGAACACTCCGGCATGTCGAACTTTGCGTTTCCCGACAACGAAGGTCGTTGGTTCGCCGTCATTAGGGCATGACGCGTGCTCGTCGAACAGACGCGTGAGGAAACACTGCCTCCATCCCTGATTCGTGGGATGCTCGAGGGGAACACTTCGCCCCATGTCTCGACCCACTGAACCCCGGCTCGGCCTTCGCGAGAACGCCGCACAATTCGGTCTGCTCGTTGCCGTCAACGCACTCGTCGGCGGAATGATTGGCCAAGAGCGCACGATCCTGCCACTACTTGCCGAGGAGGACTTCGGCCTCACGGGTTTCACCGTCACGCTCACGTTCATCGTCGCATTCGGACTCGTCAAGGCTGGCACCAACTTCTTCGCAGGAACGCTCGGTGACCGCTACGGACGAAAGCCCGTCCTCGTCGCCGGGTGGCTGATCGGCGTCCCGATTCCGCTCCTCATCATCTGGGCGCCGTCGTGGGGCTGGATCGTCGCAGCAAACGTCTTGCTCGGCATCAACCAAGGTCTCACCTGGTCGACGACGGTGATCATGAAGATCGACTTGGTCGGTCCGTCGCGTCGCGGTCTCGCCATGGGGCTGAACGAAGCGGCAGGTTATGGTGCCGTCGCCCTCACCGCGCTCGCCACGGGAGCGATCGCAGATTCGTACGGACTGCGACCGGAACCGTTCCTCCTTGGCCTCAGCTTCGCCGCTCTTGGACTCGGGTTGTCGAGCGTCGCGGTGCGCGAGACGCGCCACTTCGTGGACATCGAACGACGTACGTCGACGCAGACGGACGCGACGTTGACCACAAAGGAGGTCTTTGCGCTCACGACGTGGGGAGATCGCAACCTGTCGTCGTGCTCCCAGGCAGGACTCGTGAACAACTTGAACGACGGACTCGCCTGGGGACTGTTCCCTCTGCTCTTTGCAGCGGCCGGGCTCTCCGTCGCGCGCATCGGGATCCTGGCTGCGCTCTACCCCGCCGCATGGGGCGTGTGCCAACTCGTGACCGGACCGCTCTCGGACCGCATCGGTCGAAAGCCGCTGATCGCGGGTGGCATGTTGTTGCAGGCGCTCGCACTTGCATTCATCGCGCTCGTCGGCTCGTTCGCGTGGTGGGTCGTCGGCGCACTCGCACTCGGGGTCGGTACCGCCATGGTGTATCCCACGTTGCTCGCGGCGATCGGCGACGTCGCCAACCCGTCGTGGCGCGCGCGATCGGTCGGCGTCTATCGACTGTGGAGAGACGGAGGATTCGCCGTCGGTGCGCTCATTGCGGGTCTCCTCGCCGACGCCGCATCGATCGAGGCCGCCACGCTCGCCGTCGCGGGTCTGACCGGCGCATCGGGCGTGCTCGTTGCGGTGCGGATGACCGAGACGCATCGCCGCTGAGCCGACAGTCCACCTACGCTGAGACGCGATGAAGTTCGCCCCCATCTCCGACCGACTCTCCGGACTCGGCGCCGCCAAGTGGGCCGTGCACGTCGAAGCCTTGCGTCGGTTGAACTCGGGGCAGCCGATCACGATGCTGTCGATCGGCGAACCGGACCTGCCGCCACCAGCGAGCGTGCTGGCGCGGGCGGCGGAGTCGATGCACGCCGGGCGCACACGGTATGCGGCCGGCCAAGGTGAACCGGCTGCGCTCGCAGCCATCGCCGCACACCTGTCGAAGCGCTCGAAAACGGCGGTGTCGCCGGAGGAGATCTTGTACACGGCGGGAACACAGAACGGTCTCTGCACGTGCCTCATGACGCTCGTCCATCCAGGCGATGAAGTGCTCGTTCCCGATCCGTATTACGCGACCTACGAGGGACTCGTCGCCGCATCCGGCGCGACCTTCGTCGCCGTTCCCACACTCCCCGAGGACCGTTTCCACGTCACCGCCGAGGCGATCGAGCGAGCGATCACTCCCAACTCTCGCGTGTTGCTCCTCAACACTCCGAGCAATCCGACCGGCGCGGTGCTGTCGCGCGAAGAAATCGATGCCATCGGCGAGGTGGCGATCGCCCACGACCTGTGGATCGTCGTCGACGAGGTCTATGCAGACATGACCTACGACGCACCCTTCCACTCCCCGTTCGATTCACCGCGACTGCGCGAGCGCACCCTTGCCGTGTCGTCGATTTCCAAGTCGCACGCGCTGCCAGGTTTCCGCGCTGGATGGGTCGCCGCACC
>CAYSRZ010000122.1:0-3387 GCA_964433615.1 uncultured Acidimicrobium sp. | reverse complement strand
ACACGAACACGAACCTTCCCGCCGAGATCAAGATCCATGCCACGGACGGCGACGAATACAAGTTCCTGTTCCTCGCCAAAGGTGGTGGCTCGGCGAACAAGAGCTACCTGTTCCAGGAGACGAAGGCGCTCCTGAATGAAAAGACGCTGCTTCCATGGCTGTTTGAGAAGATGAAGACGCTCGGTACCGCAGCGTGTCCCCCGTATCACCTCGCCGTCGTCATCGGTGGCACGTCGGCCGAGTTCGCCGTCGAGACCGCGAAGTTGGCGAGTGCCCGATATCTCGATTCGCTTCCGACGACCGGTAGCGCGCTCGGCCACGGATTCCGTGACCTGGACCTCGAGCGCAAAGTGCTCGCACTCGCCCAGCAGACCGGCATCGGCGCACAGTTCGGTGGCAAGTACTTCTGCCACGACGTGCGCGTCATCCGTCTTCCACGCCACGGTGCCAGCTGCCCCGTGGCGATGGCGGTGTCGTGCAGCGCAGACCGCCAGGCGCTCGGCAAGATCACCCGAGACGGAATCTTCCTCGAGCAACTGGAGACCGATCCTGCGCGCTTCTTGCCCGAGGTGACCGAGGACGACCTCCACGACACGGTGGTGTCGATCGACTTGAACAAGCCGATGAGCGAGATCCGTGACACGCTGTCGAAATATCCGGTCAAGACACGCGTGATGCTCACCGGGCCGATGGTGGTGGCCCGCGACATCGCGCACGCCAAGATCAAGGAACGTCTCGATTCGGGCCAAGGACTCCCGCAGTACATGAAAGACCACTGCGTGTACTACGCGGGTCCGGCAAAGACCCCCGACGGCATGGCGTCGGGATCCTTTGGACCGACGACCGCCGGACGCATGGATTCTTACGTCGGTGAGTTCCAGGCCGCCGGCGGCAGCTTCGTGATGCTCGCCAAAGGCAACCGGTCGCGCCAGGTGACCGAGGCGTGCAAGACCTATGGCGGGTTCTACCTCGGCTCGATCGGTGGTCCTGCCGCGCGCCTAGCCCAGGACTGCATCACCAAGGTCGAAGTCCTCGAATATGCCGAACTCGGCATGGAAGCCGTCTGGAAGATCGAGGTCCGCGACTTCCCCGCCTTCGTCGTCGTCGACGACAAGGGCAACGACTTCTTCGACGAGGTCAACGCCTCGGTCGGCACTCCGATCTCGCTGCGCTAACGCGCGATCAACCTCTTCATCACCGCGCGTGTCGCTGCCGCTTCGTCCGGCGTCGCACCGAACTCCACTGCGGCAAAGTCGGTGACGCCAATCTCCTCCAGCGACGCGATGCGATCGAAGACCTCGGATTCGGAGCCCGCAATCGCAATGTCCGCCGGACCAGCGGCACCCTCGTGGTCGAGCATCGCGCGATAGCTCGGCAGCTGCCCGTACACCGCGAAGATCTTGGCGGCACGCTCACGCGCATCGGCGACGTTCGAGGTCACACACACGGGAAGTGCGGCGACGACTCGCGGCGAGGGGCGACCGAGCTGCTTGGCGGCCTCGGTGATCGTCGGCACGGTGAGAGTACGCAGCGTCTCGGGACCGGTGCACCACGTGAGGGTTCCGTCGGTCATGCCGGCAGCCAACTTGAGCATCTGCGGTCCGAGCGCGGCGACGACGACGCCGCACTTGCTGGCCCCGTGGATGCCGAGACCTGCGTGCGTCGAGTACGTTTCGCCGGAAAACGACACGTTCTGCTTTTCGATGAGCGGCATGAGGATCGACAGGTACTCGCGCATGTGACGCACCGGCTTGTCGAACGACATGCCCATCATGTCCTCGATCACGACCTTGTGGCTGAGACCGATGCCGAGACACAGGCGACCGCCCGAAGCGGCGTTCGCGGTGAGCGCCTGCTGGGCGAGCATCATCGGGTGACGCGGATAGGTCGGCACGACGCTCGTTCCGAGTTCGATGCGCGGCACCTCGCGGCCGACCACGGTGAGCGTGCTCAACGCATCCGGTCCGAAGATCTGGGGTACCCAGTACGAGGCGAATCCGTCGCGCTCTGCCTGAGTGGCGTCCGCGACGACCCCGTCGAGGGACCCGTCGATCGTGGTGGAAAACAGACCGATGTTCATGCGAGAAGTCATCTCGCGACCTTAGTGGTCTCGCCTATGGCAACGTGGTTTGGGAGGGATCGACGATCGTCGTCTCGACTGGCGCCTCACCCGATGGCTCCGGCATCACGTCGATGACCTTGGAGTCGTTGCGGAACACCGACTCGAGACACGTGCCGTTGTTGCGGTCCGGAGCGAACTCGAGTGCTCGCGCAATGGACGTGACGAGGACGTCACGTCCATTGGCGGTGAGGTGGACGCCGTCCGCACCGATCACGCCGGGGTTCTTGGCGATCTGTGACCAGTCGAGCAGGGTCATGTGCGGATGGTCGAGTGCGACGCGACGGATGATCTCGTTCACCTCGCGTTGCGCAGGACGGAACTCGGCCGTCGTCAGGACGACCATTGGGGTCGGACCGAATGCGGCGAGAGTCTCGCGCAGCGTCGCTTCGTAGTACTTGCCGTTGCCGTCGAAGTTGGTGCCGAGGAAGAGCACCACGGTGTCCCAGCTCTCCTCGAGTCGCCTGCCGACGACCTTCGGGGCGAAGTCGATGAACTCCCCAGCCTGGGCTTCGACTGCCACCTGCCAGCCGAGTTTGGTGAGCGTCGAACACATCTCGTTGCCGTATCGACTCGAGGTGCTCGCGATGATCGAGTCGCCGATGATCAGCACTCGCGAGCCGGAGACCTGTGGTCCGATCATCGCGCCAATCAATTCAGGGAAGTCGATCGTCACACCATCCGGGAGCGTGACGACGGTATTGAACTCCCCGCTCGGGATTCGACCGAAACCATCCAGGCGGTTGGACGAGTCGAAGAGTGACGTGATCGCGCCACACCCGCTGAGCAATGAGGTTGCTGCGACGATCGAGGCGGCTGCGAGCCGTCGCGCGTTCACGAGCCTCGTTGATCCCGCAGCTCGTCGCGGATCGACTTCAGCAACTCGTTCGTCGTCTCCTCCACCTGCGACGTGCGGAAGCGACCGTAGGCCTTGATCACGAAGAACATGACTGCACCCATGATCAAGAAGTTGAGCACCGAGGTAAAGAGCGCGCCGACCGGAATGAAGCTGCCGTTCAGTGTCAGACCTTTGTCGTTGAAGTTCGGCCGGGAACCACCGAAGATGGCCCCCACCAGCCCGCCAAGGATCCCCTGGTTGTCCTTGCCGTCACCCGCGAACGCGTCGACGACGGTCTTGAACGCGGCACCCATGACGAAGGCGACCGACACGTCGACCACGCTTCCGCGGTTGACGAAGGCCTTGAATTCGTGCACGATGCCAGGCTTCTTGGGGGATTCAGCCATCGAGGTCCAGCGTAGTTGGACTA
>CAYSRZ010000121.1:0-3391 GCA_964433615.1 uncultured Acidimicrobium sp. | reverse complement strand
GCGATGCGCACCATCTCGACGGTCGAGCTCGCCGAGGTCCGCGACGTCGACGCGGGTGGCATTCCCTGTCGGTTGTATCGCCCGACATTGGAGACGACCGGGGTCTGCGTGTACTTCCACGGCGGAGGTTTCGTAATCGGCGACCTCGATTCACACGACGACGTGTGTCGCAAGCTTGCGGTTGCGTCAGGTCACGCAGTCGTGGCCGTCGACTACCGGCTCGCCCCGGAACATCGATTTCCCGCAGCCGTGGAGGACGCAATCGCCGCGACGCGCTGGGTTCGCGACAATGCGCGAATCCTCGGAGTGGATGCCGCGCGGATCGCCGTCGCAGGGGATTCGGCAGGCGGCAACCTCGCCGCGGTGGTCGCGCTGTACGGGAAAATGGACCTTTCGTTCCAGTTGCTCATCTATCCGGTGACCGACGCTCGCTCGACGACCCAGAGCTATTTCGACAACGCCAACGGCTACTTCCTGACCGCCGATTCGATGCGTTGGTTCTTTTCCCATTACACCGGCGGTGACGCATCGATGGTCAATGATCCGCGCATGTCGCCGTTGTGTGCAACCGATGCCGAACTTGCCGCCACGGCGCCAGCCGCCGTGATCACGGCCGAGTACGACCCACTTCGCGACGAGGGCGAGCAATATGCGACGCGTCTCGCCGCACTCGGCGTGCCGGCGTCGCTCACGCGGTTCCATGGCCAGATTCATGCGTTCTTTTCGATGTCGGAGATGTTGGACGACGGCGCGGCGGCGATCGCGCTCGCCGGCGCACACCTCGCCAAGCACCTGAAGGCGAACTGACGTGGTCGGAAAACCAGCGACGCACCACACGAGAAGCTCGAACCAGCCCGACGATCGGATCTTCGATCCGGCCGATCTCGAGCGCGTGAGGCGTGGCTTCGTCGGTGCGCTGTCTGGCGGGATTCTCGACGACGCGGGGCGTCACGTCATCGATCCACGCCGATATGAATTCCTGCGCGACGGCCGTGACGTACCTGACACGGTCAATCCGCACCTGTGGCGACACGCGACGCTGAACGCTCATCACGGGTTGTTCGAGGTCTGCGACGGCATCTGGCAGGTCCGCGGTTACGACATCTCCAACGTCACCTTCATTCGTGGGGCGACGGGTTGGATCGTCGTCGATCCGCTCACCACGATGGCGACCGCCAAGGCGTCGTATGAGCTGATCTCCGAGCACGTCGGGCACCGCCCTGTCGTCGCCGTCATCTACACCCACTCCCATGCCGACCACTTCGGGGGCGTCTTTGGGGTCACGACGCAGGCGGACGTCGATGCGGGACGATGCGCGATCATCGCTCCCGAGGGATTCCTGCACGAGGCGATCGGCGAGAACATCATCGCGGGTCCTGCAATGGCGCGCCGCGCCACCTATCAGTTCGGCCCGTTGCTCGAGGCGGATCCGACCGGGCACGTGGACTGCGGTCTCGGCAACTCCGTGCCGATGGGTCCGCCTGGACTGATCGCGCCGACGATTGAGGTCACCAAGACGGGTGAAGAGATGACCGTCGACGGGGTGCGCATCGTGTTCCAGCTCACCCCCGAGACCGAAGCCCCGGCGGAGATGAACTTCTCCTTTCCGGACTTCGCCGCGCTGTGCATGGCCGAGAACTGTTCGCACACGATGCACAACCTCGTGCCCATCCGTGGCGCACTCGTGCGCAACGCGCTGCAGTGGTCCAAGTACATCAACGAGGCGATCGAGTTGTTCGCCGCCGACACGCAGGTGTTGTTCGCCTCACACAATTGGCCGCGATGGGGTGCGGCGGACGTCGCCGAGTATCTCACGCTGCAGCGCGATCTCTATCGCTGGATGCACGACCAGACGATGCGTCGGGCGAACAGGGGACTCGTTGCGACCGAGATCGCCGAGGAGCTGCAGTTGCCACCCGAGTTCCTCGCCCAGGAACACACGCGCGGGTTCTATGGCGACCTCGTGCACAACGCGAAGGCCGTCTACCAGCGTTACTTGAGTTGGTATGACGCGAACCCCGCAAACCTGCACAAGCTGCCACCGGTCGAAGCCGGCACGCGCTACGTGGAGCTCGCCGGCGGCATGGATCGGCTGCTTGCCCATGCCCGAGAGCGCTTCGATTCGGGTGACTATCGCTGGGTGGTCGAGGTGGTGAACCACGCAGTGTTCGCCGACCCGACCAACCAGGCCGCGAGGAACCTGCAGGCCGATGCGCTCGAGCAACTCGGATACCAGGCCGAGTCGTCGACCTTCCGTAACGCCTATCTGATGGGGGCGAAGGAATTGCGCGAGGGTCCTCCCAAGCTCACGCAGGGGGCACGACGGGCACGCGACATGATCCGGGCGATGACGATCGAACAGGTCTTCGACACGATCGGTGTGCGAATCAAGTCTGAAGCGATCGGCGGCGTGCACGTGGCGGTGAACTGGACCTTCACCGACATGGCGGGAACCTCAGACGAGCGCTGGATCCTCGGGTTGTCGAACCGGGCGCTGTATGCGACACGGGGCCGCCACGATCCGAACGCACACGTGACCGTGACGATGACGCGGGAGATGCTGCTCAACGTCATCGCCCAAGACACGACGTTCCTGGACGAAATCGGCAAGGGGACCATCGTCCTCGAGGGTGATGCGGCGGCGATGCTCACGATCTTCGGCAACGTCGACGAGATTGCTGCCGGATTTGCCATAGTGGAGCCATGACCCCCGTCGTCCGCAAGGTTCTCATCGCCGTCGTCGCTCTCGTCGTCGCCGTGGTTGGCGTTCCCTGGGTGTACATCAACGTCGTGAAGGACGACGCACCCGACGCGCTGACCCTCGAGCCAACACCGACCACGCTCGACGTCGCCACCACGATCGCCGAGGCGACTGGTCCCGTGCTCGACGGCGTGTGGAGCGTGCAGTCCGACTCGGTCGTCGGCTATCGGGTGAAGGAAATCCTCTTTGGCCAATCGACCGAAGGAGTAGGTCGCACGAATGCGGTGACCGGATCGCTCACCATCGCAGCGGAGCAGGTCACGGAGGCGCGCTTCGAGGTCGACATGACGACGCTCGTGAGCGACAGCGATCGTCGCGATCGACAAGTCCGGGGACGAATCCTCGACACGGCGTCATATCCGACCGCGACCTTCGAACTTGGTGCACCAATCGCGCTGACGCCAGAAGCACTCGCTGGTGGGGACTTGGTCGTGGACGCACCAGGTTCGCTCACACTGCGTGGAGTGACCAAGGACGTGACCGTCGCGCTCGTCGCGCGCATCACGGACGGAGTCGTCGAGGTCAGCGGCTCGCTCGAGATCGTCTTTGCGGACTGGTCGATTCCCGATCCGAGCATCTCGGCGATTGCCGTCGAGGACCGCGGTCTGCTCGAGTTCCTGCTTCGCTTCG
>CAYSRZ010000120.1:0-3420 GCA_964433615.1 uncultured Acidimicrobium sp. | reverse complement strand
GGAGCGAGCATGGCTAGCTCAGCCGCAGGTGGATCGGTTCCGCCGACGGACGCAGATCGCGCGTCTCGTAGGCCTTGAGCGCGGCCTCGCGCTGGTCCGGAGTCATTCGGTCGAACATGAGCACGCCGTTCAAGTGGTCGATCTCGTGTTGGAAGAGTCGTGCGAGCAATTCGTCGGCCTCGAACTCGACCTCGTCTCCGTCGAGCGAGATGCCCCGAACCAACACGCGCCGAGGGCGCAGCATTTCGACGTACATCCCGGGAATCGACAGACACCCTTCGTCGTACACCCATTCCCCCGATGACTCGACGATCTCGGGATTGATGATGCCCTGGGGATTGTCGTCGATGTCCCACACGAAGATCTGACGCTGGATGCCAATCTGCGGTGCGGCCAAACCCAGCCCGGGAGCTTCGTACATCGCGCGGAACATGTCCTCGGCAAGCGAGATCAACTTTCCGTCAACGTTGTCGATGCGGGCAGCGACGACCTCCAGCACGGGATCCCCGAACACGCGGATCTGACCGTTCGAATCGGTGGTGCTTTCGTCGATGGCCATCGCGTGCAAGGCTATCCACGCGATGGGAACCGACCATTACTTTTCCGCGTCTCCCGCAAGCGGTGGTGATGCACGGTCGTCGTTCGACTTCGTCGTCGATTCCACGACGCTCCACGTCGCAACCGACCGGGGCGTGTTCTCGCGCAAAGGCCTGGACGCCGGAACCGAGGTGCTCCTCGACGCGGTGCCTCGGCCGCCGATGCAGGGAACCCTGTTGGACCTTGGTTGTGGAACCGGAACGATCGCCATGGCGATGGCGGTGCGGTCGCCGAAGGCGAACGTCTATGCCGTCGACGTGAACGAAAGGGCCGTCCAGCTGTGCCGCCACAACGCGCACACCAACGGTCTGACGAACGTCGTGTGTGCATCCCCGACCGACGTCCCCGCGGACCTGAGATTCGACGCGATTTGGTCGAACCCACCCATTCGTGTCGGCAAGACCGAACTCCACCGACTGCTCTCCACGTGGCTCACCCGACTCGCACCTGGCGCCACCGCGTGGCTCGTCGTCAACCGCAACCTCGGGGCCGACTCACTCAGCGTGTGGCTCACCGAACGAGGATGTGAAGTCGAGCGCGTCACGAGCAAACGTGGATTCCGTGTGCTCGGAGTGACCCCTACGCCCGCAGCGGATCTCTCGCGACCCTGAGATCACCTGAAGCACTCACGCCAGCCGCACGCAGACTCTCATCCAACTGATCGTCGCTTGCTGCCCGTACGAGCAGCTTCTCTCCATCCACTCGGGCGACGTCGACGAGCAAGTCGGATCGCAGGTTTGCCTCCACACGATCCACCCCCTCGCCCGACAACTCCACCATCGCCGAAAACGGAGGAAGTCCGAGCGTGCGGCGCTGCTCGAGGGTGTAGTCGACGAAGCCCTTCACGCCGAGATCGCCGAATGCCCGCAGCGCAGGATGGGTCGCATCGCGCGTGTGGATGATGACCCGCGGAGAGTTGCTGCTACGCGACACGGCCCAGGCGGCGCGGGCGATCAACGTCATCGCCGCCTCGGCGGCGCGGTACCTCGGTGCGAGAAGTTCGGCGTCCACGTCCAGGATCACCACGTCGTCGAGGTCACGGGCACGGTGCAGCACCGCCTCGGTTCCGACGAGCAAACGTGAACCATGGACCATCTCGTCCGAGGTCGTCGTCGCCGACACCATCATCACCTCCGTCATCTCGACTCCTGCCGCCCGCGCGACGTCCTCCTGCAGGCGAGCCACGCCTTGGCGGATGAGGGCCATCTTCATCGATCCACACTCCGCACACACCGCGGGTCGCGAGGTCGAGCAACGCGAGCACACCAGTTGCGACGCATCGTCCATCGCGTACGGGCCGTCGCACGCCGGGCATCGCACGACACGTCGGCAGCTGCCGCACGCGATCAATCGCGCCCGACCCTTGGTGTTCAGCACGAGCGCGACGCGCCGACGGGGGTTCCGCAATGCCTCGATGGCTTCACTCGACAACAGATTCGCACCGAATCGCTCGTCGGTGCTCCGGTCGACGACCACCACACGTGGCCATTGCGCCGCCCACTTCTCGTCGTCCAACGACAAGATGCGTTCGCACGCTTTCACTCCGGCAGCACTCGGCACGCTCGACACCAAGAGGACCGGGACACCACGGCGTCGACCGCGCTCGATGGCGACGTCGCGAGCGTTCCAGGTGGGCATTCGTTCCTCCTGCAGCGCTTCGTCGTGCTCGTCGACGACGAGGATCGACGACGCTCGAGGCACGCTCGCCCACACCGCGGCCCGAGCACCGACGACGACGTCGACTCCGGCGGCGGCCGCCTGCCATTCCTGCGGATAGAGCGCCGTCGTCAGACCCATCTTGCGCGAAGCGGCCGCCAGTCCCCTCGCACGCGACTGCGTGGGCATGACCACGACCACCGGACCCATGCTTGCCGCAGCCCCCACGACCCTCGTCAGGTCATAACACGGTCCACGAACGAGCATCGTCGACGCGCCGGCTCCAATCGCCTCGAGGGTCTGTGCGTCGCGTTCGGCGACGTGGGCCTCGGCGAGACGACCGTGACGAGCGGCGGGAACCACGGAGACGTTTCGCTCTGGTGATGCCGAGGTGAGCAGGCTTCGGAATCGCCCGAAATATCGTCCTGCAGCCCACTGCGCGAGGTCGAGGACGTCCGCACCAGGTCCGCGACTCGACCATTTGCCGACGTCGAGGAGCTTGTCTCGATGCTCGGACTCGGTGTCACCCAGCACGTCGATCACCCATCCAGCCACGCTGCGTCCGTTCAACGGCACGCGCACGACGTCGCCGAGTCGAATCCGCTCCACCATCGCCTCGGGCACGCGATAGTCGAAGACCTTGTCGACGCCCGAAACGTCTGGGACGACGCGAACGATCACGTCAGGACCGCCCAGCGATGCACGGACCGTTCACACGGCGACGATTATTTGAGGTTGAGTGCGGAAGCGAGGTCGCTCAGCTTGGTCAACGACTCCCAGGTGAACTCTGAACGCTCGCGACCGAAGTGACCGTATGCGGCGGTCTTGCGATAGATCGGGCGCTTCAGGTCGAGGTCGCGAACGATCGCCGCCGGGCGCAAGTCGAAGACTTCACGCACGGCCTTTTCGATCGCAACTTCGTCAACGGTGTTCGTGCCGAACGTCTCCACGAGGATGCTGATCGGCTGGGCCATGCCGATGGCGTAGGCCACCTGCACTTCGCAACGCTGCGCCGCACCCGCGGCAACCACGTGCTTGGCGACCCAACGCGCTGCATATGCCGCGGAACGGTCGACCTTCGAGGGGTCCTTGCCGCTGAACGCACCGCCACCGTGACGGCCCATGCCGCCGTAGGTGTCGACGATGATCTTGCGGCCGGTGAGGCCG
>CAYSRZ010000119.1:0-3429 GCA_964433615.1 uncultured Acidimicrobium sp. | reverse complement strand
ACCATGAAGACGTCGTTGTAGGTGAGGTCAAACGACGGTCGATCACCCAAGAATCGCATCGCACTACCTCCACCCCGACGTTTCAGGACCAACCTATGCTACTGCCGTGGGTTCGAGAGTCGTTTCACATCTCGACCCCGTCGCCCTCGATCGAGCCGCGGAAATCCTCGGAAATGGTGGTGTCGTCGCCCTCCCGACGGAAACGGTCTACGGTCTCGGAGCCTCCATCGACTCCCCGTCGGGTATTCGTCGCGTCTTTACCGTCAAGGATCGACCGCTCACTCACCCGCTGATCGTCCACGGGGCGTCGCATGAGGTGCTGGATGACGTCGCCGTCGACGTGTCGGCGTCTGCGCGTCGACTTGCACCCCAGGTGTGGCCGGGTCCGGTCTCAATCCTCCTTTTGCGCTCCGATCGTGTGTCGCCCGTGGTCACCGGCGGTCGTGACACGGTGGTCGTTCGTGTACCGGCCCACTCGTTTTTCCGCGATCTCGTGAAGAAGCTCGGATGCCCGATCGCCGCTCCCAGCGCGAACCGGTTCGGGCGGGTCAGTCCGACGTCTGCTGGACACGTACAAGACGACCTTGGAAGCGACGTCGATCTCATCGTCGACGGGGGAAGCAGCGTCGTCGGTGTCGAATCGACGATCCTCGACATGACGACCGATCCGCCCCAGATCCTGCGTCACGGGGGCGTTCCAGTCGAGGATCTCGAGCCCCTCGTCGGCTGTTCGATAGTCGAGCCACGTGGATCGAGCCGGGCACCCGGCATGCTGGCAAGCCACTACGCACCGCGCTGTCGCATCCACACCGTGGAGACGAAGGATGCGGCACTCGAATTGCTCGCAACCTTCGACCCAGCGACGACTGGACTCCTGGCGACCCCCTCGGAGGTGTCGCTGTATGCCGCCCAGCTCTATGACCTGCTCCGCTCCTGTGACGACAAGGGGTGGCACCACGGCGTCGTCGTCCTGCCGCCGCCGGTGGGGCTCGGACGAGCCATCAGGGACCGTCTTTCCAAGGCCAGCGCCTCCCCGTCCTAGGGCGCGAAATCGTTCGCCCGCCGTTGCCCTCGGCTGGCGCCCCTCATAGGCTTGGAGGTCCTAACCCAGGGTGGCACCCGCCACCCGACTCCTAGGGGGAGAAAAAAATAATGAAGAAAACCAACATGCGCCGTTTCGGTGCCATCGTTGCCGGCCTCAGCCTCGTGCTGGCGGCCTGTGGCGGTAGCGACGACGCGGCCTCAGACACCACGGCTGCAGCCGCCGGTGGCGAGTTGGAAGGCATGAAGGGCACGATGCCCCTCGTCGACCTTTCGGATGAGTTCAAGACAGGCTTGAACGACTTCTGGACCGCCGCAGGTAACGCAGCTCTCGAGGACTTCAGCTACGCAGCTGAGGCCTTCGACTCGGTGATGCTCGTCGCTCTCGCGGCAGAGGTTGCTGGAACCGATGGCAGTGCACTTGCCAACGAGATCCAGAACGTCTCGCGCGACGGTGAGAAGTGCACCGAAGTGACCGCCTGCCTCGAGCTCATCAAGGCTGGCACCGACATCGACTACGACGGCGCCTCTGGCCCGCAGGACATGAACGGAAACGGCGAGCCAGTCAATGCCTCGTACGGCGTTCTCACCTTCGGTGCAGACAACCGCTTCTCGTATGACGATGCGTCCTACGTCCTCGCAGACGCACCAGAGTCCGACATCGTCGACCTGGTTCCGTCCGGCGTCGAGCGCAAGGGTGACGGCGTGCTCAAGATCGGTTCGCTCCTTCCGGAGACCGGTTCGCTCGCCTTCCTCGGACCACCGGAATTCGCTGGTGTTGAGTATGCAATCAGCCTGATCAATGCAGCAGGCGGCATCCTCGGCAAGCCAGTCGAGTACGTCCAGGGTGACTCCGGCGACACCAGCACCGACACTGCTAGCACCACCGTTGACCGCCTCCTCGGCGAAAACGTTGATGCCATCATCGGTGCCGCTTCGTCGTCCGTGACCCTCACGGTCATCGACAAGATCACGGCAGCAGGCGTCATCCAGTTCAGCCCGGCGAACACGTCGGACAAGCTGACGACCTATGACGACAAGGGCCTCTACTTCCGCACCGCTCCCCCGGACAAGCTCCAGGGTGCAGTGCTCGCGAACTTGATCGCGGGCGACGGCGCAGCGTCTGTGTACATCATGGCGCTCGACGATGCGTACGGTACGGGCCTTGCTGATGCGATCGAGGCAAACCTCACCGCAGCAGGCGTTGAAGTCCTTGGCAAGAAGATCTACGACCCGAAGGCAACGACGTTCGATGCCGAGGTTGACGAGATCGTCGCTGCCAACCCGGATGCAATCATGCTCGTCACGTTCGACGAGGGCTCCCGCATTCTCCGCACCATGGTGGAGAAGGGTGTTGGCCCGAAGAACAAGATGGTCTACGGTTGCGACGGCAACATGGGTAACGCACTCGGCGAGAACTTCGACTCGGGTAAGTAATCCATTCGGATCAACGAAAGGGCCCGGTCCGCAAGGACCGGGCCCTTTTGCATTTCCGGATGAGTCACGCCACCACGTGACGAGCGCACATTGGGCGGGCTCAGCCGCCGGTCATCTTGGCAAGCGTGCCGAGATACAACTTGATCACGTTCGGATCGGCAAGGAGCTCACGTCCGGTCCCCGTGTAGGCATTGCGACCCTGGTCGAGCACGTAGGCACGGTCGGTCACCTGCAAGCAACGACGCGCATTTTGCTCGACCATCAAGATGGCGATGCCCTCGGCGTTGATCTTCTTGCATTGGATGAACACCTCGTCCTGCAACGCTGGCGAGAGTCCCGCGGACGGCTCGTCGAGGAGCAGCAACTTCGGCTCCATCATGAGCGCCCGACCCATCGCCACCATTTGGCGCTCACCGCCGGACAGCGAACCCGCTCGCTGCGCAGCGCGGTCCCGCAACTTCGGAAAGAGCGTCGTGACGTACTCGAAACGTTCGTTGAACACCTTGGGCTTCAGAAAGCAGCCCATCTCGAGATTTTCCGACACCGTCAGACTCTGAAACACGTTCTGTGTCTGCGGCACGTAGCCGACGCCTCGTTCCACGAGCTCGTGTGCTTTCTTGCCAGTGATGTTCTCGCCGTTCAGCATCACCGAACCAGTGCGGGTCGAACACTGCCCCAGGATGGCCTTGAGCACCGTCGACTTACCGGCACCGTTCGGCCCGATGACGCCGACGAACTCGCCTGCTCGAACCTCGATGTTGCACCCGTTCAGGATGTTGACCTCGGGGATGTAACCCGCGACGAGATCCTCGACGTGCAACACCAGACCGCTCATTGCGCATCCTCCAACAACGACTTTCCTTGGTGGCCGCCGAGGTAGGCCTCGATGACCGCCGGATTGGCGGAGATCTGCTCCGGTGTGCCCTCCGCAATGATTCGACCCTCGGCCAT
>CAYSRZ010000118.1:0-3493 GCA_964433615.1 uncultured Acidimicrobium sp. | reverse complement strand
GCGATGGCGAGTGCGTTCGACGCCGTCGACATCGTGCGCAACGTGCTGCACACCCTCGAGCAGCAGTACGTGATGGTGAGCCTCGTGCGCGACATGTTGAACCGAGGACTGTCGATTGCCATCGGAGCAGAACACGGCGTCGAGCCACTTGCTGCGTGCTCGGTGGTCCTCGCGCCGGTCGTCGCCGACGGCGAGACCGTGGGCACCGTCGGCGTGCTCGGTCCGACCCGCATGAACTATCCGCAGGCCCTCGCCACCGTCGAGGTCGTGAGCGACCGACTCGGTCGTCGCCTCGCGGAGGGGTGATCGAGGGTGGCAGAGGACTTCTATGCGTTGCTCGGCGTCGGCCGAGGCGCGAGCGCAGAGGAAATCAAGAAGGCATATCGCAAGCGCGCCCGTGAACTGCACCCAGACGCCAATCCGGGCAACGCGGAGGCGGAGGCGAAGTTCAAGGAAGTCTCCCGCGCCTACGAAGTGTTGTCCGATCCCGAAAAGAAGGCCCGCTACGACCAGTTCGGAGAAGCAGGTCTGGGCGGCGGTGGCGGAGGCGATCCGTTCGCTGGTGCCGGCTTCGGCGACATCTTCGATGCGTTCTTCGGAGGCGGGTCGCCGTTCGGTGGCGGAAGTCGCGGACCGTCCGGTCCGCCGCGCGGCCAGGACATCGAGACCGTCGCCGACGTGGCCTTCGAAGAGGCGGTGTTCGGTTGCACGAGCGAGGTCAGCGTGCGCACCGCCGTGCGTTGCGACGACTGTGCCGGTACCGGCGCGCGCGAAGGCACGAAGCCGACGACATGTCCCGACTGCGGTGGCGCGGGCCAGGTGCGTCGCGTGCGCCAGAGCATGCTCGGCCAAATGGTCACGTCGAACGTCTGTGGTCGATGCAGCGGCATGGGCCAGACGATCGACAAGCCCTGCACCTCGTGTCGCGGTGACGGTCGCGTGATCAAGGAGAGCACGTACACCGTCGACATCCCTGCGGGAATCGACAGCGGCCAGACGCTGCGACTCTCCGGTCGGGGAGCTGTCGGCATTCGCGGCGGCCAGGCGGGCGACTTGTACGTCCACGTGCGGGTCGCCGACCACGACGTGTATCGGCGCGAAGACGACGACCTCGTCACCGACGTCGAGATCTCCATCGTCCAGGCGGCGCTCGGCACGCAGCTCACCTTGCCGACGCTCGATGGTGACGAAGAGTTGATCGTGCCCGCGGGAACCCAGTTCGGTCGCGAGTTCGTGTTGAAGGGTCGCGGAGTTCCGCGTCTGTCGTCGGGTGGACGGTCGCGAGGTCGAGGAGACCTGCGCGCCCGGATCGTCATCGTCACCCCGAACAAACTCACGGGTGCCGAGGAGGAACTGCTGCGTCGGCTCGCCTCCGAGCGCGACGAACACGTGCTGCCAGCCGAGGGCGGTCTGCTCTCGAAGTTGAAGTCAGCGTTTTCGTGAACGACGCCCTGCGCACGTCCGCCGCACACGTCTTCGTCGAGGATCTCGGACACCCCGAGCTTGAAGGTGACGACGCTCATCACCTCTTGAAGGTGTTGCGCATCCGGGAAAGTGACGTGATCAGCGTCTCCGATGGTCGTGGCTCGTGGGGGACTGCGACGGTGTCGCGCGATGGCGTGGTGACGATGCTCGAGGGCCCGAACTTCGTGCCGTCGTCGCCGATCCGCCTCGGCGTCGCCTTCGTTCCGGTCAAGGGCGAGCGTCCCGAGCTCGTGGTGCAAAAGCTCACCGAGATCGGCATCGACGACGTCTATCCACTCGCACCGACGACTCGTTCGGTGGTCAAGTGGGATGGCGACAGGGCCGACAAGCACCACGCCCGACTCGTCAAGGTGTCACGCGAGGCATCGATGCAGTCGCGTCGCGTGTGGTTGCCAGCCGTGCACGAGATTCGCACGCTCGACTCGGTCCTCGCCCTCGACGGGTGCGTCGTGGCCGATCCTGACGGACGCTCGTTGTCGAGTGCCGATCGACTCCTCGTCATCGGACCCGAAGGCGGATTCTCACGAGACGAGATCGCCTCGGCCACGACGGTTTCACTCGGCGAATCCATCCTGCGGGCCGAAACTGCTGCCATAGTGGCGGGAGCGTTGATGGTGAACATGGCGAGGGGGTGAGCGATGGCAGGTGAAGATCCGAACGACGAGTCGTATGCACGTCAACTCGGTGAGCGCATGCGCGGCATCCGCCAGCAAAAGGGTCTCTCGCTCGCCGAGGTGGAGCAGTCCACCAACCAGGAGTTCAAGGCGAGCGTCATGGGCGCCTACGAGCGCGGCGAGCGGATCATTTCGGTGCCACGCCTCGAGCGCCTCGCACGCTTCTACAACGTCACGATCGACCAGATGTTGCCGCGCGACCCGCAGCGGGTGGAGGGCTCACAGCCAGGTGCCGCACCCCAGAAGAAGCTGCGCATCGACGTCGCCAAGCTCTCGACGATGGAGGGCACGCAGTTCACGATGTTGGAGCGCTTGCTGCGCATGATCCAAGTCCAGCGCCAGGACTTCAACGGCAAGGTGATCACGGTCCGCGCCCACGACACGCGCGCGATCGCGGTCATGCTCGACGTGACGGTCGACGAGGTCGGCGACAAGTTGGCCGAACTCGACCTGCTGTTCGTCCCGCCGGCGCAGTAGGTGCACGCCATGCACGGCGTCTATGTCCACGTGCCGTTCTGTTCGAAACGGTGCGACTACTGCGCCTTTGCCACCTTCACCGACCGTCACCACCTCACGACCAGCTATCTCTCGGCCGTGCGCACGCACATCGCTCGCGCGATCGATTCGGGCATGCCAGTCGCCACGAGCATCTTCGTCGGCGGGGGGACTCCGTCGATGGTGCCGGCAGACGAGCTCGCCGACGTGATCCGGGCGATACCGACGACCGGAGATGCGGAGGTCACCGTCGAGTGCAATCCAGACAACGTGACGTCGGAGATGCTGCGGGTGTACCGCGATGCGGGCGTCAATCGCATCTCGCTCGGCGTCCAGTCGACCGTGCCACACGTGCTTGCCGCCCTTGGTCGCACGCACGACGTCGACAACGTACGCCGGTCAGTGGAGGCGATCCGCGAGGTCGGCATTCCGACGTTCAACCTCGACATCATCTATGGAGCGGCGGGGGAAAGTCTCGAGGACTGGAAGACCACACTGCGCGACGTGACGTCGCTCGAACCACCTCACGTCTCGGCCTACGGACTCACGGTGGAGGCGGGGACGCCGCTCGCCGACGATCCGTCTCGCCATCCCGACGACGACGACCAGGCCGACAAATACGAGGCGACCGACGAGGCACTCGTCGCACTCGGTCTCGAGAATTACGAGATCTCGAACTGGTCACGACCGGGACACGAGTGTCGACACAACCGCCTCTATTGGCTCCAAGGGAACTATCACGCCTTCGGGTCTGCCGCCCACGGACATGCAGATGGCCGACGATGGTGGAACGTGCGGACCCCTGATCGATACATCGAGATGGTCGCAGCGGGAGAGGA
>CAYSRZ010000117.1:0-3496 GCA_964433615.1 uncultured Acidimicrobium sp. | reverse complement strand
CGACGCCCGAATGAACGAGAAGTTCACCGACTTCCAGACACGAATGGACCAGCGATTCGAGCACTTCGACGCCCGAATGAACGAGAAGTTCACCGACTTCCAGACACGAATGGACCAGCGAATGGACCAGCGGTTCGACCTCTTCCAGGCAGGTGTTGCCTCGCAGTTTGCACTCTTGTCTGCACAACTCGAGGAGCGGTTCGCGCGAATCGACGAGCGCTTTGCCCGACACGAGGATCGATTCGACGACATTGACCGTCGACTGAAGGGCATCACCGCCGCTCTGTGGACGATGGGAACGTTCATGGGTGCCTCGTTCATCGCGCTGTTCACCCTGCTCGCCTCCCAGTAGTCGGTCCTCGATCGAATGCGACAACTAGCGTTGGGACGTGCGTTCGCGGCTCTTCGTGCTCTTCGCGGCACTGTGCTTTGCCACGACCGGCACGTCACGCGAACTCGGACCTGACTCTGCGACGTCACTCGGCGTCGCAGCCATACGCTTCGTCGTCGGTGCGGTTGCGCTCTGGGGACTGACGGCTCTCTTCGCACCCAAAGCGACACCGTCGCGACGGGTTCCCCTTCGTACATGGGTTGCGGCTGGTGCCGGGCAGGCGCTCTACGGCGCCACCTTCTTTGCCGCCGTGCGATCGGCAGGAGTTGCCGTCGGGACGGTCGTCGCGCTCGGGAGTGCTCCGCTCATCACCGGGGCGATGTCGTTTGCCATGTCGCGGTCGCGACCCTCGCGTCGTTGGTTCTTCGCCACTTCACTTGCGATCCTCGGGATCGCGCTCATCGTCTCGAGTGACGCAACGAGTGAGGTGTCCACGACTGGCGTGGTCTTCGCCCTCGCCGCGGGATTCGGGTATGCCATCTTCGCGCTCGCCAGCAAGTCGCTCGTCTCGACGGGGATGGCCTCCAACGCGGTGATGGTGCGGGTATTCGGGCTCGCCGCGCTGTTCCTCTCTCCCGCACTCTTCGTCGTTGACATGTCATGGGCGTGGACGGGCTCGGGCGTTGCGCTCGCAGCGTGGCTCGGTGTCGTCACGGTTGCGCTCGCCTACTGGGCCTACGCCCAGGGTCTCAAACACCTCAAGCCACGAGAAGCCACCATGCTGACGCTCTTCGAGCCAGCGGTTGCCACCCTGCTCGGTGCGGTCGTCTTGAGCGAACGGCCCACCACGTCCGCATGGATCGGCATCGCAATCGTCGCGGTCGCGATCCTCATCGAGACGCTCGCACCCGATGATGTGAGCGTCGTGCCCATCTCCGACCGCCGGGATCTCTGGGACGAAGCCGCGCGCTGGAGTGTTGAGGCATGGCGTCACGAGTTCCCCGACGACACCCCGCAGACCTATCTCGACCAATACGCGCGGATGACCCATCCACACGGTCGCCTCATCGAGGTGTACGCGGCGGTCGATCGCAGTGGCTCATTGCGCGGGCTCGCCACCCTCGTGGATGACGACGACCTGCCGGGAGCAATCGAACCCGGTCCGTGGCTGGCGGCGGTGTTCGTGCACCCGGACGCACGCAGGTCGGGCATTGGCTCTCGTCTCGTCGAGCACGTCACGATGCGTGCGGCGCGACTCGGACACCAGAGGCTGTACCTCTATACCGAGCACTCCGTCGACTGGTATCGCTCCAAGGGCTGGAGCGTCGTGCGTGAAACGACCCTCAACGGGCTGCCCCACACGGTGATGGAGAAGACGCTTTAGTTCGAGATCGCCCAGCGCACCTCGACCGTGACCGACACCTCTTGGACACCGAGGTCAATCTGGGTCTTTGCGCCGGTCTCGACTGCCATCGAGTCCCGAGCCATCACCGGCGTGACACCCGATGGCGCCGACACTTCGGAAATCACGAGGACGTCCCCAAGGTCGACATCCAGCAGGTCCGCATAGTCCTTCGCCTTCACCTTGGCCGCGTCGATTGCCTTCTCGCGAGCATCGTTTGCGGCATCTTCAGTGTCGATCAACACGGGCGTCACGGAACTGATCTGCATGTCGTCACCAGCAGCGGCCACGACTGCGTCGACGATCTCACCGGCGGACTCCGTGTCGCGGATCGTGACGGCGAAGCTTTGCGTGCCGCGGTATCCCTTGAGGGACTGTGACCCGTCACTCGAATAGGCGTACTCGGGGTAGACGCTGACGCTCTGGGTCGCGATGTCGGCATCGTCCACGCCTGCATCCTTCAATGCCGCGCGTGCGTTCTCCGCGGCCGATGCGGTCTGAGACACTGCGAGCTCTGTCGACTCCGCAATCACCGACACCGAGAAATTGAACGCGACACCGTCGGGAACGACCTTCACACTGCCCGTCCCCTGCACCGTGAGCCCATCATTGGGCACCGCGACACCGTTGTAGGTGTCGCCGCCACCGATGCTGCATCCGGCGAGCAGCACACTGCCCGTGGCAACGAAACCGAACATCCACGACTTCGAAAGAAGTTTCATGACCCAAGTCTGCCCGATCATGCCCACCAGCACCCGTCACCGTCTTGACTAGGTTGAATTGCACCCTATGACCGAGATCAATCCAGACGCACTCAAGTTCTTCTCGTTCCTGTTGTTCACGAAACTCGAGGGTGCGGTCACATCGGGAATGGTGCACCTCGGCGACCACCTCGGCATCTACCGCGCGCTCGCGGACGCTCCGCATCCACTCACGACCACCGAACTCGCCGCGGCGACGGGATGCCACGAGCGATGGATTCGCGAGTGGTGCTACAACCAGGCATCGGCAAAGTTGATCAGCACGGCGTCACGGTCGTCGACTCCGCCCTCGATCGACGACGACACGTTCTTCCTTTCGCCCGAACAGCGCGCGGTTCTTGCCGACGAACACCACCCCGCCTTCGGCATGGGGATGTTCCATCGACTTCCACAGACGATGTCGTCGCTCACTCACATGCCCGAGTCGTTTCGCACCGGCATCGGACGCAACTACGACAGCCACGGACCGGAAGGCGCCGTCGGCATCGAGCGCAGCTTCGAGCCCTGGACCAACCACAACCTCATCGACAACGTCCTTCCCCATCTCGACGGTGTCGTCGACAAACTGAACCGCTCTGCTCGGGTTGCCGACGTCGGGTGTGGAGCGGGTGGCGCAGTCCTTCTTATGGCAAAACAGTTCCCCTCGAGCACCTTCGTCGGCTACGACATCAGCACCTACGCGCTCGCACGAGCCAACGAGCGCTTGCACGGTTCGGGGCTCGCCAACGCGTGCTTTGCTGACCCGCGGGACACGCCCCTACCGACGGACCACTCCGTCGATTTCATCACCACCTTCGACTGCATCCACGACATGACCCACCCGGCACAGATGATGGGAGCGATTCGCGAGGCGATCACCGACGACGGCACGTGGTTGCTGGTCGATATCAAGGCACACGACACCTTCACCCTGAATGCCACCAAGAATCCCATGGCGCCGCTGATGTATGGCATCAGCGTGCTCTCGTGCATGTCGTCTGCCATGTCAACCCCTGACGGAGC
>CAYSRZ010000116.1:0-3502 GCA_964433615.1 uncultured Acidimicrobium sp. | reverse complement strand
GTTCCCGCACATGAGCGTGATGCGCAACACCACGCTCGCCCTCACCGAGGTGCTCGGGCTCTCGCGCGACGAAGCAGAGTCGAGCGCCCGAACGTTGCTCGCCCGCTTCGGACTCGGCGACAAGCTCGAGTCCTACCCCGACCGTCTCTCAGGTGGTCAACAGCAGCGCGTGGCGATCGCTCGTGCGCTCGCGCTCAACCCCGAGGTGTTGCTGCTCGATGAGATCACCTCTGCCCTCGACCCTGAACTCGTCGGCGAAGTGCTCGACGTCGTGCGCGAACTGAAGGGCAGCGGCATCACGCTCTTGCTCGCCACCCACGAGATGGGGTTCGCACGCGAGATCAGCGACCGCGTCTGCTTCCTCGCGAACGGCACGATCGCCGAGTCGGGGCACCCCGACCAGATCTTCGGCGAACCCAAGGATCAGCGCACGCAGCAATTCCTTGCGCGCGTGATCAACTCCGGTCGCCTCGGTTAGTTCTCCGGCAACACGTAGTCGGCGAAACGCTCGCGCAGGGTCTTCTTCGAGAACTTCCCCACGCTGGTCTTCGGAACTTCGTGGATGAACACGACATCGTCGGGAACCTGCCACTTGGCGAGCGAACCACGGATGTGGTCGAGAACCTCATCCTTGGTCAATGAATCGCCGGGATTGACGACGACACACGCGAGCGGACGCTCCGACCACTTCGGGTGCGGCACGCCGATGACGGCAGCCTCCTTGATCTTCGGATGGGCCATCAACTCGTTTTCGATCTCCACCGAGGAGATCCACTCGCCACCCGACTTGATCAAGTCCTTGGTGCGGTCCACGAGACGGATGCGGCCGTGGGCGTCCACCGTCGCGACGTCGCCAGTGCGCAACCAGCCGTCCTTGGTGAAACTCTCGTGCGCGCGCTCATCGTTGTAATAGGTGGCGGCGATCCAGTTCCCGCGGCACTGCAGTTCGCCGCTCGTCTCGCCGTCCCACGCAACGGGATTCGTGGTGCCCGGCTCGACCACGCGTGCATCCACGCCGAAGGCGATCTGACCGACGGTGGTGCGCAGTTCGGCCTGCTCATCCTGCGGCAACTTCTGATCCGCAGCTGACAACGTGCAGACCGCGGCAATCGGTGACGTCTCCGTCATCCCCCACGCCTGCAGGATCGGCAGTCCGGTCTGTTCGCGATAGCCCTCAGAGAGCGCCTTCGGCACCGCGGATCCACCACACGGAATAGCTCGCAATGACGAGGTGTCGCGACCCTTCAATTCGGGCAACACCGCCATCCAGATCGTCGGCACGCCGGCGGCAACGGTGACCTTCTCCTCCACGATCAGGTTCGCGATCGCCTTGCCGGACAGATCCGGTCCCGGCATCACGAGGTTCGCGCCCGATGCGACCGCTGCGTGCGCGAGGCCCCATGCGTTGGCGTGGAACATCGGCACGACCGGCAGGATGGTGTCGCTCTCGCGCGCACCGAGTGAGTCCACGGTCATCGCGCCGAAGGTGTGCAGGAACGTCGAGCGATGGCTGTACACCACACCCTTCGGGTTGCCCGTCGTGCCACTCGTGTAACACATGCTCGCGGCGAGGTGTTCGTCCTGGATGTCGAACTCGACCGCCTTGGCCGAGGCGAGCAACTTCTCGTAATCGTGCACTTCGAAGCCGGGCACGCTCGTCGGCGCCTCGCCCTTGCCGTCATCCATGACGACGAGATGGCGCACCGTCTTGAAAGTCGGCAGCAATGGGGCAATGAGTGCGAACAACGAACGATCGATGAAGATCACCTCGTCCTCGGCGTGATTGACGATGTAGGTGAGCTGTTCCGGGAACAGGCGAATGTTCAGCGTGTGCGCGACGCGACCGGTGCACGGCGGCGCGAAGTACAACTCGAGGTGACGAGCCGAGTTCCAGGCAAACGTCGCGACGCGACCGTCGCTCGAGATGCCGAGGGTGTCGAGCACGCCACCCAACTTGCGGGTGCGCTCCGCCCACTTCGCATACGTGGTTCGTTCGCGACCGGTGCCGGTCGCGGTCACGATCGTCTTGTCGCGGTGATACTTCTCGGCGCGTTCGAACATGTGCACCAAGGTCATCGGCGTCTCTTGCATCAAGCCCTTCATGGCCACCCCCATCGTCTGACTGCCCAAACGGTACCAACTGGGCTAGGTTGCTCCGAATGCGCAAGGCCGTCGTCAGCTTCACGACGTTGCTCTTCGTGATCGGCACGATCGGCAGCAACATCGGCCCCGCCCTCGTCGACGAGCGCCCCCGCCTCGTCCTCGCACTGTCCTCGCGCAACCGCAACCTGTTCGCCTCGGTGCCCTACATCGACCAGGTCTCCTACTGGGTGATCGGCTTCCCGCGGATCTTGGCCGCCGGCGTCGCGCTCTACCTCGTCGGTCGCTGGTACGGCCACCGGGCCATCGGCTGGGTCGAGAGCAACATGGGAGAGCTCCCCGCCATCTATCGCTGGACCGAACGCGCAGTCGACCGCGCCGGCTGGCTCGCCCTCATCCTGATGCCCGCGAGCAACGTGGTCTGTGCCCTCCTCGGTCACCGCCGCATGAAGCCGACCGTGTTCCTCCCCCTCATCAGCCTCGGCATCGTCATCAAGCTCGTCGTGCTGTGGGCCTTCGGCAAGAGATTCGAGACCCAGATCGAGTCGTTCCTCAACGCCATCGAGCGCTACCAGTGGTGGGTGGTCGGGGCGCTCTTTGCGCTGTCTTTCTTCCAGTCGGCGAGGAAAGGTCGACCAAAGTCCGACTAGTTTGTCCCCCAACCACCCGTCTCCAGGAGGACACCCATGGCCGCCAAGAAGGCCCGCAAGACCACGAAGCGCTCGACCAAGAAGGTCGCCAAGAAGAAGTCGGCACGCAAGCCGGCGAAGAAGGCCGCGAAGAAGAAGGCCACCAAGAAGTCCGCAACCGTGACCCTCGGCGGCAACCCGGTGCGCACGAGTGGCGTGTTGCCGAAGGTTGGTGCGAAGGCACCTGCGTTCGCCCTCACCACCGGCACGCTCTCGGAGATCGGACCGAAGGAACTGAAGGGCAAGCGCGTCATTTTGAACATCTTCCCGTCGATCGACACCCCGACGTGTGCGACGAGCACGCGCAAGTTCAACGAGTTCGCGAGCTCACTCGCCAACACCGAGGTGTGGTGCGTGTCGGCCGACCTGCCGTTCGCCCAGGGTCGCTTCTGCGGCGCAGAGGGTCTGTCGAATGTGAAGACTGCATCGTCGTTCCGCACGAACTTCGGAACCGCGATGGGCGTCACGCTCACCTCTGGTGTGTTGAAGGGCATTCTCGCCCGCGCGGTCGTCGTGCTCGATGAGAACGGCGTCGTCACGCACACCGAACTCGTGCCTGAGATCGCCAACGAGCCGAACTACGAAGCAGCACTCAAGGCGCTGCGCTAGTTAGATCCCCAAGAAGGAGTCCAGCCCGAGGGTGAATCCCTTGTGCTGGGAGATCTTCTTGCACGCAAGCACGACGCCGGGCATGAAGCTCGAGCGCTCGACCG
>CAYSRZ010000115.1:0-3516 GCA_964433615.1 uncultured Acidimicrobium sp. | reverse complement strand
AGCGCAAGCTGCTCGAGAAGCAGAAGGAAGGAAAGAAGAAGATGAAGTCGATCGGCCGTGTCGAGGTGCCGGGCGACGTCTTCATCTCCGCGCTCAAGCTCGATGACTGACGCGCCGCGCTCCGCGAACTCCGCCGGGATGTTCCGCTCGCTGCGCAACTACAACGCACGCCTGTTCTTCCTCGGCCTGCTCGTGTCCAATATCGGATCGTGGTTGCAGTTCACGGCGACGAGTTTCCTGCTCTATGACCTGACGGGGAGCGCGACGACGCTCGGGGTGAACTCGGCGCTGCAGTTCGTGCCGACCCTCGTGCTCGGTGCGTGGGCGGGGTCGCTGTCGGATCGCTTCAACCGTCGTCGAACGACGATGATCACCCAGTTGCTGATGGCCGCACAGGCACTGTTGCTCGGCGCCATGGACCTCTCGGGAGTCGTCAACGTGCCGATCGTCTATGCATTGACGTTCGCCCTCGGCGTGGTCGGGGCGATCGACAATCCCGCGCGACGCGGGCTCGTCACGGAACTCGTCGATCCTGCAGACATGACGAACGCGCTGTCGCTCAACACCGCGGTGATGACCGGTTCGCGGGTCTTCGGACCTGCGCTTGCTGCCGCCCTCGTCGGGCCGCTCGGCACGGGGTGGCTGTTCGTGGCCAACGGCGTGTCGTACGCGGCGATGATCTACGGCATCGCCGGCTTGCGCACCGAGGAGATGCACAAACCACCGCTCGCACCCAAGGGTGGAACCCCCGTGCGCGACGCGCTGCGCTTCGTCGCCCACCACGAAAAGCTCCTCGTCACCTTCATCGTGTTCACGCTCGTGTCCACGTTTGCCTTCAACTACGGCGTCGCCTTGCCGAAGCTCGCTGACGAGTCGTGGGGCAACGAAAAGTACTTCGGCTGGGTGCTCGCGGTCACGAGTTTCGGCAGCATGATCGGGGCGCTGGCGAATGCGCGAAAGGTGCGCATCACCTATCGCTGGGTGGCCGGCGCGACGATCGTGCTCGGTGTCGCCAACCTTGGGCTCGCCTGGTCGCCGAACGTGATCGTCGGGTTCATGTGGTCCATCCCCCTCGGCATCGGTGGGGCGGCGATGATCTCCTCTGCCAATTCGATCTCCCAGCAGGAGTCGCCGCCCGACATGCGTGGTCGCTTGCTCGCGCTCACCGCGGTCGCCTTCCTCGGCTCGACGCCGATCGGAGGTCCCGTGACGGGATGGGTGGCCGACAACGTGAGCGTGGAGTGGGCGCTTGCCTACGGCGGCGTGATCGCGATCGTCTCGGGCACCGCGATGCTCGTGTGGATCCTCAGCCGCCATCCCGAGCACGGTTCGGCATCACCCGTTGTGACGCGACAGGCTGGGTGACCATGGCAACGACGACGAGCGTGATGTGGTTCCGTCGCGACCTGCGCCTCGCCGACAACGAGGCATTGTGTGCGGCGGCGAAGTCGGGTCGCGTCACGCCGCTTTTCGTCATCGATCCGACGTTGTTCGAACGGGCTGGCGCTCCTCGCGTGGCATTCATGTTGCGCAACCTGCGCGCGTTGAACGACTCGATGGGTGGCGCACTCGTCGTTCGCACGGGCGATCCCACCACGGTCGTCGCCGACGTCGCGCGAGAGGTGGGGGCGAGCGAGGTGTTCGCCGCCAAGGACTTCGTGTCGTACGGCATGGCGCGCGATGCACGCGTCGCCAAGGCCGTGGCAGCGGCCGGTGCGACGATGCGATTCGTCGGGTCGAACTACGCGGTCGAACCAGGGTCGGTGTTGAAGGCCGACGGCACGCCGTACGCGGTGTTCACGCCGTTTTCCAAGGTGTGGCTGTCGATCGGTTGGCCGGCGCCGTTTCCGACGCCGAAGGTCGACTGGCATGGCGCGCCGTCGGTGGCGAGCGAGTCGATTCCGAGCGACCCACCATGCGACGCACGATTGCCGGAAGCAGGTGAGGACGCGGCGCGCGAGTTGTGGTCGAGCTTCGTCGATCGCGCACTCGACCGCTACGTCGACATTCGCAACAACCCCGACGTCGACGGAACGAGCAGGCTCTCGCCACACCTGCGGTTCGGTGTCGTGCACCCGCGCACGCTGCTCGCCGAGTTGAACGAGACGAAGTCGCAGGCGCACTATCGCAGCGAGTTGTGTTGGCGCGAGTTCTATGCCGACGTGTTGTTCCGTCAGCCGCGCACGATGTGGGAGAACCTGCAGCCAAAGATGGACAGAATGACCCTCGACACCGACGCGCGAGCCAAGGAGCGCTTCGCTGCCTGGTGCGAGGGTCGCACCGGGTATCCGATCGTCGATGCCGGGATGCGCCAGCTCGTGGCCACGGGTTGGATGCACAACCGCGTGCGCATGATCACCGCCAGTTTCCTCGTCAAGGACCTGCACCTGCCGTGGCAGTGGGGTGCCAAGTTCTTCATGCGCCACCTCGTGGACGGCGACATCGCCTCCAACAACCATGGCTGGCAGTGGACCGCCGGCACGGGAACCGACGCCGCGCCGTACTTTCGCATCTTCAACCCGGTCGCCCAAGGCGAGAAGTTCGACCCCGAAGGCAACTACGTGCGCGCGTGGATTCCCGAGCTCGCCGGCGTGGACGCCAAGGTCGTGCACGCACCGTGGACGATGGGCCTCATGAACCCCTACGTGGAGCCGATCGTCGATCACGCCGTCGAGCGCGACGTCGCACTCGCGCGCTACAAGGTGGTCTCCGGCAAGGCCTAAGGCGAACTCGGGGCCGTGGCTGCCATCGGTATCCTGAAGGAAGAACTCATGCTTGACGAACGCAAGGTCGCCATCCTCCGCGCAGTAGTAGAGGAATACGTCTCGACGGCCCAGCCCGTCGGCTCGTCGCACCTCACCCGCACCCGGATCACCTCGGTCTCTCCGGCGACGGTGCGCAACGACATGGCCTATCTCGAGCAGGAGGGCTACCTCGCCCAGCCGCACACCTCTGCGGGGCGCATTCCGACCGACAAGGGTTACCGCTTCTACGTCGACCACCTGACCCCGCAGGGCCGACTCGACTCCGCCGCCCAAGTTCGGGTCGGGGAGTTCTTCGACACGGCCCACGGCCGCCTCGAGGAAACCCTGCAGCGCACGTCCACCTTGCTCGCACAACTCACCAACCACGCCGCCGTCGTGCTCGGTCCGAAGGCCGACGTCGCGGTCGTGCGTTCCGTGCAAGTGGTCGGCGTGACCGCGCACCTGGCGACCCTCGTCATCGTGTTGTCCAACGGCGCCGTCGAGAGCGCCTCGCTCGAGGTCGCCCAGGAACTGACGGCCGATCAACTGCATCGCGTGAACGAACTCGTCGCGACCTCGATGGTCGGCTCGCCGCTCGGGGACGCCAAGTTCGTCCCCTCGTCGGGTGACGTCGCCATCGACGAACTCGTCGCCCAGGCCGTGCGTGAGATGTCGGCGAAGAAGACGGACGAGTCGATGTTCGTTGGTGGCGCGTCTGCGATGGCGAGTGCGTTCGACGCCGTCGACATCGTGCGCAACGTGCTGCACACCC
>CAYSRZ010000114.1:0-3545 GCA_964433615.1 uncultured Acidimicrobium sp. | reverse complement strand
TCACCGATGCGCTGGTCGACCATCTCGCCCACGGTCTTGTGCTTGCCGTGGTCGGCGATCGACATGTCCACCTTCGCCTTCCACTCGTCGTTCCACGTCGGCATCTGGCCGGTGATCAGCATGAACGACGAGTCGATCATGTTGACGATGTGGAACAGGCTGAAGGCGATCGGCAGCACTCCCTCGCGCTCGAAGTGGTTGACGTGCTCGAGGTCCATCGTCTGGGTCGCGTCCTCGTACAGCGAGAACACCGCACGCATCCGTCGGCGCAGCGAATCGAGGATCAGCTCATCCATGTCGTCGTCCAGTCTTGCTCATTCACGCGCCGCCTCGGCTCGCATCTGGGCCTCCTCGTCCGTCTTGGTCGGCTTGCTGCGGATCTCGAAGGTCACCTTGCGCAGTTCACCGGTGAACGGGAACGGCGCCACGTAGTCGGGACACACGGGAGACAAACGGTCGGACCCGAGGTCCATGCCCATCGAACCGAGGATGCGCATGATCTTGGGGATGTGCACGCTGCCGACGTCGCGGCCGTCGACGACGAGCGTGAGGGTCCCGGTGTTTCCTTCGCGGTCAAAACGCGCGCCGAGCTGGTGCTCGCCGGGTGACAGCGACAGGGGCGCCGCCACTCGCTGATGCTTGCCGAGGGCGTTGTAATAGAAGTGGAACTCGCCGTTGCGCACGAACATCGAGTGTCCGATGTTGTGTCCGCCGCGCGCGTAGATGACGCCCTCGAGTGGACCAGAGCCGACCTCGACGTCGGCGGTGATCGTCCATGCACGACCGCTCAGCATCGGACAGGCATCGGAGGGAATGTGGGCAACGGGTGGGTAGTAGGTGTAGGTCGACCCGTAGTGCGGCGACCCGGGTCGCGACTTGGAACCGAAGATCTCGATGCCGCGGTCGTCGAGTGGCAACACGCCGAAGCGACGCGCCTCCGACCACCACAGCTCGACCATCGCCGCCAGTCGCTCGGGTTCCTTGCTCGACAGGTCGTGCATCTCGGAGAAGTCCGTGTCGATGTTGTACAGCGCCCAGGTGTCCTTGTCATAGGGCACGCCCTGGTCGTGGAAGGTGACGGCCTTCCATCCATCCGACCAGATCGCGCGGTGCCCCATCATCTCGAAGTACTGCGCAACGGAGCGTCGCTTCGTCGTCGGGCCGCCGAAGGTGTAGGCGAGGCTCTCGCCGTGCAGCGGCATCTGCTCGTGACCGTTGACGACGCGGGGCATCTGCACCCCGAGTGCGTCATAGATCGTCGGAGCAATGTCGGAGATGTGGCAGAACTGCGGACGGATCGCTCCTGGATCGGCGATCCCCTTCGGCCAGGAAATGACGAGTGAGTCGCGGATGCCGCCGCCATAGGTCTGCGACTTGTACCAGCGGCACGGCGTGTTGCCGACCTGTGACCAGCCCCACGGATAGTTCGAGTGCGCGTGCTTCGTGCCGATGTCGTCCAGACGGTTCGCGACGATGTCGTCGACGTCCTCCCACTCGGCGTTGAAGAAACTCCATTCGTCCATCACGCCCTGCGGACCGCCCTCGCGGCTGGCCCCGTTGTCGGAGAGCAGCACGATCATCGTGTTGTCCGACATCTTCATCTCGTCAAGGAATGCGAGCAAGCGTCCAATCTGTGCATCGGTGTGGTCGAGCATCGCGGCGAAGGCCTCTTGCAGGCGACAGGCGAAGAGTTGTTCGTTCTTCGTCAGTTCGTCCCACGGACGCACGCCCGGGTTGCGCATCGCCAGCGTCGTGTCGGCGGGAATGACACCCATTTCTTTCTGGCGCGCGAACACCCGCTCTCGGTGCACGTCCCAGCCCTCGTCGAAGGCGCCGCGCCACTTGGCGAGATAGCTGTCGGGTGCGTGGTGGGGCGCGTGTTGCGCGCCGAACGCGAGATACAAAAAGAACGGTCGGTCCGGGCGCACCGAGCGAAGGTCGCGAATCCAGGTCGTCGACTGGTCGATCAAGTCCTCGGTCAGGTGGTAGCCCTCCTCGGGCGTGCGCGGCGGGAGGATGTGCTGGTTGTCGCGGGTGAGCTCCGGATAGAACTGGTCGGTCTCGCCGTTCAAAAATCCGTAGAAGCGATCGAAACCCTTTTGCAACGGCCAGTTCGTGTGCGGACCGGCGGCCGTGCACTCCTCCATCGGCGCAAGGTGCCACTTGCCTGCACACAGCGTCGCGTATCCGCGTTCGCGCAACACCTCCGCCATCGTCGCCGCTGCCGGCGTGATCCCGCCACGCATGTTCGGAAACCCAGTGTTCCAGTTCGACACGCCACGCATGCCGACGGAGTGATGGTTGCGTCCGGTCAGGAGCGATGCACGCGAGGGAGAGCACAGTGCAGTCGTGTGGAAGCCGGTGTATCGAAGTCCCGAATTCGCCAGGCGATCGATGTTCGGCGTGGGGATCGAACTGCCGAAGCAACTTGGATGGGCGAAACCCATGTCGTCGAAGACGATGGTGATGACGTTTGCGCCGTGCAAACCCGCAGGCAACGGCGGCCATGCGGGAGTCGACTCTTGATACGTGTCGGCAATGACACCCGAAAACGACGGTTCGAACTGACTCATCGACTGCCCCCTTGCAGAGACTCTAGGTATTGTCATACACTCTGTCAAAAGATTGCTCGACACGTCTGGGGGACGTCATGGCCGAGACAGGAAAGCTCAAGCACAAGTACGGTCGGATCGACTTCGACTACGCGGTCCATCTCGCCACTCGCCCGCCAGAGGAAGACGGCCCGATCTACATGGTCAACCTCATGAAGTATCACGAGGTCGCCCAGTACGAATCCGGCACGTCCGAAAAGATCAGCGGTCGTGAGGCCGACGACAAGTACAACCCTGCGTCGATCCTGAACAAGATCGGGGCGAGCATCGTGTTCGTCGCCGACGTCGTGAAGAACCACGTCGGAGACGAGGATTGGGATCGCATCGCCATCGTCCGCTACGCGACGCGCAAGTCGTTCATCGAGATGCAGGAACGCAAGGACTTCGCCGACAAGCACGAACACAAGGCGGCCGGCATGAAGCGCACGACCATCGTCTGCTGTCGACCACTGGATGAATCCCTCGACACCCGACCACGCCCGAGCGAGGTGAAAACCCGCCGAGTGGTGATGATCGTGCGTCAGGCGGCAGACCGCAACGCCGTGTTTTCCGCCACCCCGCAGGCCACCGCGCTCACCGCCGAAGGAACGATCATCGGTGACGGCCGCAAGTGGGACACGGTGCAGTTCGCCTTCGTCGACTCCGACGCGTCGGCCGACGCACTCGTCGGTTCGATCGGCGGGCTCGCCCCGGGTGAGAGCTACGCGATGACGCTGCACGCCACCTTGGACGCCATCACCCAATGAGCCTCGACGTCTCGTCGTCCACCGACGGTCGGGTCCTGCGCCGCGAGCGCAACCGCGCCGAGATCGTGGATGCACTCCTCGACTTGTTGCGCGAGGGGCACCTCGACATCTCTGCCGCCACGATCGCCCAACGCGCTGGCCTCTCGGAGCGTTCGATCTTCCGCTACTTCGACGACCTCGACGACCT
>CAYSRZ010000113.1:0-3616 GCA_964433615.1 uncultured Acidimicrobium sp. | reverse complement strand
CGCGCCACGGCGTCCAGCCAGGCGACGTTCTCCTAGGTCGAACTACATCCGCACGCGGTGCGGGTGCGTGTAGACGTTCGCGCGTCCGTCACGCAGGAATCCGACGAGCGTCATCCCGAGTGCATCCGCGGTCTGCACGGCGAGATTCGACGGAGCGCCGACGGCGGCGACGAAGGCGATGCGAGCGATCGCTGCCTTCTGGATGATCTCGAAGGACAGCCGACCGCTGCAGAACAGTCCGCTCGTCGACACTGGCACCGCCCCGTCCAACACCGCTCGACCGATCACCTTGTCGACTGCGTTGTGACGACCGATGTCCTCGCGCACGACGGAGACCTCGCCGTTCGAGTCGAACAGCGCTGCTGCGTGCAGGCCACCCGTGCGATCGAAGGTGGGCTGCTTGGACCGGGCGGAGTCCGAAATGCCCATCAACACCGCAGCGTCGAGGACCGGGCCGCTCTCGGGCGACATCGGCGTCGTGCAGGTGAGGAGCTGGTCGATCGACTCGGTGCCGCAGATTCCGCAACTCGAGGACGTCACCATCGCCCGTCGCGCAAGTGCCACGTCGAAGGGCCTCGTGAGGCCGACGGTCACGATGTTGTATTTCTGCTCCTCGCCCTCGACGAGCTCGCAATACTTCACCGTGTTCACGTCTCGCGGCGAGGTGACGATCCCCTCGGTGAAGAGGAAGCCGACGGCAAGTTCGAAGTCGTGGCCAGGGGTGCGCATGGTCACCGAGATCTGCTGGGGCTCGCTGCGCGGCGCCTCTGCGCGGATCTCCATCGGCTCCTCGGCAACCAGATGGTCGGGCTTGGAGCCCTGACGACCCTCTGCGGTCACGGTGACGACCTTCCAGTCGGTCGCCTTGCGTCGCGCGGGGGCCGCGGCCGGGTTCATGTCTTCAGGCTAGTTGTTGTCCAGAAAACCACGCAGGTTGGCGCTGTTGTGCGGATGACGCAGTCGCGCGAGGGTCTTCTGCTCGATCTGGCGAACTCGCTCGCGCGTCACGTTCATCTTCTTGGCGACGTCTTCGAGCGTGTGGATCTGGCCGGTGTACTTGCCGATGCCAAAGCGCATCGCGACGATCTCCTGGTCGCGCTCGGGCAGGTCGTTCAATGTGCGCTCGACCGCCGACGCCAACTGACGTCGCTCGGTCAGCTCGCTCGGGTCGTTCGCGGCGTTGTCGTCGGCGATGGTGTCGCCCACGGTCAGGTCGTCGGTGTCGGCCCCGACGGGTGCGTCCAGGCTCGTCGTCGTGACGGCAATCTGCATCACCTCGAGCAACTTCTCCACGCTCAGTCCCGCACGCTCGGCGACCTCCTCGGGCGACGGGTCGCGCTCGAGCTGGGCCTGTAGTTCGCGCTCGACGCGATGGACGCGGTTGACGACCTCCATCATGTGGCCGGGGATGCGGATGTTGCGGCCCTGGTCGGCCATCGCACGGGTCATCGCCTGGCGGATCCACCACGTGGCATAGGTGGAGAACTTGAAACCCTTCTCGAAGTCGTACTTGTCGGCCGCGTGCATCAGGCCGATGTTCCCCTCCTGGATCAGGTCGGCGAGGTGCAGCTCCTTGCGGTCGTAGCGTCGGGCGATCGAGACCACGAGTCGCAGGTTCGCCCGCACCATGTGGTCCTTTGCCTTTGCACCCTCGTTCACCACCCGCTGCAACGCGCGCTTCTCGCGCAGACCAAGCGACGAACCCGTGTCGGCGAGCTCCTGGGCCGCTGCCAAGCCGTCCTTGATCGCCTTGCCGAGACGACGTTCGTCCTCGGCAGAGAGCAGGTCGACCTGGCCGATCTCGTTCAGATACATCCGAACGGCGTCGGGCCCCGAATCGACGTTCGGCGAACCTCTCACTGCTCGCCCACCTCGTGGGTCGCAATCGACTCGAGCCACGCGAGTAACTCGGCGGCCGCGTCGTCTGCCGTGCGCGGATCGGCGAGATCCTCGAGGCGAAGGCGAGCCGCACGGTCGGCCTGGATGGCGTTCGAATCGGTGAGCCGGGTGCGCTGGGCAAGCTCGCGGCGCACGGCGGCTCCGACCAAGTTGATCGCCTCCTGCACCGGCTTCACGTCCACGTCGGCCACGGCGGCACGCTCGAGCGCCTCGCGGGCCTCGGGGTCGGCGATGGACAGCGCGTGGTTCAGGTCCCCCTCCGACGTCTTCAACGCGACGAACGCGCGTCGATACGTCTCGTCCGAAAATAGTGGCTCGATGAGATACGTCGCAATCTCGTTGAACTGCTGGATCATGAGCGCGATCGCCACGAACTCCGCCGCGTAGCTGCTGGCGCGCGAGGCTCGCGGTTGCGCCGTCGCCACCTGCGGCGCGCGAGCACCCTTGGCGGCGACCGCGACGAGGTCCGCGACCGGGATCCCCGTGTGGCTCGCAACCTCGCCGGCATACAGCGTGCGGACGTTTTTGTCCGGGTGCTCGTTGATCACGGCCATCGCATGGCTTGCGATTCTGCTGCGCGACTCTGGGGTCGTCAGTTGTTCGGAGGCGAGCACTCGATCGAGACGAAATCCGAGGAAGGGCTTGGCGTGCGTGACGGCCTCGACGAGGGCTGCGGGGTCGCTCGAGGCGAGTTCGCCCGGATCCTTGCCCGCGGGAAACTTCGCCACGCTCACCTGCACCTCGTAGCGCTTTTCCCACTCATAGAACCGCTCCGCGGCACCCTGGCCAGCGGCATCGGCGTCGAAGGCGAGCACCACCTTGTTGGCGAATCGCTTCAACAGACGCACGTGTTCCTCGGTGAGCGCGGTGCCACAGGTCGCCACCGCGCGAGCGACGCCCGCCCGATGGAACCCGATCACGTCGGTGTATCCCTCGCACACGATCACCTCGTCGGCCGCGACGATGTTCGCCTTGGCCCAGTTCAATCCGTACAGCGTCTTGGACTTCGCATAGATCGTCGTCTCGGAGGAGTTCTTGTACTTGGCCGGGTCCGTCGAGCCCGGCAGGATCCGCCCGCCGAAGGCGACCGCGTCACCAGAGTCGGTGAAGATCGGGAACATCACGCGTGCGCGAAACGAGTCTTGCGGTCTGCCCCGCTTGTTGACGAATGCGAGACCGACCTCCTGCAACACGTCGATCGGCACGCCGAGTCCCTTGGCGAGCTGGTCCCAATCGTCGGGCGCCCAGCCGAGCTTGAACTGTCGAGCCACGTCGCCGGCAAGTCCACGCTCGCGCAGGTAGTCGCGCGCGGCACGCGCGTCTGGCGCGGTGAGCAGTCGCTCGTGATACCAGTCGACGGCAGAATTCATCACCTCGACGAGGCGCTTGCGACGCTGGCGGTCCTTGCCCTGCCCCGCGTTCGTGTAGGTGAGCTGCATGCCCACCTTGTTGGCGAGGTGCTCGATCGACCCGACGAAGTCGACGTGCTCCATCTCCTGGACGAAGGTGAACACGTCACCGGACGCACCGCAACCAAAACAGCGATATCGCTTGGTCTCCTCACGGACGTTGAACGACCCGGACTTCTCGGCGTGGAAGGGACACAGCCCAACCCAGTTGCGACCGACGCGTCGCAGTTGGAGGTAGCCCTGGACGACGTCGACGAGCGAGACGGTGTCCCGCAGGCGTTCGATGTCGTCTTCGGCGATGGCCACCT
>CAYSRZ010000112.1:0-3622 GCA_964433615.1 uncultured Acidimicrobium sp. | reverse complement strand
CAGGAGGAGTTCTTCCACACCTTCAACTCGCTCCACGGGGCGAACAAGCAGATCGTGATCTCGTCCGACCGCATGCCGGACGCGATCCCAACCCTCGAAGACCGCCTCCGTGGTCGATTCCGTTGGGGTCTGATCACCGACATCCAGCCGCCGGACATGGAGACCCGCCTCGCCATCTTGCGCAACAAGGCCGAGCGCGAACGCACCTCGGTGTCACACGACGTACTCGAGTTCATCGCGAGCAAGGTCACGACCAACATCCGTGAGCTCGAGGGTGCCCTCATCCGCGTCGCCGCCTACGCCAGCCTGAACAAGACCCAGGTCGACGTGGCGTTGGCCGAACAGTTGCTCACCGACCTGCTGTCCAGGTCGGCCCCCAAGCCCCGCACCGACGAACAACTCTTGGCCGAGATCGCCGAGCACCTCGGTTTCGACGTCGAGGCCCTGCGTGGCAAGAGCCGCCAGCGCCCACTCGTGGCGGCCCGCCAGACCGCGATGTATGTCTTCCGTGAACTCACCGATCTGAGCTACCCGGCAATCGCCAGGTTGTTCGGTGGTCGCGATCACACGACCGTCATCCACGCCGTCGACAAGACCCAGCGCATGATGAAGGAGCGCAAGCAGGTCTTCGACCAGGTCACCGAACTCGTCCAGAAGTTCAAGACGTCGTAGGCGGTGGACAACGATGTGGACGAGGCCTGCAACACCGGTGGATAACCACGAGTTACACCCAGACGCGAAAACTACACATCTGCAAGATGTGTCGAGTCGTCGACGTGGTGTGAGCGTGAAGTTCGTTGATCACCAAGGGATCGAGTGAGTTACCCACAATCCACAGCACTTATTACCGTTACTACCTTTTTACATATCCATCCACACACAACAATGAACAACCAAGGAAGTGGTTCCCATGAAGTTCCGAGTTGAGCGAGAAGTCCTGGCGGAGGCCCTCGGCGCATGTGCCCGTGTCGCATCGACGCGCAACAACGCGATGCCCGCGTTGTCCGGTGTACGCCTGTCGCTCACGGGCGACGAACTCACCATCACCTGCACCGACAACGACTTGTCCGTGCAGTTCATCCTCACTGTCGGTGGCCAAGGCGACGGTGTCGTCGTGGCGAGCGCCAAGTTGTTGAGCGACATCGTGCGATCCACACCGGAGGGCAAGGTGACGATCGAGACTCAGAATGACGAGGCAGTCGTCACCTCCGGCCGCTTCCAAACCACCGTGTCGACCTTCGCCGCCACCGACTTCCCGAACGTCACCCTCGCGTCAGCACCACCGGTGACCATTTCTGCTCCTCTCCTCGCCGATGCCTTGCGCCAGGTGGTCCGTGCCGCGAGCACGGACATGCAACGCCTCGCCCTCACCGGTGTGTTGATGGCCGCAGAACCAGAAGGCCTCCGCTTGGTCGCGACCGACTCCTACCGCCTCGCCGTGCGCGACTTGGCTGTGACTAACGTGCTCGGCCACGGCCAACGCGTGGTGCTCCCGAGCCGCGCACTCGGTGAGTTGCAGCGGCTCCTGTCGAACGCCGATGAGGCAACGATCTTTTTTGGTTCCGACAAGGCGACCTTCACGATCGGCAACGTCACGCTCACGACGAACCTGTTGCAGATCGAATTCCCCAACTACCGCCAACTCATCCAGGCGAGCTACCCGAACACGTTGACGACGTCGCGCGAGCAATTGATGGAGGCGATTCGTCGCTGTCGCATCCTCGCCCGCGAGACGACGCCGGTGCGACTCGAGATGGGGCAGCAGTCGCTGCGTCTCGTCGTGATGACCCAGGACCTCGGCAACACGGTCGAAGAGATCGACGCGACGCTGTCGGGTTCGGAGATGACCGTCGGGTTCAACCCGGAGTATCTCGCCGCGGGCGTCGAAGCCGTCGTCGGCGACGAAATCACGATCGAGACGAGTGATCCGATCAAGCCGGCGGTTCTTCGTGGCGTCGGCGCAGAGGACTACCTCTACCTCGTCATGCCGCAGCGACTCAACAACTGACGACGAGTCGTGTTCGTCAGCCGACTCGAGCTCACCGACTTTCGCAACTACGCGCGACTGGAGCTGGATCTCGCCGAGGGCGTGACGGCGATCATCGGCGCCAACGGGCAAGGCAAGACCAGCCTCACCGAGGCGCTGTCGTATCTCGCGACACTGAAGAGTTTCCGTGGCGTACCGACCGAAGCGATGATCCGCACCGGTGCAGACGCAGCCATCGTGCGCGCCACCATCATCCATCCCGATGGCCGCGAGATCCTCGTCGAAGCGGAGCTGTCCCGGGTCGGTCGAAACAAGGCCCAGGTCAACAGGCAGCGGCTGACCAAGTCCCGCGACCTGCTCGGGGTCGTGCGCACGACGGTGTTTTCACCGGAAGACCTCGGCCTCGTGAAGGAATCTCCGGAGGTGCGCAGGACGTTCCTCGACGATGCGCTCGTGGCAGTGTCGCCGAAACTCGATCAGCTGTGTGGCGAAGTCGACCGCGTGTTGCGCCAACGCAATGCTCTACTCAAACAAGCCGGTGGTCGCTTGGCCTCGGACATCGAGACGACGCTCGACGTGTGGGACGAACGCTTCGTCGAGTGTGGCACCGCTCTCGGTAACGAACGCGCGCAGATGGTGGCAACGATCCAACCACTCGTGCAACGCGCATACGAAGATCTCGCCGAACGCAACACGCCACTCGAGTTGTCGTACGACCCGCAGTGGCGTCGGGATGGACTGGCCGCATCACTCGCCGCGCATCGACACGACGACGTTCGTCGCGGCACGAGCACCGTCGGGCCACATCGTGACGACGTCGAGATGACGCTCAACGGTCTGCCCGCCCGCACACACGCATCACAGGGTGAGCAGCGCACGCTCGCGTTGGCACTTCGTCTCGCCGTGCATCGTCTCGTCACCGAGGTGACGGCGGGTCCGCCCGTGTTGATCCTCGACGACGTGTTGTCCGAGCTCGACCCGCAGCGCGCGGCGGCACTTCTCGGCCACTTTCCCGAGGGCCAGGTGCTGATCACGACGGCGGGCGTGTTGCCCACCGCGGCCCACCCGGACCGTATCGTGCACATCCATGGGGGAGCGGTGGTCGATGGTGACGGGCGATGAGTGACTTCTTCGACGATGCCGGCCCGGACACGTCCCGTCGACTGACGGATTCGCTCAACTCGCTCCTCGCCCGACTCGGCAGTGAGCCGGTCGAGGCGACCTCGAGCGTGTTCGCATCCTGGGACGCACTCGTCGGCCCCCAGGTGAGTGCACACGTCACACCTCTTCGTCTCGAGGGCGGCACCCTGCACGTGGACGTCGACGACCCGTCATGGGCGACGCAAATTCGGTTCCTCGAAGCACACATCGTGAAGATGATCAACGAGACCACTCCGACCACCGTGTCGGGCATCGAAGTACACGTAAAACGCCCGTCCAAGAAGCGCTAATTGGTAGACTTTGACGTGTTGTTTATGACGTTTTCTGAGACCCTCGCCGCCCCTTCGGCGAGGTCGGGATCAGGTGTGTGATGGCGGCAGCAAAAACCTCCAAAGCAGCGACCGCGGGCTCCGCGACCTACGGCGCAAAGGACATCCAGGTCCTCGAAGGCCTCGACCCGGTGCGCAAGCGCCC
>CAYSRZ010000111.1:0-3675 GCA_964433615.1 uncultured Acidimicrobium sp. | reverse complement strand
AGCTGCGCAAGGCCGGCTGGGCGACGCACGTGTTGTTCATGGACGACGACATCACGCTCGAACCCGAGGCGCTCGTGCGCACCATGGCGCTCTTTTCCTATGCGCGCGACCCGAAGCTGTGCGTGCACGGAGCGATGCTCAGCGAGGAGCGGCCGTGGCTGCAGTTCGAGGCCGGAAGCGAGTATTCGTTCCGCAGCATCTATCCGCTGCAGGCCCTCGGCCGTGAGGACGACCTGCGCTCGCGCGAGGTCGCGCTCATGGACGCCCCGGAGATTCCCTTCGACTACACCGCCTGGTGGTACACGGCGTTTCCGATCGACGTCACCCGCGACAACCCGCTGCCGGTGTTCGTGCGCGGCGACGACGTCGCCTTCGGCCTCATGCACACGGGCAAACACTCGGTGTGCCTGAACGGCGTGATCGTCTGGCACGCCGACTTCGGGCTGAAGAACAACCCGAGCTCGCTGTACTACGAGTCGCGCAACCTGGCGCTCGTCGACACGCTCGTGTTCGACCGTCACCGCTGGTGGAACCTCGCGTATCGCTTCGCTTCGTTCGGGTTCCGCAACTTGTTCTCCATGCGGTATGCGTCGACCGAATACATGTTGAAGGGCCTGGACGCCTTCCTCGCCGGACCGGGCGAGTGGATGAAGATCGACCACGCAGCCCTGCACGACGAGTTGCGCCAGTGCGCCGAGGAAAAGCCCGCGCCGCTGTCGCCCGAGCTCGCCCGCATCGCGCCCCGCGCCCCGCGCCACAAGGCGCTTCGCGCATGGGGATTCCTGTTCGCCCTCCTCACGCTCGGTGGGGTGCTCATTCCACGTCCGCTGCGCCTGCGCGGACACGGGGTGGCGCCGATCGATGCACGCGCCGTCGGCGTGGCGGTGCTGCGCAACACGATCCTCTATCGCCACGACCGCATCGACGACGGCTACGTCGTCGAGCGCGACACGCGTCGGTTCTTCACGCTCCTTCGGCGCGTGGCCGCGTCGGTGGTGTCGATCGCCGCCAACTACGGACGGCTCAAGCGCGAGTATCGCGCGGCGTATCCCGAGATGGTCAGTGACGCGGCCTGGGAGGCGCGCTTCAGCGCTGCGCTGAAGCGGTAAGCAGCGCGATCCAGGTCGTGCGGTCGATGACCCCGGTCTGCTTCAGCCCGACGGACTTCTGGAACCGCTTCACCAGTCGCGTGGTGCCCGCACCGTAGATCCCGTCCGCGCGCAGCTTCACCTTCATCACGCGGGCGAGCGCGGTCTGCGCGGTCGCGACCGTGGCGTGCTTCGTGCCCGCCGAGAGCCTCACCGTCGTCGGGTCGATGCCGAGGATCGCGAGCACCGCGTCGTCCGCGATGCCGTCGACGGGAAGCGCGTTGTTCGTCTCGATCGCCGACACCGCGGCGGCGGTGCCCTTGCCGAACACGCCGTCGGTGACGATGCGCTTCTTCTTCGGCAGTGCGAGTGCGACGTTGAGCGCGGTCTGCAACTGCTTCACGTTCTCGCCACGGTCCCCGCGAGCCAGCGGCACGCCGAGGGGCACCACGCTGCCCGCTCCGACGGCGATCACGCCGCTTTGGCGCAGCGCGTCCAGCTCACGGCGCAGGAACAGGGCGAACTCGGCACGACCGGTCGAGGTGAGGTGCACGTCGTCGCGGAACCAGCGCGACTGGGTGGGGGCCGAGCTCGCGGCGTTCCAGTCGAGGACGCTCACGTTTGGATAGGAGTTCGCGGCGTTCGTGAGCACGGCGTTCGACAGCGCATAGTTGCGCGAGGATCGACGCGTCGAGAGGTTGACGAAGATGACCCGCTGCACGCCGCGTGCGGTCAGTGAGTTGACCACCTGGTCGACGTCGGATTGGAACGTGTTCGGGTCGTCGTTGTAGCCGAGCTGGACCATCACGATGCTCGGATACTGCTCGGGGCTGAGCGCACCGATCACCGAGAGTGCGTCGGGCTTGCCCGAGGCCGCCGCCACGCACGAGGGTCCGACCATGCAGCGGTTGGAGAGCGCCTGGTAGTCGACGTTCGGATAGGCGGGGCGCACGATCGCGTTGAACTCGGCGGCGATCGACTCGCCGACGGAGTCGCCGACGAAGAGCATCGAGCCGACGGGGTTCGCATCGATCGTCGCGCCGGCGACGCCCGTTGCCGCGAACCACGGCGCAGGCAGGTCGAAGGTGGACTTGAACGTCCACGGCGTCACGTTGACCGTCGAGGCGGTGCCGACGATCGCGACGTTGGTCGGATATCCGCCGAACTCGCCGCCCGCACCGTCGTGGGTGGTGGCGACCTGGGTCAGCGTGCCGATCTGTGGATACTTGGCCTGCAGCGCGGCAGCCGAGATCACGCGCGTCCAGACCAACAGTGAGTTGACGGGATCGCTCGCCCGGTCGCCCGGGTCGTCCTGTGCGGGGAACGTGCCGCCGGCGGTGCGACCGCCGTTGGAGGAGGTGAACTCGGTGCGCGCGGGCTGCCCCTGCGGCGTGATGATCGCGATCCCGGCGGTCTCGGCGATCGCCTGGTTCGTGTACGGGTGCTCCTGTGAGGCAAAGCCGTCGTTCAACGCCTCGCGCAGACCCGCGCCGCCGTAGACCTGGCAGTCCTGGGAGTCGCACGTGCGCGCGAGGTTCGCGTAGCGATTCTCCGTCGCCGCATACGAACGTGCAGCGACGGCTTGGGCGCGCAGCGCGTTCATGCCCGCGCCACCGGCCGCCGCACCCCATTCGGCGGGGGACTCGCGCGGCACCACGCCGCGCAGGTAGCTCTCCATCGGCACGACGTTGATCGTGCGGTTCTCACCGCGCGCGTTGTTCACCGCGCGCACCTCGCCGCGGTAGTAGCGAATCTTGAATCGACCGTTCGTGCGTGGTTCACACAATCCGATCTGGGTCTCTGGTGCGGCCGCGGGATCGGCACCCGTCGTCGTCGTGAAACTCGCGACGTCGGCGACGTCGGCGACGACGACGAAACCTTCATTCGCCGGGTTGTCGGTGGCGGCGCACTTGCGCTCCATCGAGCCCCACACGCGATAGACGCGGTTGGCGACCTCGCGCGCCACGAGCGACACCCACGTGCGGCCCGGGCTCGGGTCCTGCACGAAGATCGCGTTCCCCGCGTCGGCGACGACGGCGGTCGATTTGGCATAGATGGTGGAGACGCGCGTCATGTCGCTGCCGGTGAGCACCACCGACATTTCTTGGTTGGGGTTCGCAAGTGGGGCGACGACGTTGCCCGTCGGGCCGCCGTAATAGAAGTCGAGGATCTGCGTCCACTGCCAGCCGTATGCGGTAGCCCAGCCGTACGAGCCGTACTGGCTCATCCCGCGACCGTGTCCGAAGCCGCGGCCCGACACGACGATTGCGTTCGGCAGGAGTCCGTCCTCGGCCTGCACCGGCGCGGCGAAGGAAGCGACGAGGCAGGTGACGAGACCGGCAACGACGACTTTCAGAGGGGGTACGCGCATGGTGAAGGGTTCTCCTTGCCCGCTTGCATCCATTCTACCCGTCGGTATCGGCGCGAATCAGTCAGGCCTTGAGGCCGATTCGCTCGTCGATGCGAGCACGTCGCGCTGTTGGATCACGACTCCCGCGAGCACGAGGGCGATGCCGAGATATTCGATCGCACTCGGCATCTGGTCGAGAAAGATCATCCCGAACACGACCGCGGTCACGGGAAGGAG
>CAYSRZ010000110.1:0-3693 GCA_964433615.1 uncultured Acidimicrobium sp. | reverse complement strand
CGAGAGGTGACGTTCTCCAGCACTACGGAGACTATGTAGAACACTAGCCCGAGCAAACAGGCCCCCAGAACGTAGGCCCAGGCTGCGGCGTTCTTCGAATTTGCGATGTTGCTCGTGATCCGGCTTCCCAGTCCGTTCTGCGAACCCCCGAAATACTCGGACACGAAGGCGGTGATGACGGAAGCCGGCGCGGCGATCTTGAGTGCCGTGAACAGGTATGGCACGGCGTTCGGAACGCGCACCTTGCGCAGGATGGCGAATTCGCTTGCCGCATACGAGCGCATCAGCTCGACGTGCGTGCTACGCACCTGGGTCAGACCCTTGGCGACGTTCACGAGGACGATGAAGTAGACGACGAGTGTGACCATGAATCGGCGCGGAATTTCACTCGTGATGGAGTACATGTTGTTGAGCACCGCGACGAGGACGAAGATGGGGATCGCATTCAAGGCAATGGCGAGTGGCGTGATCAGCTCACCAAGGAACTTGTAGCGACTGAGCACGAAGCTCATCGCCACACCAAGCACCGTCCCGACGACGAGACCGACGAGGGCGTTCATCCCTGACACCGACGCCGCCTCCCAAATGCGAGAGATGTTCGTCCAGAACTGCTCGAGGATCTTCGACGGCGGCGCGAGAAAGTACGGCTTCAGGTTGAACCCACGCACGGCCCCCTCCCACAATCCGAGGAAGCCGAGACCGAAGAGGATCGGAGGCACGATGCGCGCGAGACGTGCGTTCACGTCAGCGGTCCTCGACTCCGCGCACGGCGTTCGTTGCGACGTGGTCGGCGTGCGATCCGCGCAGCGCTTCACGAACGGCGGTGATGCCCTGGAAGAACTCGTCTGCGTTTCGGGTGTCCTCGGTGCGGCCCTTGCCGAGCTTCACGTCGATGAGGTCCGTGATCCGACCGGGTCGCGGCGACATGACGACGACTCGGTGCGACAGGTACACGGCCTCGGGGATCGAGTGCGTGACGAAGACGACCGTCGTGCCGGTCTCGGCACAGATCCGCAGCAACTCACCCTGCATGTACTCGCGGGTCATTTCGTCGAGTGCACCGAACGGCTCGTCCATCAACAACAGCGGCGGGTGTGCCGCGAGCGCGCGGGCGATTGCGATGCGCTGCTGCATACCGCCAGACAACTGCCATGGATAGAGGTCACCGAACTCGGGCAGTTTGACGAGCTCCAACATCTCCTTGGCACGAGCGGCGCGTCGCTCCTTGTCCCAACCCTTCAGTTCGAGTGGCAGTTCGATGTTCTTGGACACCGTTCGCCAATCGAAGAGACCCGCCTGCTGGAAGGCCATGCCGTAGTCCTGGTCGAGTCGTGCCTGTTGCGAGGGCTTCCCGTTGACGGTGACCGAACCGGTCGTCGGCTCGAGCAGGTTCGCGATCAAGCGCAACAACGTCGATTTGCCGCAACCCGAGGGCCCGATCAACGAGACGAACTCGCCTTGCTCGACCGTCAGGTTCACGTCGACGAGTGCATCGACCTGCTTGGGCGTGCCCTGGTTGAAGATCTTGCTCGCACCGCTCACCGATACTGCACTCATGTCGTCGTCTCCTTGGGTCGATTCCTCATCAACAACACGTCGGACAACGCGACGAAACCCGCCATCGTGAGTCCGAGCGCGGCAGCTCCGAACACCGCCGTGAACACCTTCGCCGGGTCACCGGTCGCCTCGCGCGCGTACTCGATGATCAACCGACCGATGCCGCCCTTCAAGCCCGTCGAGATCTCCGCGACGACCACCCCGACCACGGAACCCGATGCTCCGAGCTTGAACGCCGGAACCATGTACGGCACGGCTGCCGGGAATCGCAGCTTGGTCAACGTCTGACGCCACGTGGAGGCATAGCTCTCCATCAACTCGAGGGCCGCCGCAGGGGCGCTCGCGAGTCCACGAAGCGTTCCGACGGCGATCGGGAAGAACGCGAGGAACGCACCGAGCACGGAAGCCGACAGCCAGCGCGGCCAGACGAACGAGCCGATCTCCAACTTCCCGCCCCACGACACGACGAGCGGGGCGAGCGCGATCAACGGAACGGTCTGGGAGACGACGAGATACGGCAACAGTCCTCGCTCGACGAGCTTGTACCGGGTCATCAGGACCGCGAGACCGACGCCGATCGACGCTCCAAGGGCGAAACCGACGAGCGACAGGCGAAACGAGAACCATGCGCCGCTCAAGACGACCACCCAGATCTTGCGGTCGCTCCCCCGCACTTCGGGGCGCCCGTACCGAGCGAGCATGTCCCAGATGTGTGGCATCGCGGTGTCGTTGGCTCGCGGGAAGATGCTCACGCCGAGCACCTTGCCGCCGTCGGCCGGACCGAGGGTCTTGTAGAGCTCCCAGATCACGCCCACCAGCACGACCGCCAGCACGAACATCGACGTTCGGTAGGCGGCGCGACGGGCGAACGGGCTCATTGCTTTGCTTTGCCCAGCTCCTGGATCGCGGGGAGGATCGTTTCGCCGTAGGCCTCGAGGGTCGAGTCCTTGCCGTCATGTTGCAGGTACACGGCGAACTGGTCGACGCCGAGCTCCTTCAACTCGGTGAGTCGGCGGATGTGTTCGTTCGCATCGCCGAGGATGCAGAAGCGGTCGACGATCTCGTCCGGCACGAAGGTCGTGTGGCTGTTGCCTGCACGGCCGTGCTCGTTGTAGTCGTAGCCCTGGCGACCCTTGATGTAGTCGGTGAGTGCCTTCGGAACGCTCGAGTTCTCTCCGTAGCGCTCGACGATGTCGGCCACGTGGTTGCCGACCATGCCGCCGAACCAACGGGTCTGCTCGCGCATGTGGGCGATGTCGGTGCCGACGTATGCGGGAGCGGCGACGCAGATCTTCACCGACTTCGGGTCGCGCCCGGCTGCCTTGGCCGCGTCACGCACCGCCTTGATCGTCCACTCGGCGATGCTCAGGTCTGCGAGCTGCAAGATGAAGCCGTCGCCAACCTCACCGGTGAGCGCGAGCGCCTTCGGCCCATACGCAGCCACCCACACCTCGAGCGTGCTCTTCGACGCCCACGGGAAACGGATGGACGAACCGTTGTACTCGACGGCCCGACCACACCCGAGCTCGCGGATCACGTGGATGCTCTCGCGCAGCGTGGCGAGCGTCGTCGGCTTGCCGTTCGTCACGCGAACGGCAGAGTCGCCTCGTCCGATGCCGCACACCGTGCGGTTTCCGAACATCTCGTTCAACGTCGCATACGTGCTCGCCGTCACCGTCCAGTCACGGGTGGCGGGGTTCGTCACCATCGGTCCGACGATCACGTTGCGCGTCTCGGCGAGGATCTGGCTGTAGATGACGTAGGGCTCCTGCCACAGGATGTGGCTATCGAAGGTCCACACGTGCGAAAAGCCGTACATGTCGGCCTTCTTGGCGAGGTCGACGACGCGCGCCGACGGAGGTGTGGTCTGCAGTACGACGCCGATGTCCATGGGGTCCCTCGAGTTCGTCTAGCGGTTCTGCGGGAAACCGAGGTTGACCGACGACGTGCGCGGGTCAGGCCAGCGCGAGGTGACGACCTTGCCACGGGTGAAGAAGTTGACGCCTTCCGGTCCGTACATGTGCTGGTCACCGAAGAGCGAGGCCTTCCAACCACCGAACGAGTAGTACGACACGGGAACCGGGATCGGCACGTTGATGCCGACCATGCCGACCTGCACGTCGAACTGGAACTGGC
>CAYSRZ010000109.1:0-3725 GCA_964433615.1 uncultured Acidimicrobium sp. | reverse complement strand
ACCCAACCCCAGTTCACCGCCACGCTCATTTCCGTCGACGGCATGCGCATTGCCTCGGGCAAGGACTTCGGCCAGGACGGCAAGGCCAAGGAAGGCGTCGTCGTCATCGACGAGGCCCGCGCCGAGCAACTGTGCTCTGGACTCTCCGGATCCGAGTTGTCCGTGCGCAGCGTCGAGGAAAAGCCCTACCGCAAGTCGCCGAAGGCACCGTTCATGACGAGCACGCTGCAACAAGAGGGCGGCAACAAGCTGCGCATCACGGCGAGCGAAGTCATGCGCCTCGCACAAGGTCTCTACGAGGCCGGCTACATCACCTACATGCGCACCGACGCCGTCACGCTCGGTGCCGAGGCCCTCGGTGCGGTGCGCGACGAGATTCGCTCGTCCTACGGAGAGCCATACCTGTCGAGCGAACCCCGCGAATACAAGTCGAAGGTGAAGAACGCCCAGGAAGCCCACGAGGCCATTCGCCCGTCGCTGCCGCTGCGCAGCCCGGATCAGCTCGCGAATGAACTTCGCCCGAACGAGCTTGCCCTGTATCGATTGATCTGGCAGCGCACGCTTGCCTCCCAGATGTCCGACACGACCGGCACCACCCTGACCCTGAAGATGGGCGCCGTCGCCACGGGCTCGACCCCAGCCGACTGTGAATTTTCGGCGAGTGGAACGACGATCACCTTCGCCGGCTACCGCCAGGCCTACCAGGAGACCGACGACGATGCCGCCGAAGAAGAAAAAGAAGCGCTCCTTCCCGAGTTGAAGGTCGGCGATGCCGTGGCGATCGAATCACTCAAGTCGATCGCCCACCGCACCTCCCCGCCTGCTCGCTACACCGAGCCGACGCTCGTGAAGAAGCTCGAGGAAGAAGGCATCGGTCGCCCCTCCACCTACGCCTCGATCCTCGGCACCATCATCAACCGCGGGTACGTGTGGAAGAAGGGCCAGGCCCTCGTTCCCTCCTGGACGGCCTTCGCCGTCGTGCGCCTCTTGAAGGACCACTTCACGACCCTCGTCGACTACAAGTTCACCGCCACCGTCGAGGAGGAACTCGACGAGATCGCCGACGGCAAGCGCGCCCGCGACACGTGGCTCGGCGAGTTCTACTTCGGCAACGGCAAGGAACTGCCCGGACTCAAACCACTCGTTGACCACAACATCGACAACATCGACGCCGCAACGCTGAATGCGTTCAAGGTCGGCGTACACCCGACGAACGGCTCGACGATCGAAGCCCGCCCGGGCAAGTACGGTCCGTACATCCGCTGTGGCGAGCAGACGGCTGCCATCCCCGACAGCATGGCGCCCGACGAGTTGACGGTGGACGTCGCCGTCGAGATCCTCGCGCGACCGAAGTTCGACGACCCGATCGGAGAACTCGACGGACTCCCGGTGTTCAAGAAGACGGGCAAGTACGGCCCGTACGTGCAGTGGGGAACGCCGGAGCAGATTCCGCCCGGACTCGAGAAACCGAAGATGGCGTCGCTCTTCAAGACCATGACGATCGAGACGCTGACCTTCGAGGATGCGGTGAAGCTGCTCGAGTTGCCACGCAACGTCGGTGCCGACCCGACCGATGGCGAGATCATCACCGCACAGAACGGCCGCTTCGGCCCTTACATCAGCAAGGGCAAAGAGAGCCGCTCGATCGACTCAGAAGACCAGATCTTCACGATCACGCTCGAAGAATCACTCGCCAAGCTCGCCGAGCCACGCGTCTACGGTCGCCGCGGACCCGCCAAGCCCCCACTGCGCGAGTTCGGGAACGATCCCGTCTCGGGCAAGCCCGTCGTCGCCAAGGACGGCAAGTTCGGCGTCTACGTCACCGACGGCGAGACGAACGCAAGCCTGACCCGCGGTGACCGGCTCGAATACGTGACACCGGAGCGCGCCTTCGAGTTGCTCGCCATCCGTCGCGACGCCGACCCGTCCACCAAGCGCAAGCCGGCAAAGAAGGCAGCGAAGAAAGCGTCGGCCAAGCCCGCCAAGAAAGCGGCAAAGCGTCCCGCGAAGAAGGCTGCTAAGAACAAGGCATGACGACGGCCCGGTACATCGCGTTCGAGGGCCTCGAGGGATGCGGAAAGTCGACGCACGTCACCCGTCTCGCGACCGCCCTCGGAGCCGTCGCCACCCGCGAGCCCGGCGGCACGACCATCGGTGCCTCCCTGCGGGCAACCATGATCGACGCCGCCAACACCATGCTCTCGCCCCGGGCCGAGGCCCTGCTCATGGCAGCAGACCGAGCGCAGCACCTCGACGAGGTCGTCACACCCGCACTGCACAGTGGTCGCCATGTCGTCAGCGACCGCAGCGCGTATTCCTCACTCGCATACCAGGGCTACGGACGCCAACTGGATCTCGACATGCTGAAGCAGTTCAACGACTGGGCAATCGCCGGTCGCTGGCCAGACCTCGTCGTCTACATCGACGTGCCCATGGACATGCTCACCGAGCGACTGAAGAAGCGTGACCTCGACCGTTTCGAGCGCGAGGATCGTTCGTTCTTCGAGCGCATCGCTCGCGGGTTCGCCGAGATGGCGGCAGCCGAACCGACTCGCTGGCTGATCGTGGACGGAACCCCACCCAAGGACGAACTCGCCGCCACCATCTTGCGCGAGGTCTCTTCCCGACTCGGCATCGCGATTCCCTGATGGCCGGCTCCGTCTGGTCGCGCGTCATCGGCCAACCCCATGCAGTCGATCAGCTCACCAAACTTGCCGAACGTCCACTCCACGCCTATCTCTTCGTCGGTCCTGAAGGGTGTGGGAAAGAAGCAGCGGCGCGTGCATTTTCGACGCTGCTCCTGACCGGATCCGACGACGACTCGTCACGCGTCGCCGACCTCGTCCAACGCGGCTCGTTCCCCGACGTGCACGAGGTGTTCCGCGAAGGCGCAGCAGTCGACAAGGAGGAAGCCGAGGCGATCGTTCGAGCGGCCTCGACGACGCCCACCGAGAGCCCGATCAAGATCGTCATCATCCACGAAGTTCACCTGATGCGTGACTCCGCCGCAGTGCGTCTCTTGAAGACCGTCGAAGAGCCGCCCGAGCGAATGGTCTTCATCCTGCTCGCCGACCAGCTCGTCCCGTCGCTGACGACCATCGCATCGCGCTGCGTGACGGTCAACTTCGGTCCCGTCTCGGAGTCGGACATCCTCGCCGACCTTCGCTCACGGGGATTCGATCCGCAGGCCGCCTCGAGTGCAGCACGTGCCGCGGCAGGCAACGTCGACCGCGCCCGCCTTCTTGCCACCGACCAGAAATTGGCTCAGCGGCTGAGCGCCTTCGCCGACGTCCCCTACGACCTCGACGGCACTGGTGCGACGGTCGCGCGGATCGTGGATGAATTGTTCGCCCATCTCGACGAGGCCACAGAACCCCTCGCCGCCCAACACGTGCGAGAACTCGCAGAACTCGAACAGCGAGTCGCGCTCACCGGCGAACGAGGCAGCGGCCGTAAGGCGCTCCAGGATCGGCACAAGCGCCAGATCCGAAAAGCCCGAACGGATGAGTTGCGCAGTGGTCTTTCGGCTGTCGCCCGCTCGTATCACGCCATCGTGACGGCACAACCCCCGCACCCCGATGCAGACGAATATGCGCGGGCCATTTCCAAGATTCACAAGGTGATGGGTTCACTCGGGCTGAACACGAACGAAGAACTCGCGATCCAGGCCCTGCTCCTGCAGTGCCCGTCGCTCAGGATGATGGCCAGACCAACGGCGGTAAACT
>CAYSRZ010000108.1:0-3731 GCA_964433615.1 uncultured Acidimicrobium sp. | reverse complement strand
GTTCACGGATGCGGTGGTCGACGCCCTCGTAACGACCGCACAGCAGGCTGAAGCCCTCGAGTTCGCTCAAGCGGTTGGCGAAGGCCTGGTCGAACCTGCGTCCACCCGGTGAGAGCAAGAACAGCGGCCGCGGCGCACCGGAGCGCTCGAAGGAATCGAAGATCGGCTGCGGCGTCATCACCATCCCCGCCCCACCACCGAAGGGCGCGTCGTCGACCGAGTGGTGCACGTCGCTCGTGTGCTCGCGCAGGTCGTGACACGTGAGGTTCACGAGCCCCTCGTTGCGCGCCCGACCGAGCAGGCTCTCCGAACAAAAACCGTCGACGAGGCTCGGAAAGATCGTGAACACGTCGATGCGCATCAGTCGTCCCCCAGATCGAAGAGTCCCTCGGGCGGATCGATGGTCACGACGCCCGAGTCGTGCGAGACGACGAACACGCTCGGCACGAGCGCACCGGAGTCGAGCTCGAGGATCGGATGTGCGGGGTTGTCGATCACCGCGACGCAGGTGCCGTGCGCGGTGCCATCCACGCCGACGACGCGAGCACCGATCAGCTCGTGCACCCACACGACGCTCGGATCGCTGATCGGCTCGCCGTAGACGTCGGCGTTCGTCATCTGTTCCACCACGTTGCGGTCGTCCACGCCGACCAAGGTGACGAGGTGGCGGTCGGTCGAGCGCTTGGCCGAGGCGATCTCGCGCCATGCGCCGCGAATCCACAGCTTGGCACCGACCTTGGTGCGCTCTGGATGGTCGGAGAAAAAGTCGACGTACATCTCACCGCGCACGCCGTGTGGTCGACCGACGCGGCCGACGTGCAGACAACCCTGCGGAGGGTTCGGTTCAGTCGTCGACGAAGTCGACATCGACGTCCACTCCGTCGCGTGTCGCTGCGGCACGCACCACGGTGCGGATGCTCATCGCAGTACGTCCGCGACGACCGATGACGCGGCCGAGGTCGCCTTCGCCAACTCGTACTTCCAACACGATCTTGTCGCCGTCGGGGAATCCTTCGACCTTGACGGCCTCCGGGTCATCGACGATCGAGCGCACGACGTGCGTGAGCACGGCGGTGGCCACGGGGGCGGGAACGAGGTTCGCGGTCTCTGACACGGGCTACTTGGACGACTTGGTCGTCTTGGTGGCCATGAACTCCGACCAGGCGCCGGAGATCTCGAGGAGCTTCTTCACGCGCTCGCTCGGCAGTGCACCCTGCTTCAGCCACTTGATGGCCTTGGCGTTGTCGACGACGAGGGCGGACGGCTCTGCCTGCGGGTGGTAGTTGCCGACGATCTCGAGGAAACGGCCGTCACGGGCGTTGCGGGTATCGGCCGCGACGATGCGATAGTGCGGCTGCTTGGTTTTGCCCACTCGGGTGAGGCGAAGCTTGACTGACATGGCTCGAAGGCTATCGGGGGCCGAGGTGCTGGCCCAACGCCGCGGCCAAATCCATCCCCTTGCCGCCCTTCTTGCCGCCCATACCCCCCATACGTTTCATCATCTTTTGCATCTCCATGAACTGCTTGACCAGCCGGTTCACGTCCGAGATCTGGGTGCCCGAACCCTTGGCGATGCGCGCGCGTCGCGAGCCGTTGATCAGCTCGGGCTTGGCCCGCTCCTCGGGGGTCATCGAGTAGATGATCGCCTCGGTCACCTTGACCATGTCGTCGGAGACCTCGGCGTTCTTCACTTCCTTGGGCATTCCCGGAATCATCCCCATGATTCCCGAGAGCGGCCCCATCTTTTTCACCTGTTGCAGCTGCTCGAGGAAGTCGTCCAGGGTGAACTGACCCTCGAGCATCTTGGAGGCCGCCGCCTCGGCCTGCTCTGCCTCGAACACCTTTTCTGCCTGCTCGATGAGCGTGAGCACGTCCCCCATCCCGAGGATGCGGCTCGCCATGCGATCGGGGTGGAACTGCTCGAAGGCGTCCAACTTCTCGCCGGTGGCGGCAAAGGCGATCGGCTTGCCGATCACCTCCTTCACCGACAACGCGGCACCGCCGCGCGCGTCGCCGTCCAACTTGGACAGGATCACGCCGGTGATCGCGAGCGTCTCGTCGAAGGCCTTGGCCACCGTGACCGCGTCCTGACCCGTCATCGCATCGACGACGAGGAACGTGTAGTGCGGGGACACCGCACCGGAGATCTCGGCGACCTGGCGCATCATCTCTTCGTCGATCGCCAGTCGTCCCGCGGTGTCGACGATCAACACGTCGCGACCCTTGTCGCGCGCCTCAGCGAGACCCGCGCGTGCACACTCGACCGGATCCCCGGGTTGCGAGAACACCGGCACGTTCAACTGTGTGCCGAGCACGCGCAGCTGCTCGACGGCGGCCGGTCGCTGCAGGTCGGCACCGACCAAGAGCGGGTTGCGTCCCTGACTGCGGAACCACGACGCCAACTTCGCCGCACTCGTCGTCTTTCCCGAACCCTGCAGACCCGCCATCAACACCACCGTCGGGGGCTGCGAGGCATAGGTGATCTTGAGCGTCTCGCCACCGAGCATGGCGACGAGCTCGGCGTTCACGATCTTGACGATCTGTTGGCCCGGGTCGAGGGCCTCGGAGACCTGTGCGCCGACGGCCTGCGTGCGGATGCGCTCGACGACGTTGCGCACCACCCCCACGTTCACGTCGGCCTCCAAGAGCGCGGTGCGGATCTCGCCCATCACCTCGTCCACGTCGGCCTGCGTCAGGCGGCCCTTGCCGCGCAGGCGCTTGAAGACCCCGCCGAGGCGGTCGCTCAGTGAATCGAACATGGTGCGCGCAAGGCTAGCGGCGAGGCCTCAGACGGTCTCGTCGAACAGCGCGTCGACGAACTCGTCCGAGTCGAACGCGACGAGGTCCCCGATCGTCTCGCCGAGACCGACCAACTTGACCGGGATGCCGAGCTCGGTCTCGATCGCAAACACGATCCCGCCCTTGGCCGAGCCGTCCAACTTGGTCAACACCACGCCCGTCACCTGCGTCGCATCCGCGAACTGGCGCGCCTGCACGAGACCGTTTTGTCCCGTCGTCGCGTCGATGACGAGGAGCACCTCGGTGACGCGACCCGTGCCCTTCTCGGCCACGCGACGCACCTTGCGCAACTCTTCCATCAGGTTCGTGTTGCTCTGCAGACGACCCGCGGTGTCGGCGAGCACGAGGTCGGCCCCGCGCGCACCCGCGCTCTGCACCGCGTCGAAGATCACCGACGACGGATCGCCTCCCTCTGCCCCGCGCACGATCTCCGCGCCCGCACGCTCGGCCCACGTCGCCAACTGCTCGCCCGCGGCAGCACGGAACGTGTCGCCCGCGGCCATCACCACGCGTCGACCCGCCGCCACCTGTTGGGCCGCGATCTTGCCGAGGCTCGTGGTCTTGCCCGCACCGTTCACGCCGACCATCAGCCAGATGTTCGGACCCTCGAGGGTCGCATCGAAGCCGAGTTCGCGGTTCGCACCCGCAAGGCGCGACTTCATCGTCGAGCGCAACGCGGTCACGACCTCGTGTGGCGTCGAGAGTTCCTTGTCCTTCACCCGTGCGCGCAACTCATCGAGCAGCGCCGTCGACACCTTCACGCCGACGTCTGCGCGCAGCAACGCCTCTTCGAGGTCGTCCCACGTGGCCTGGTCGATTCCGCCGCGACCGATGACCGATCCGATCGCACCCGACAACGCGCCACGGGCCTTGGACAACCGATCGCGCACCGAACGCGCGGCGGGTTCGACGACGACGGGCTCGGGAGCGAC
>CAYSRZ010000107.1:0-3740 GCA_964433615.1 uncultured Acidimicrobium sp. | reverse complement strand
TGAACCCTGGAGTCTGAAGGTCCACGACGAACGTCTGTGGGATCGCGTCATCGCCCAGCGCCAACTCGGCTTCGGCGAGGCCTACATGGATGGCTGGTGGGATTGTGAGCAGATGGACGAGATGCTCACCCGCGTCATCGCCGGAGACGTGCTCCGGGAGATCAAGCCCTCGTTCCGTGTCGTCGCCCAGGTGTTGCGCAGCAACGTCGTCAACTTGCAGACCAAGGGACGCGCGGCGGCCAACGCTCGACACCACTACGACATCGGCAACGACCTGTACGAGCGGATGTTGGATCCGCGGATGGTCTACTCGTGTGCGTACTGGCAGAACGCATCGACCCTGGACGAAGCTCAGGTGTCCAAGCTCGACCTGATCTGCCGCAAGCTGCAGCTCGAGCCTGGAATGACGGTGCTCGACATCGGATGCGGGTGGGGCGGATTCCTGCACTACGCGGCAGAGCGATACGGGATCCGTGGGGTGGGAATCACTCCAGCACCGCAGCAGGTGAGCGTGGCCACCGAGCGAACGAAGCACCTGCCGATCGAGATCAAGCAGGTGGACTATCGCGACGTCAGCGGAACATTCGACCGGATCGTCAGCGTCGGGATGATGGAACACGTCGGACCGAAGAACCTGCGCGCGTTCTTTGACGTCTGCAACGAACGACTCGCACCAGGTGGAATGATGTTGCACCACCTCATCGGCGGCCTTGTGTCGAAGCAACACAGTGACCCGTTCTTCGATCGCTACATCTTCCCCGGTGGCGTCCTGCCGTCGATGGCGCAGTTCGCGCGGGCGAGTGAACCCGACTGGGTGATCGAAGACGTGCACAACTTCGGACCGGACTACGACCGAACGTTGATGGCCTGGTACTCGAACATCGAGTCGCGATGGAGCGAGATCCCGCAGTACGACGAGCGCTTCAGACGGATGTGGCGCTTCTATCTGCTCGGTTCTGCCGCCGGGTTCCGTTCACGTTCATTGCAGTTGTGGCAGTTCGTGATGCGGCGCAAGGGAACTCTCCCGCGCTACACACCTGTCCGCTAGTTCGACTCGGCCTCGCGGGCCACGGAGAGGGCCCAGGCGAAGAAGAGGAACTGGATCGGCAGGCGCCCGAGCGAGACGATCTGCTCGCTGATGTCACGGTCACGCCAGTCCCAGGCCATGTAAAGGTTTGCGGGGTAGACGGCAACGAACAACCAGAATGCGGCGAGTGCGGCGCGGCGTCGGGTGGACTGGCGCAGGATGCCGATTCCAATGGCCACTTCGGCGACACCGCTCGCATAGGTCCAGAATCGCTCGCCGAAGGGAAGGGCTGGCGGCACGATGGCATCGAAGAACGTCGGATTGACGAAGTGGGTGATGCCGGCGCCGAGGATGAAGAGCCCGAGCAGGGTGGAGCGGCGTGATCGAGGGGCCGAAGTCATCGCCCCATCGTGCCATTCGAACGACGGATGCGCACACGGTGCGAGGAGTTTCTGGAACAATGACGGGGAGCCACTCGAGGAGGCCCAGTGACCGACAGCATTGACACGCGCACGAACTGGCTGGACACCGAGACCCTGAACGCCGTTCGCGGCCAGGTGCCGATCGTCTACGTCGATGCGGTTCCCGTGCGGGTCAACGACATGGGTGAAGTGACCCACGTGGGGATGCTCTTGCGCCAGGCCCCGGACGGATCGATCAGCCGCACGGTCGTGTCGGGTCGAGTGTTGCTCGGGGAGCGCATTCGCGAGGCACTCCTTCGCCACCTGGAAAAAGACCTGGGTTCGCTCGCGCTGCCACGAATTCCCCTCGAGCCGGCCCCGTTCACGGTCGTCGAGTACTTCCCGGACCCCTCCATCACCGGATTCCACGACCCTCGCCACCATGCCGTGAGTCTCGCGTTCGTCGTCCCCGTCTCTGGCGACTGTCACCCGACGCAGCAGGCGCTCGACCTCGGATGGTTCACTCCCGAGCAGGCGACGAGCGAACAGATGCGCAAGGAGATGACGGGTGGACATGACCGACTGATTCGTCTCGCACTCGCGAGCGTCGGTCGACTTCCGTAACACGAAATTTCGAGCACTATCCCGCGTCGTCGTACGCAGAGTGAATATTGTTCAGTCATGCCCGAAGGCGACACCATCTATCGCACCGCAGTCGCCCTGCGCACGGCCCTGCTGGGCAAGAAGATGGTGGACTTCGAGGCCCCGCGTCTGACGGGTCTCAAGCCCCAGGTCGGCCAGACGATCGAAGAAGTGCGCAGTCGAGGCAAGCATCTCGAGATCATCTGGGACGACGGCGTCGTGTTGCACACGCACATGCGCATGACCGGCTCATGGCACCTGTATCGAATTGGTGAGCGATGGCGCAAGCCCGAACACCGTGCGCGCGTCATCCTCGCCGTCGAGGATTGGGTCGCGGTGTGTTTCTCTGCCCCCGTCGTCGAGACCTATCGCGACTTCGATCCCCGTCGACATCCGATCCTTGGTCGTCTCGGACCAGATCTGTGTCGCGTGGACGCGGACCTCGAAGAGTGCGTCGATCGCATGATGAACTACGAGGAGCCCGACATGACGGTGGCCGAGGTCTTGCTCGACCAGCGCGTGATGTGCGGAGTCGGAAACGTCTATCGCTGTGAGATCCTGTGGTCGTGCGAGATTTCGCCATGGGCACCGATCGCATCCTTGAAGCGCGCCGAGTGTCGCGAGATCGTGCAGCTCGCTGCGGAGTTGTTGCAGGCGAACTTGCACCACGCACAGCGTGTGACCGCCCCGGAGATTCCCGGAGGGCTCGCCGTCTACGGGCGACAGGGCAAGAGCTGCCACCGGTGCCACGACACGATCAAGGTGACGCACCACGGCGAGGCGCATCGCGTGTTGTACTGGTGCCCCGGGTGCCAGACGATGCACGAGCCGATGATGCGGCCGAACTTCACCCCGCTCTACATCGAGCGTGACGCCACGCGTGGCGACACGCACCCCGCCGCAGTGCAGTTCTCGGTCGACGACGAAGACCGTCGCGTCTCGGGTTACTAGTCCGCGACCCGACCCATCACGTTGTCGACGGCGATGATGATCGCAACCCGATTTTCGCGCTCCTTGGGTTCGCGATAGCGCTGCGCATAACCCTCGACCGCCTTACGCACTTCGTCCGGATCGTCGTCCATCGTCACGAGACGTGCGACGCCCTCGAGCGTGATCCAGCGGCCGCCGTCCACTTGTGACACCGCGGCTCGAGATCCACGCTGCGCATTGATGGCCTTCTGGGAAGGAAAGAACGTGATCACGCGCACGACGTTCGCGTCAGCGTCGTAACTGAAGCCGACCGGCACCACGTGGGGTGAGCCGTCGGCGCGCAACGTGGTGAGTGTCGCCAGGTGTCGCTCGCGCACGAACGCGAGCATTGCTGGGCTGAGCGGATCCATCGTCGATCAGGCAGCGATCGCGCGCATCACGTCCACCTTGGTCGCCCGACGCGCCGGATAGATGGAGGCCAACACCCCGATGAAGAAGGACAACACGAGGATCACGATCGTGCCGGTCACGGGCAGGCGGAACGCGGACAGTCCACCGTCGGCGAGCACGCCGATGAGCACTGCACCCATCACGATGCCCAGCAGGACGCCGACGACCGCGCCATAGAGCGAGGTGATCACGCTCTCCCAGCGCACCGTCGTGCGCACCTGAGAGCGAGTCATGCCGACGGCGCGCAACAGGCCGATCTCGCGCGTGCGCTCGAACACCGAGAGCAGGAG
>CAYSRZ010000106.1:0-3875 GCA_964433615.1 uncultured Acidimicrobium sp. | reverse complement strand
AGGTCGGCTCGGCATACATCCGATGCGAGATCGTCCCGGGCACGTCGTTGCACGCGACTGACAAGTCCAAGCAGGCCAAGTTCAAGTGGAAGTCGACCACCATGGCGCAGTTCACGCTTGCAAATGCGAACAACGAGACCATCAAGATTGACGGCTCGAGCACGGTGTATCCATTGGCTGCAGTTGCCGCCAAGTACTTCGAGAACTCCACCAAGAGTGTGAAGAAGAAGGAAGGCGCGAAGGTCACCGTCGGATTCTCTGGAACCGGTGGTGGATTCGAGAAGTTCTGCCGCGGTGAGACCGACATTTCGAACGCATCTCGTGCGATCAAGTCCTCCGAAGCCGACGTGTGCAAGAAGGCCGGAATCGACTTCACCGAAGTGATCGTCGCCAACGACGGTCTTGCGGTCGTCGTGAACAAGGACAACACCTGGGCCAACTGTCTCACGATGAAGGAACTCAACGCCATCTGGAAGGACGGCAGCACCCTCACCAATTGGTCGCAGGTTCGCTCCGGCTTCCCTGACGTGCCGCTTCGACTGTTCGGTGCAGGCACCGACTCGGGAACGTTCGACAGTTTCACCGAGTTCGTCAACGGCAAGGCCAAGAGCGTGCGCAAGACCGGCGTGCAGACCTCCGAGGACGACAACGTGACCGTCAAGGGCGTATCGAGCGACAAGGGTGCGATGGGCTACTTCGGTCTGTCGTATGCCGAAGAGAACGCGAGCAAGGTGAAGCTCGTCCCGCTCGACAAGGGTTCGGGTTGCGTCGAGCCGACCGTCTCCACGGTGCAGAATGCGTCGTACCCAATGGCACGACCGCTCTTCTTCTACGTGAAGAACCTGTCGATCTCGACGAAGCCGGCAGTCGGCGCGTTCGTCCAGTTCTGGGTGGACAACCTGAAGCAGATCAGCGAGGACGCAATCTTCGTGCCGCTGACCAACCCACAGGTCAAGACCCTCCAGAAAGAGATCGCTGCGATCGCCAAGATCCCACGCGTCAAGAAGTAGCACCCCTCGCTACGACGTGGTCCCCGGGGGCTGACCCCGGGGACCACTCTTGTGGCGCATAGTGTTTCCCACAGTCCCTTATCGAAAGTTTTTGATGAACTCCGTACTTCCGGTCCTCAATGAGTTGCAGCCGTCAGGGCGCAAGCTGCGCCAGCAGCGCACCGAGCGTGTCATTCGCGTGTTCCTCGCGTGCGTGGCGGCAAGCGGAATGCTGGTCACCACCGGAGTCGTCGTCGCCCTCGTGCGGCCAACTGTCCAGTTCTTCCAGAGCGTCAGCATCGGCGAGTTCCTCGGCACGACGCAATGGTTCCCGCTCTACGAACCGCCGGACTTTGGCGTGTGGCCACTCGTCATCGGCACCTTCTCGGTGATGCTCGTGGCCATCACGATCGCGGTACCGGGTGGTCTCGGGATTGCGTTCTACCTCAATCAGTATGCGAGCAATCGCGTGCGTCGCGTGTTGAAGCCGACGCTCGAGATCCTCGCGGGAGTCCCGACGGTCGTCTTCGGATTCTTCGCCATCAGCTTCATCGGACCGAACGTTGCCGCCAAGATCTGGATCTTTAGCGACGTCGGTTTCTATAGCGCGCTGTCCGCTGGCATCACCGTCGGTCTCATGATCCTGCCAATGATGACGACCCTCGCCGAGGACGCGATGGCGGCCGTGCCAAAGTCGCTCGTCGAGGGCGCCTATGCGCTCGGAGCAACCAAGCGCGAGACATGCACGGGAGTGATCTTCCCTGCGGCACTCTCGGGCATCATTGCCGCAGGCGTCATCGCGATGTCCCGTGCCATCGGAGAAACGACGATCGTGTTGCTCGCTGCCGGTAGCACTGCGTACTTCTCGTTCGACATCGGCCAACCGATGCAGACGATGGCCTCGTTCATCGGCTTTGCCGGACTTGGTGACCAACCGACTGGTTCAACCGGTTATCTCACGATCTTTGCCGTGGGATCGATGCTGTTCGTGATCACCTTTGGGCTGAACGTCTTGAGCCGACGGATCGTCACCAAGTTCCGTGAGGTCTACGAATGAGCACCACCGTGGTCACCGACCGCTACTCGGCCGACTTGAAGGACAGCACGAGCGCCAGCCGCAAGCGCTGGGACAAGGTCTTTCTGGGCGGACTGTGGCTGTCGACGCTCGTTGCCGTCCTCACGCTCGTCGTGCTCGTCTTGAACACCCTCTTGCGCGGCTATACGCGACTCAACTTCGCACTCGTCAGCAATTTCCCGTCGCCGTTCCCCGAGGATGCCGGCATCCAGGCTGCGATCTTCGGTTCGATCTGGGTCGTCGTCACCTCGGGCGTCGTCTCACTGTTCATCGCGATGGGAACGGCGATCTACCTCGAGGAGTTCGCGGACCCGCGCGGTCGACTCAATAGGCTCATCACGTTGAACATCCAGACGCTTGCGGGAGTGCCGAGCATCGTGTTCGGCATCCTCGGACTCGCCTTCGTCGCACGAGGTTGGCTTGGTTGGGGATTCAGCGTCGGCACGGCGTCTGTCGTTCTCACGATGATGGTGTTGCCCGTGATGATCGTCTCGGCTCGAGAGGCACTCAAGGCCGTTCCGTCGAGCCTGCGTGAGGGCGCATATGCACTCGGTGCGACGAAGTGGCAGGCGATCAGCAAGCAGGTGCTCCCGGCGGCCGTTCCCGGCATCGCCACGGGCAGCATCCTCGGCGTCTCGCGAGCACTCGGCGAGTCGGCGCCACTCATCCTGCTCGGCGCACTTGCATACGTGAGTTCGAATCCGACCGGGTACGACTCGGACTACACCGTGTTGCCACTCGTCATCTTGAAGTACACCCAGGAAGCCCAAGAGGAATTCCAGGCAGTCGGAGCTGCGGCGATCATCGTTCTCCTGCTGCTCCTCGTCACCTTGAACATGATCGCAATCGTCATTCGAGACAAGAGCAGAAAGTCATGGTAGAAGACATGAGCAACGCCACAGTGTCCAACGTTTCAAGCCCAAGCACCGAAGTTGGTAGCGTGCGGGGCGTGAACCTGCGCGTGGAGTCGACGGGTGGCTCGACGAGCCCGGCCAACGAGATGATCATGCAGTCCATCGACCTGCAGGTGCACTACGGAGACTTCCTCGCCGTTCGCGACGTGAACCTGACCATCCACCGCGGTGAGATCACCGCGCTCATCGGGCCGTCGGGTTGCGGCAAGTCGACGATCATCAGGTGCTTCAACCGCATGAACGACCTCATCCCGACGGCAAAGGTCGGCGGCAAGGTGTTCTACAAGGGAATCGACCTGTATGGTCCAGAGGCGAACGCCGGCGAGGTTCGTCGCCGCATCGGCATGGTGTTCCAGAAGGCGAACCCGTTCCCCAAGTCGATCTACGACAACGTCGCATTCGGTCCACGTGTCAACGGCAAGCCGACCAAGGAAGAGACCGACGAAATCGTGGAGCGCTCACTGAAGCGCGCAGCCTTGTGGGACGAGGTGAAGGACCGTCTGAAGACCTCGGCATTTTCGTTGTCGGGTGGCCAGCAGCAGCGTTTGTGCATCGCTCGTGCGCTCGCCGTCGACCCGGATGTGCTGTTGATGGACGAGCCGTGCTCGGCCCTCGACCCGATCGCAACCGCCCGAATCGAGGACCTGATGCAAGAGATCAGGTCGCAATATCCGATCGTGATCGTGACCCACAACATGCAGCAGGCAGCCCGAGTGAGTGACCGCACGGCGTTCTTCAACACCGAAATCGGTGCGAATGCAAGCCGTCCGACCGGTGTGCTCGTCGAGTACGACGCCACTCGCAAGATCTTCTCGACGCCGAGCGACCCGCGAACCGAGCAGTACATCAGCGGTCGCATGGGCTGAGCGTCACCGCTCAGTTCTCGTCGCCGTCCTG
>CAYSRZ010000105.1:0-3898 GCA_964433615.1 uncultured Acidimicrobium sp. | reverse complement strand
GCGGCCTGCTCGAGCGACTCGTCCAGTCCCGCGAGGCGCGCCCGCACGATGAGCGTGACGACGGCGCTCGAATACATCGACTGGCCGACCCACAACTTGTTGATGCCGCCGTTGAACGGACCCCATCCGTCGGTGAACACGTAACCGATGACGGGGATGTCCTGGATGCGCGGGAACCAGGTGGCAAGCGCGATCGCATCCATGATCTCGGGTGTCACGAGGATCAGGAACACGAGACCCATGAACACCGACGCCCAGCGACCGGGACGACGAGCGAGCGCGACGCCCGACATGCCACCGATCGCCACCGCAATGACCGTCGCGCCCAGTGCGGCAAGCGCGGAATTGCGGATGGCGTCACCGATGCCGGCAAAGTCGAAGAGGTTCGCATACCAACTCGTGACCACGCCGTTGATCACGAAGGCGAGCACGACGACGCTCGTCATGAGCCACGACGACACGCGCGACCCGAGCGCCTGACGACGCGTGAGCATCCACTTGGCGACGAACCCCGCACCGATCAGCACGGCAAAGCGCACGGCGGTCGACAACACCTCCCCGCCGTCGAACAGCTCGCCCCACCACTTGGTGCTGACCGCATTCGACCAGATGGTGAACGACCCTCCGCGATTGAACGAATGCAGGAACACGAGCGCGATCGGAATGAAGAGAAAGATGAGCACGAGGATCGCCCAGACGTTCAGCACGCGTCGCAACACACCGTCGCCGATGGTCACTCCCTGGCGCAACGGCCGGCTCGCCGCACGGGCCCGCGCCGAGCGTCGCCAGTTCTGCACGAGCGGCTCGGCGAGGCCGACGATGCGCGGGATGACCCACACGACCACCGTGCCGACGACGAGGGTCAGGAGCACGGCGGCGATCATCAAGACCGCCATCGCCGAGCCGAGTGGCCAGTTCTGCGCACCGCTGAACTGCGAAGCGATCATCGCGCCGATCATGTTGCCCTTGGCTCCGCCGAGCACGGTGGCGGTGACGTAGTCGCCGCACATCGGGATGAACGTGAGCAGTACGCCGGCGATGATGCCGGGGCCCGCGAGCGGAAGCGTGACGCCGAAGAACGTGGCGACGCGGCCCGCGCCGAGGTCCTTGCTCGCCTCGCGCATCCGCACGTCGATGCGATCGAGCGCGACGAAGAGCGGCAGGATCATGAACCCGAGGTAGTTGTAGACGATCGCGATCTGCACCGCGAGCGAGGTCTCGAGGATCTGGATGCCGTTCTCCCCCACGAGGTTGAGATCCATCAGGAACTTCGACAGCGTGCCGTTCGGTGCGAGCGGAATGCGCCAGGCGACCGTGCGAATGAGGAAACTCGTGAAGCTCGGCACGACGACCGCGGCGAGGATCAGCGCCTTGCGCTTCTCGCTGACCTTGAACGCCGCGTAGTACGCGACTGGCAGGCCGATGACCAGGCACAGCAGCGTGGCGGTGATCGAGATGCGCAGCGTCGCCCGGAACGTCGTGAAGAACGTCTCGTCGAAGACCTCCGAATAGCTCGACGTCGACAGGCTCGTGAGGTCGACCGGCAGGAGCTTGCTCGTGTCCTTCGTCCCGAAGGAATAAAAGACGATGAAGGCGATCGGCGCGACGAAGAACACCGCGTACCAGATGATCGACGGCAGCGCGAGCGCGTACTTGGGCGCTCGCAACCGCCGACGAGAAGATGCAGCGACCGCGGAGGTCACTGGAGGATCAGGCTCCTGCCTTGGCCTTCGCCTTGTTCAGGATGTCGACCATGCGATCGAGCGCCGGAGTGATCTCCTGGGTCTGGAACGTGGCGACCTGCTCGGGAGTGAAGAAGATCATCTCGCCGCGCTCGAGGTCCGGTGCCAACTTGGCGATCAGGCTCTCCATGTCCTTCATGCCGGTGTTGTAGCCGTGGTACTGGAGGTCCTTGATCGAGATCTCGGGGACGAGGTCCCAGTTGATCCACGCGTGTGCGGCTTCCGGGTTCGGAGCACCGGCTGCGATGCAGTAGGTGTCCATCCACAACTCGGTGGCCGGCGTGCCGAGCACCCACACCCAATCCTCTGGGTTGCCGCCGGCATCGGCGATGCGCACGTAGGCCTGGCGCAAGTCACCGTTCCAGCCCATCGCGAGGCTGTAGGCGCCCTCGGCGAGCTTGGTCGACGGGTAGCTGTCGAAGGCCTTGATGTGCTGGGCGAACTCGTCGACGAGGAACTTCTCGCACGCGTCGAGGTCGGCGGCTTCCTGGGTGTTCCAGTTGATGCCGTTGGCCCAGAACCACATGCCGCAGAAGTTCGGTGCGGTGTCGATCATCGCGCAGTTGCCACTGCCCTCGTCCATGCACGCGTCGATGAAGTCCTGCCAGGTCTCCATCTTGCGGGTGATCTTGGTCTTGTCGTAGAAGAAGCCCGTCGATCCCCAGTTCTTGCACACCGAGTACTCGTTGTTCGGATCCCAGGCCTGCGAGGTGTAGGCGGAGTCGAGGTTGGAAAAGTTCGGGATGAGCGACATGTCGAGCTTCTGGATGAGGCCCTTTTCGATCATCTGCGGCACGTACGGACCGGTCGGCACGACGATGTCGAAGCCGCTGTTGCCGTTGCTCGCGGCCAACTTGGTGATGAGGTCCTCGTTGCTCGCGTAGTAGTCGACCTTCATCGTCACGCCGAGCGTGGAGTCGGCAAGAGCGCCGACGAGGTCCGGGTCGTTGTAGTCACCCCAGGTGTACATCGCAAGCGTGCCCGATGCGGTGTTGATCACGCGGCTGTAGCCGTCGTCGGCCATGTCACCCATGTCGCCACCGGTCGTGTCGACCGTCGCGGCGTCGTCCGAGCCGCCACAGGCTGCGAGCACGATGGCGAATCCCGCGGCTGCGGTTCCACCCTTCAGGAATGCTCGACGCGAGAGCTTCTCGCGAAAATCGTCCGGTGCGAGCATGCGCAACTGCTTGGCCATGATGTCCCCCTTGTCAGACTGATGTGGCTGTCGCCGAACGCCACCCTAGTGGACGCGGGCGGAGGCGAGGAATCTACTCGTGCGCGGGCGACGCCATCACGACGTCGGCCTGGCGGGCCGAGAACAGATAGACGTCCTCGGCCGACCACGAGCACCAGACGCGATCGTCCACGGCGAAGCGGGCGGGGTTCGTGCGCGGCACCATCACGAGCAGGTCGCGATGGGCGGTGCGGGCCACGTACTGGAGCACATCCCCGAAGTGCGACACCCCGGCGACCGTCGCCTCGACGCAGTTCTCGGGCTTGTCGGGCCTCGCCGCCGACAGGTTGATGCACTCGGGTCGCACCGCCGACAGCGCCGGCTCGCCGGTCGGGACGTTCTCCTCCGGCCGGGTGGCGACGAACACCGTGCCGTCCTCGGCACGCGAGCCGTTCGCGGTTGCCGTGCCCTGCCAGAAGTTGTTGCGCCCGACGAAGCCGGCGACGAAGGCGGTCTTCGGATGCTCATAGACGGTCTCGGGATCGGCGAGCTGCTCGACGTGGCCGTCCAGCATGATCGCGATGCGGTCCGACATCGACATCGCCTCTTCCTGGTCGTGGGTCACGAAGATGAACGTGATGCCGAGGCGGCTCTGCAACAACTTGAGCTCGATCTGCATCTCCTCGCGCAACTTGCGGTCGAGCGCACCGAGGGGTTCGTCGAGGAGCAGGATGCTCGGGCGGTTGACGAGCGCGCGGGCGACGGCGACTCGCTGCTGCTGACCTCCCGACATCTGGCGGGGCTTGCGCTCGGCGAGCTTGGACATCTGCACCATGTCGAGTGCTTCCATCACGCGCGTGGCGATCTCGTCCTTGGCCACGCCCTTCTGGCGCAGTCCGTAGGCGACGTTCTCCGCCACCGTCATGTGGGGGAACAACGCGTAGTGCTGGAACACGGTGTTCACGTCCCGCTTGTACGGCGG
>CAYSRZ010000104.1:0-3905 GCA_964433615.1 uncultured Acidimicrobium sp. | reverse complement strand
CCGGTCGGCACGAGCCAGAGCCCCTCGGTGGCGCGACAGGTGTCGATGATGTAGCCGACTGCATCCGTCGAGTCCGCTGGTCGTGACGGTTCCGGAAGGTCGGCTCCGTCGAGGCCACTTTCGCCATGCACGTAGGCGGCGTGTCGCGGGGGAGCTACGAGTGGGCGTTGTGCGCCCTGGTGGAGCGGGACATTCGATCCGATCATGTCGAGCACGATGCGCGCGTTGCGCGTGGTGGCCGTGATCGGCGCATTGCCCGCCACCGTCGTCACCCCGACCAGCTCCGCGAACCGAGCGGCGACCACGAGCGCGATGGCGTCATCGTGTCCCGGGTCGCAATCGACGATCATCTTGGGGCGCTCAGTCATGGGGGCGAGCGTAGTCGCGGTGTGCCAAAGTGGAGCGGTGAACCAGGCCTCCTCGGTACTCGTCGACGTCGTCGTGGTCGGCAGCGCGAACCTCGACCTCGTCGCCCAAGTCGCGGAGCTTCCCCGTCCCGGCCAGACCCTCATCGCAACCGGCTACGCCGAGCACGCGGGAGGCAAGGGACTCAACCAGGCAGTCGCGTGCGCGCGGATGGGGGCATCGACGGCGTTCATCGGTTGCGTCGGGCGAGACGATGCCGGCGTGGGCCTCCGAGCGGTGCTCGAGGGCGAAGGTATCGACGTGACGCGTCTTCGTGCCGTCGGCGTTCCGACCGGTCGTGCGTTCATCAACGTCGACTCCCACGGAGAGAACGCGATCGTCGTCGTGTCGGGTGCAAACGCCGTGGTCGGCACGGATTCACCGGTCGATCTGCCGCCGTGTCGCGTCGTGCTCGCCCAACTCGAGGTTCCCCTTGCGACCGTCGAAGCGGTGTTTTCGGCGGCCAAGAGGGACGGTGCGACGACGGTGCTGAACCCCGCTCCAGCGACCACGCTGCCAGCGTCGCTCTTGGCCGTGTGCGACTACGTCGTGCCGAACGAGACCGAATCGGCCGCCCTCGGTGGAACACCCGCATTGCTGGCCGCCGGAGTGTCGACGGTCGTGACCACCCTCGGTGCGCACGGTGCCTTGATTGAGACGGCGACATCGTCGGCACCGGTCGCACCGTTTCCCGTGACGCCGATCGACACAGTCGGCGCGGGGGATGCGTTCATCGGTGCGATGTGCGCCGAATTGGCCCGCGGATCGTCCGTCGACGAGGCCTGTTCGATGGGCGCTGTCGCCGGCGCGCTCGCAACGACGGTGCGGGGCGCGGTGCCCAGCCTGCCGACGAGGGATGCGGTGCTCAAGGCTCGGAAATGACGGAGGTCGCCAAGCCACAGGCGATGCACTTCTACGACGAAGAGAGTGCAGAGCTCGCCATTGCGATCGTCAAGTACGCGATGGAGCGGGTGAAGATGGATCCTCCGCCGCTCGACAAGCCGTATTCGTTGAGCGAGCTCAACTCGATCGTCGGCCAGACGATTCGCCCCGAGGGCCGCAACGGGCTCGAGGTGCTGAAGGAGTTCGTCGAGGAGCTCGCCCCGTCGTGCATCAGCGTGGATCACCCGCTCTTTTTGTCATTCGTCCCGGGAGCGCCGACCGAGAGCTCGGTGCTGTTCGATCTCGTCGTTGCCGCATCCAACATCTACGCCGGGTCCTGGCTGGAAGGTGCCGGTGCCGTCTATGCGGAGAACCAGGCGTTGCGGTGGATCGCGGACCTCGCAGGGCTGCCGCCAGACGCGGGCGGCGTCTTCGTCTCGGGCGGCACCGCAGGTAACTTGTCGGCCCTCGTCGCTGCACGGTGGGCATGGCGAAACCGAGACGTGGCCACGCGCGAGCGCATGCGTCCGCTCATCGTGGCCTCCGGAGGGGCGCATTCCTCGATCGCCCAAGCCGCACGCGTGATGGATGCAGACGTCGTGTCGACCGCCGTGGACGAGCGGGGAAAGACCCACGGCACCCACGTGCGCGAGGCACTCGAGCACTTGTCGCCGCAGGATCGTGAGCGTGTCTGTGCGGTGGTGGCGACCGCAGGGACGACGAACGTCGGCGTCGTCGACGATCTCGAGGGCATTGCCCGTGTCGCCGAGTCGCACCGTACGTGGTTCCACGTGGACGGGGCATATGGGGCGGCGGCACTGTGCGCACCGTCGGTGCGCGGACTGTTTCGCGGAATCGAAAGTGCCGACAGTGTGATCGTGGATCCACACAAGTGGCTGTTCGGCCCGTACGACTCCTGTGCGCTCATCTATCGCGATCCGACGATCGCCAAGCGCGCCCACACACAACACGCCGAGTATCTCGACGTGTTGCAGCAGGGGCAATCCCGGGTTCGAGACGAGGCGTGGAATCCCGCCGACCTCGCGCATCACCTGTCGCGTCGCGCCCGCGGCCTGCCGTTTTGGTTCAGCCTCGCGATGCATGGAACCGAGGCCTACTCCGACGCGATGGAGGCGACACTCGACGTGACACGGCAGGCTGCCGAGGTGCTGCGGGGCCGCGACTATCTCGAGCTCGTGATGGAGCCGGAGTTGTCGGTCCTCGTGTTCCGACGCAAGGGTTGGACGCCCGAGCAATATCAGATGTGGAGCGACAACCTGCTCGAGCGGGGCATCGGCTTCGTCGTTCCGACCAGCTGGCGCGACGAGACGGTGTTGCGCATGTGTATCGTCAATCCGCGCACGAGCGTCGCCGGGATCACCGGCATCTTCGACACCCTGAGGTGATTGCCATGCTCAAGACCATTCGTTCCGTCGTCAGGTTGCGCAGGTTCGAGTTCAACGCGACGACGCGCCGGTTGTCGAAGTGCGGCAACGTCGACGACCTGCGAGCACTCGCCAAGCGCAGGCTGCCAGGTGGGGTCTTCGACTACTTCGACGGAGCTGCCGAGGACGAGGTCACCAAGCTCGAGAACTCCTCGGCGTTTTCCAAGGTCGAACTGCGTCCACGAGTGCTGGTCGACGTCTCGACGATCGACACGTCGACGACGATCATGGGCCAGACGGTGCCGTTCCCGATCGCACTCTCGCCGACGGGTTTCACGCGCATCGCCCATCCGGACGGTGAGCTCGCCGTCGCTCGCGTCGCTGGCGCGGTGAAGCTGCCGTACACGCTGTCCACGCTCGGTACGCGCAGCATCGAGGAAGTGGCAGAGGTCGCGAGCGGGCCACTGTGGTACCAGCTGTATGTCTGGAAGGACAGGGGGCTGTCGCGCGAACTCGTCGAGCGGGCCCGCGACAACGGTTATAAGGCGATCATGCTGACGGTCGACACGCCGATCTTTGGTCGACGCGAGCGAGACGTCCGCCGTGGCTTCACCTTGCCGCCGAAGATCGGTCTCGAGACCTTCGTCGACGGAGTGTTGCACCCGAAGTGGACGTGGGACTTCGTGCGCAGCGAGCCAATCACGTTCTCCGCCGTGGCGGGCCGCAAGTCCGTCGACGGATCGACGGCCGTCACGCTGTCGGATTATGTGAACTCCCAGTTCGATCCGACTCTGTCGTGGAAAGACCTCGACTGGATTCGCGAAGTGTCCGGACTACCGCTCATGTTGAAAGGCATCCAGAGCGTCGAGGACGCGGTGATCGCGGCCGACATGGGGGTCGACGCAATCGCGCTGTCCAACCATGGCGGTCGTCAATACGACGGCGCACCTGCTCCGATCGCACTGTTGCCGAAGGTCGTCGATGCCGTTGGATCGCGCATCGAGGTGTTGGTCGATGGGGGCGTGCGTCGAGGCAGCGACGTCGTCAAGGCGTGCGCGCTCGGCGCGCGAGGCGTGATGTTCGGTCGTCCGTATCTCTACGGCCTGGGCGCCGGAGGCGAAGCTGGCGTGAAGTGGGCGATAGACCACATCACGACGGGAGTGACCCGCACGATGGGCCTGATCGGGGAGACCTCGATCACGAAGTTGTCGTCGGGCGTCGTCGCCCGGGTCC
>CAYSRZ010000103.1:0-3921 GCA_964433615.1 uncultured Acidimicrobium sp. | reverse complement strand
CGCAGGGCCGCAGCACGGACTTCCGCAACACGGTGCTGATCATGACCTCGAACCTGGGCACGCAGGACCTGCGCAAGGCCAACGTCGGTTTCGGCAAGAACGACGAGGCCCTCTCGTACCAGCGCATGCGCGACAAGGTGAACGAGGCGTTGAAGAACCACTTCCGCCCGGAGTTCCTGAACCGCATCGACGAGGTCATCGTGTTCCACGAACTCGGCATGCCCGAGGTGGTGCAGATGGTCGACCTCATGGCCAAGCGTCTGATCGGCCAGCTCGAGGGTCTCGGACTCGGACTCGAACTCACGCAGCCGGCCAAGGAACTGCTCGCCAAGCGCGGATATGACCCGCAGCTCGGCGCGCGTCCGTTGCGTCGCGCACTGCAGCGCCTCGTCGAGGATCCGCTCTCGGAGAAGTTGTTGAACAAGGAGTTCTCGGCTGGCGACATCGTGCTCGTCGGCGTCGAGGACGACCCTGACCGCCCCGGTGAACAGCGCGTCACGTTCAGCTCCGTTCCCGGATTCCAGCCGCCGGCTGCAGTCGAACTTGCCGGCGCGAGCGACGGCACGACGACCGCCGAATAACCTGCGCACTCGATGACGGGTCGCTCTCCCCTGCGGGCGCTCGTCGCCATCGCGGTCTGCTGTCTCGTCCTCGGCGCGTGCCGAGTCGACACCGTCGTGTCGGTGAACGTGGAGCCCGACGGCTCGGGCGTGATCGCCGTCGTGGCGACGGCCGACGCCGAGGTGATGGCGAGCGCGCCGAACCTCGTCGATGACCTCAACTTCGATGCCGCACAGGCAGCGGGATGGAAGGTCTCCGACGTCGAGACCCTCGACAACGGCTCGGCGCAGGTGCGCGTGTCGCACTCCTTCACCACGCCACAGGAAGCAACGCAGTTGATGGGTCAACTGAGCGGCCAGTTCGGGCCGTTCAAGGACCTTGCCCTCACCCGCGAGGGCAAGGAGACCGACTCGACGTGGACGCTGTCTGGCACCGCACAGATCACGGGTGGCCTGCAGGCCTTTGCCGATCCGCAACTCCTGCAGATCATCGGCGGTGCACCCTATGAGCAGGCCGTGCGCGAACAGAACCTCGACATCGGCCAGGCTGCGTCGATGGCACTCAAGGTTCGTCTTCCCGGCACCCTCGAGTCGACCACCGGCGTGGACGACGCAGGTCTCATCCAGTGGACCGTGCCTTTCGACGGCAGCTCGCAGCAGATCGCCGCGACGACGCAGAACACGGCCGTTGGCGCCACCGTCGCACGCATCTTTTCCCCCGTGCTCTTCTGGCTGTTCATCGGTTGGCTCGTCGTGATGGCGGGCTTCTCCGGATACGTGGCGTACTCGCGCCTGCGCAAGCGCAAGTAGGACACCCACGGCGTAGTGTGTCGCGCATGGCCCGGATGCGCACCGTCTACAACTGCAGCGACTGTGGTGCCGCGCACTACAAGTGGGCAGGCAAGTGCGACTCGTGCGGGGCGTGGAACTCCCTCGTCGAAGACGTCGAGGATCCCGCGGAGTCCGTGACGCTCGCTGCCGGGATGGCCCTCGTCCCGCCCGGCACCCCGCAGCCGCTCAGCGCGCTGTCCTCGACGACCGGCAAACCCACCCCGACGGGCATCGGCGAACTCGATCGCGTCCTCGACGGCGGGCTCGTCCCCGGTTCGGTCACGCTCCTCGGTGGCGAGCCCGGCATCGGCAAGTCGACGCTGCTGTTGCAGCTGCTCTCCTCGTGGAAGACCAAGTCGCTCTACGTCACCGCCGAGGAAAGCGCACAACAGGTCCGACTGCGCGCCGAGCGTCTGGACGCCCTGCGCGACGACGTGTGGCTCCTGTCGGAGGCCTCGCTCACCAACATCGTCGCGGCAATCGACTCCGTCGCACCGAGCCTCGTCATCATCGACAGCGTGCAGGCCGTCGCCGACCCCAACCTCGGGTCCGCCCCAGGATCGGTCGTACAGGTGCGCGGGTGTGCCTATCGACTCGTGCAAGAGGCAAAGAGTCGCAACGTGCCCGTGATCCTCGTCGGCCACGTGACCAAGGACGGCAATCTCGCCGGCCCGCGCGTGCTCGAACACGTCGTCGACACGGTCCTGTCCTTCGAAGGCGATCGCCACCATGCACTGCGGCTCCTGCGTGCGGTCAAGCACCGCTTCGGTTCGACGAGCGAGCTCGGGCTCTTCGAGATGACCGAGCAGGGCCTTGCCGGTGTTCCGGATGCAAGCCAGATGTTCCTCGCCGACCGTCGCCCGGGAACCCCTGGTTCGATCGTCGTTCCAACCCTCGAGGGTCAACGCCCGCTCCTCGTCGAAGTCCAGGCCCTCACCAATCCCGTCTCGTCTGGTGTGCCGCCACGACGCAGCGCGCAAGGACTCGACCCGGGCCGACTCGCGATGTTGCTCGCCGTCCTCGAACGCCGGGCGAGGGTCTCGCTTGCACAGCACGAGGTGTATGCATCGGTCGTCGGTGGCGTGAAACTCACCGAGCCGAGCAGCGACCTGGGGTTGTGTCTCGCGCTCGTGTCTGCCGCGACGAACACACCGACGCCGAACGACCTCGTCGTCTGCGGCGAAGTCGGACTCGGTGGCGAGCTCCGCAACGTCGCGCATCTCTCACGCCGACTGGCCGAAGCTGCACGCCTCGGCTTTGCCCGCGCGATCGTTCCCGCGAGCGGCGCGGAGAAGTCGAAGCCGACCAAGCAGGCCGGCCTCGTCATCCAACCCGCGGGAACGTTGAGCGAGGCTCTCGCCCTCGCACAGCTCCCCGTATCCTGACGAACAGTCATGACGATCGTTCCCGACGACAAGGACTGGACGTGGGTGCTCGAGCGCCAGTGCCCCGATTGTGCATTCGATGCACGCACGATCGCCGTCCGCGACATCGGCATGATCACTCGCGACGTCGCCTCCCAATGGGAGGTCGTCCTCGGCCTTCCTGGTTCGACGGTGCGACCACGTCCAGACGTGTGGTCGGCGAGCGAGTACGGCTGCCACGTGCGTGACGTGTTCCGGCTCTTCGACGAACGGCTCGTCCTCATGTTGGAACGCGACGATCCTGCCTTTGCCAACTGGGACCAGGATGCGACGGCGATCGCCGATCGCTACGACCAGCAGGACCCACTGATCGTTCGTCGCGAACTCGTCGTCGCCGGTGACCAGGTGGCGGAGCGGTTCGACCAGGTCTCGGGCACTCAATGGAGTCGCACGGGCAGGCGAAGCGACGGGGCGACGTTCACCGTCGAGACCTTCGGCAAGTACTTCCTGCATGACCCGATCCACCACCTGTGGGACGTGTCACGGTCATTCTGAGCCCGTCACGCACACATCGGGACATGAACCAACCATCACCCACCTTCACCGGCCCGGACGGCAAGCGCCGTTGCGGCTGGTGCTCCAGCGATCCCCTCTACATCGCCTACCACGACGACGAATGGGGCCGACCCGTCACCGACGACGTCCGCCTCTACGAAAAGCTCTGCCTCGAGGGCTTCCAGGCGGGGCTCTCGTGGCTCACGATCCTGAAGAAGCGCGACGCCTTCCGCGAAGCCTTCGCCGGGTTCGACCCGCACGTCGTCGCCAGGTTCACCGCGCGCGACGTCCAGCGCCTGATGCGCAACGCCAACATCGTTCGCAACAAGGCGAAGATCCAAGCCACGATCTCCAACGCCCGTGCGACGCTCACGCTCTGGGACCAGGGAAGGTCCCTGTCCGAGACGATCTGGGCCCACCGGCCCACGAAGAAGCGCGCCGCACCGAGATCGACCCGCGACATCCCAGCGATGACGACGGAGTCAGCAGCACTGTCCAAGGAATTGTTGAAGCTCGGGTTCCGTTTCGTCGGACCAACGACCATGTATGCCGCCATGCAGTCGCTCGGCGTGGTCAACGACCACTACGCATCGTGTGCGTTTCGAAAGTCT
>CAYSRZ010000102.1:0-3955 GCA_964433615.1 uncultured Acidimicrobium sp. | reverse complement strand
CGTCGCGGATCATCAACGAGGTCAAGGGCATCAATCGGGTGGTGTACGACGTGACGTCCAAACCCCCTGGCACGATCGAGTGGGAGTGACCCAAAACCCTTGATTTTCAGGCCCTCATGGGCGTCTGACATCAAATCGTCATAATCGGTAGGCTGAGGGAATCATGTTTCGTCTCGCCGTTCGGCGACTTCGACGACGCGCCCCCATCCTGGTCGCCTCCCTCCTTGCCGTCACCTTGACGGTGGGGGCTCCCGTGGCGTCCGCCAGCCCCCTGCCGGGCACGGGTGGCTCGAGCGACCAGCAGCGCCGGGTGAACGAGATCATCGAGGAACTCGACCGCATCGGAGAACAAATCGACGCGTTGGGCGAGACATATGCACTCGCGGTCAACGACATGGAAGACCTCGACGTCGAGATCAAGGCGACCGAAGCCCGCATCGCACAGAAGGAAAAGGAACTCGCAGCCATGCAGGCCGAGCTCCAGCAGGTCGCGCTGCGTTCGTTGATCCGTGGTGGCATCTCCAACTCGCTCTCCAGCATCTTGAGTTCGACGAGTTCGCTCACCGACAGCGTGCGCAAGAAGTACCTCACGTCGTCGGCGTTGAACACCGGCGCCGGCAACACGGATGCGTTGCAGGGATTGATCGACGACCTGACCAAGGAACGTGCGACGCTCGAGAAGCAGCGCAAGAAGGCCCAGGATCTCGCCAAGTATGCGGCGGGTCGTCTGAGCGCCGCCGAGGCTCTGGCCGCCGACTACGAGGCGCGACAGGCGGCAGCCGAGCGTGAACTCGGATCGCTGCTGCGAAGTGAACGTCAGCGTCGTGAGCAGGCCGCTCTCGAACTTGCACAGCGCGAGGCAGAGTCGTTCAAGTCGAAGAAGTACACGAACATCGTCGCTCCGTCGTCGCAGGCGGGAGCGGCGATCAAGGCCGCGTTGTCACAGCTCGGTGTGCGCTATCGCTTCGGCGCGAAGTCCCCGGGCAGCGCGTTCGACTGCTCCGGTCTCACGTCGTGGGCGTGGGGCGTTGCGGGCGTGGGCATTCCCCGCACCTCGCGCACGCAATATGCGGGCCTGACGAGGATTCCGACCGCGGCCGTCCAGCCGGGCGACCTGATCTTCTCCGGATACCCGATCCACCACGTCGGCATGTACATCGGTGGCGGTCAGATGGTGCACGCGCCGCGCACGGGCGACGTCGTCAAGGTGAGCGCGGTCTCCTGGTCGCGCGTGGTCGGAGTCGCTCGGCCCCGCTGAGGCCGTCCGTGAGGTTCACTACGGTGGTGGCATGACCACACCGCTTCCCGGTTGGACGATCGGTTCGTTCACCTCCGCCGGCATCACGCATCCCACCTACACGAAGGGCTCTGGACCGGGTGTCATCGTCGTGCACGAGATCCCCGGCATCACTCCGAAGGTGACCGAGTTCGCCGAACGCGTGGTCGCGCGTGGCTTCACCGTCGTCATGCCGCTCCTCGTCGGAGAGGTCGGGCGACCACCGAGCGGCGGCTACATCGCGTCGTCGATGGCCAAGATCTGCGTGTCGCGCGAGTTCTCGACGATGGCGATGGGCAAGACGTCGCCGGTCGTCGCGTGGCTGCGTGCGCTGGCCAAGGACCTGCACGGTCGCGCCGGTGGCAAGGGTGTCGGCGCGGTCGGCATGTGCTTTTCGGGCGGGTTCGCCCTCGGGATGATGGTCGACGACGTGATGGTGGCACCGGTCTTGTCGCAACCGTCGTTGCCATTTTCGATGGGCAAGGATCGCGCAGGAAACCTCGGGCTGTCACCCGACGACGAGATCCAGGTGCGGCGTCGGGCCGAGGCGGGATGTCAGGTGCTCGGACTGCGGTACACGGGCGACAAGCTCGTCGGCACGCGCTTCGACACGTTGCGCAAGACGCTCGGGGATGCCTTCGTCGCCGTCGAGTTCCCGTCGAGCGCCAAGAGCGACCACTCGGTGCTCACCGAGCAACCACAAGAGTCGGGCATCGACGCCGTGCTCGAGTTCTTCGTCGCCAAACTGCGCTAGTCAGTCGAGTCGCACGACGAAGCGCTCGTCACGGAAACCCTTCAGCGCCGCGCGCAGTTGTCCGCCCGTCGAGCATCGCTCGAGGAGGTGGCGGGCGAGTCGGCCCTTGGCCGCCTTCGCGTCGTGTCCTCCGGCTTTACCACTTCTTTCCTCGAGCGAGACGCGGATGACGTTCAGGTCGTCGCACGAGTCGTCGAGTGCAGCACGATGTTCTTGGGGGAGCAGGTCGACGACGACCAGTGATCCGGCGTGCGACACGAGCGCTTCCGACACCGACGGCGCCCACCAGCGCGACAGCACGCCGAAGGGGGCGAGTCGCGCACCCATCTTCAATCGATAGTCGGGGACGGGGTCGTCGGCCCTCACGAGTCCGAGGAGTCCCGACACGACGACCACGTTGGTCATCGCACGAACACGTTGTGTCGATGTCAGCGAGGCGATGTCGAGGTTGTCCCACACCACGCCGGTGTAGCGCTGCCATGCGGGAAGCGTCGGGGCGCCGACGAGTGAGCGGTTCGCCGCCATGGCCCGCGCGAGGTGGTCGCCCTTGACGCCAAGCAGCGCCACATCGCCACCTTTCACCCGTGCGAGTCGTTCGGCGATCTCCTCGCGACGGTCACCGAGTGCGCGACCGAATGTCCCGCTAGCGGGCTTCCACGAACTGCGTGGTGCTCCACCAGGGGCCTTGCCCTCGGACGGTGGAAGAAGCACGACGTAGGTCGCCTTCGACGTCTTCTGTGCTGCCACGACCCGAAAGTCTGCCCCACCGCTGAGTACTCTGAATGCATGGCGCGCGTGAAACCGGTCCAAGATTGGACGACCGACTGGGACCACGCAGATCCCGCGTACAACGAGAACGCGCACGAGATTTGGGACGAACTTCGCGGAACCTGTCCCGTCGCCCACACCAACCGATACGGAGGCGCGTGGCTGCCCGTGCGCCACGACGACGTCGCCGCGGTGGCCCGCGACACCGACCACTTCTCCTCCGAGGGTGCCGTACTCGCAAACCGTCCGCCGCGCGACGAGTGGGTGTCCCTCGCACCGATCGGGGCTGCGCCACCGATCACCTCCGACCCGCCGTTCCACGCCGACGCACGCCGACTGCTCCTGCCCGCATTTGCTCCGCAGGTCATCGCCGAATGGGAGCCAGAGGTGCGCAGGTTGTGCAACGAGTTGCTCGACCGCATGGGCGACGCCGACGTCGTCGACGCCGCCGTGCAGTACGCCCAGCACATTCCCGTCTACGTCATCGCGCGCATGTTGGGCCTTCCGGTCGAGGACAGCGACTACTTCCGCGAGACCGTGCACCTCGTGCTCGAGGAGATCGGTGCCGAGTTCGGCGAGCGCCAAGGTGGATTCGAAAAGCTCGACGCATACTTGCTCGCGCACGTCGAGGACCACATCGCCAACCCGCGCGAGGACCTCATCGGCTTCTTGCTCAATGCTCGGATCTACGACCAGCCGTTGTCCAACCAGCACATCGTCGGCACGATCATCCTGCTGCTCGTTGCCGGGATCGACACGACGTGGAGCTCGATCGGTAGTTCCATCTGGCACCTCGCACAGCACGAAGGCGACCTCGCGCGGCTCGTCGCCGAACCCGAGTTGATGCCGACGGCGATCGAGGAGCTGCTGCGCGCATATGCGCCGGTGACGATGGCCCGCATGATCTCCAAGGACGCAGAGATCGGTGGATGTCCGGTGAAGGCAGGGGAGAACGTGCTGCTCGCGTTCCCGGCCGCCAACCGCGACCCGGAGGTGTTCCCGGACGCGGACAAGGTGATCATCGATCGTGAACACAATCGACACCTCGCGTTCGGACTCGGCATCCATCGCTGCCTCGGATCCAACCTCGCGCGCCTCGAGCTGCGCATCGCAGTCGAGGAATTCGTGCGACGCTTCCCACGTTTCGAACTCGCCGA
>CAYSRZ010000101.1:0-3978 GCA_964433615.1 uncultured Acidimicrobium sp. | reverse complement strand
GGCGTCAGACGCGCGTCGGGCGAGGGCGACGGGTGTTGGCTGCGTGACCCCACCACCTGCCCGAGAAGCGCCAAGTGGTGTCGACCGTGGCCGGCGCGGATGCCGCAGTTGGCTTCGGCCAGAGCGCTTCGATGGCTGCAGCGATCGCGGTGGCCTCTTCGTCGGTCGGTGACGGGGTGATGCGGTGCTGCATGACGGCTGTGCTTAGAGCGGCATGTTGCCGTGCTTGCGCTGCGGCAACTCTTCGCGCTTGGTCTTCAGCAATTCGAGACCGGCGATCAGCTTCACGCGCGTCTCGGCCGGGTCGATGACGTCGTCGACGTAGCCGCGTTCCGCTGCGGCATAGGGGTTCGAATACTTCTCGGTGTACTCGGCGACGAGCTCTGCGCGACGAGTGACGGGATCGGCTGCCTGCTGGAGCTCGCGGCGATAGACGATCTCGACTGCCCCCTGTGGCCCCATGACGGCGAGCTCGGCGGTCGGCCAGGCATAGGCAAGGTCGGCGCCGATGGACTTCGAGTTCATGACGACGTAGGCACCGCCGTAGGCCTTGCGGGTGATCACCTGGATGCGCGGGACGGTGGCCTCGCAGTAGGCATACAGCAGCTTCGCGCCGTGGCGGATGATGCCGCCGTATTCCTGGTCGACTCCGGGCAAGAACCCGGGGACGTCGACGAAGGTGACGATCGGGATGTTGAACGCGTCGCAGGTGCGCACGAAGCGCGCGGCCTTCTCGCTCGACTCGATGTCGAGCACGCCGGCGAGCACCATCGGCTGGTTGCCGACGATGCCGACGGTCTGGCCGTTCAGTCGAGAGAAACCACAGATGATGCTCTTGGCCCAGTGCGGGAAGTACTCGAAGAACTCACCGTCGTCCACGATCTCGGCGACGACCTTCTTCATGTCATAGGGCTGGTTGGCCGATGCGGGCAGGATGCTGCGCAACGATTCGCAGAGCCGTGTCGGGTCGTCGGTCGACTCGCTGGGAGGTGGATCGGTGAGGTTGTTCTGCGGGAGGAAGCTCAACAGATAGCGCACGTCTTGCAGGCAGGCGTGCTCGTCTTGGCTGACGAAGGTGGCGACACCGCTCTTGGAGGCGTGGCTCATCGCGCCGCCCAGTTCCTCGAGCGTCACGTCCTCGCCGGTCACGGTCTTCACGACATCCGGGCCGGTGATGAACATGTGGCTGGTTTCGCGGACCATGAAGATGAAGTCGGTCATCGCCGGTGAGTACACGGCGCCACCGGCGCATGGTCCCAGGATCACCGAGATCTGCGGGATGACGCCCGATGCCTGCACGTTGCGATGGAAGATGCCGCCGTAACTGGCGAGCGAGACGACGCCCTCTTGGATGCGTGCTCCTGCGCCATCGTTCAGTCCGATGACCGGGGCGCCGACCTTGAGCGCCAAGTCCATCAGTTTGTGGATCTTTTCGGCGAAGACCTCGCCGAGGGCACCGCCGAAGACGGTGAAGTCCTGGCTGAACACGAACACCTTGCGGCCGTCGATCGTGCCCCAACCGGTGATCACGCCGTCGGTGTACGGGCGCTCCTCGAGGCCGGCGGCGTGCGCGCGGTGTCGGGCGAGCAGGTCGAGTTCGTGGAACGAACCCGGATCGAGCAGGGCGTCGATGCGCTCGCGGGCGAGCAACTTGCCCTTTTCGTGCTGGCGCTCGACCGAGCGGGGGCTGCCGGCATGGAGCGCCTGTTCCTTGCGCGCTTCCAGGTCGCGCAGTTTGGCGTCCATCGTGTTCTCGCTCACCGACTAGACGCTAGTCGGCAGGGTCGTTTCAGCCCCCGACGGTGGTGGTGGGCGCGACCGTCGTCTCGGGCGACTGGCCCTGGGCGACGTTGATCGTGGTGGCGAGCGGGACCAACTCACCCGTCGTCGTGGCGCCGGTGACCTCGATCGACCAGACGCCCGGCGCCTTGAGCATGAACAGTCCGTCGCCGGCGATGATCACCGCACCGGGCCGTTTGAGGCCCGGCTTGATCGCGATGCCTTCGTAGCCGACCTCTTGCGGGATGAGGTTGACGGTGAAGTCCGAGATGCGGCTCGGCTTCAGCAACTCGATGCGCATCGCGTTGATGCCGGTCTCGACCGGCGTGATCGACAACACCACCTTGAAGCGATCGTTCTCCAGCTCCTGTCGGAATGCGTAGTTGACCGCGGGTCGAGTCGACTCGGCCTTGGCCTGCGGTGGGTTCATCGGCACCGCCCATGCGGTGATGCCGAACACGACGATGCCGGCGATCAGTTCGACGCGCACCGCGCGGCGCAACCTCCAGGCCATCTTCCCCGAGAGTCCATCTTCGTTGCGCAGTCGCGACTGGGCGAAGGTCTTCACCATGAGTGCGATCCAGATCATGGCCGCGGTGACGAGGATGGTGAGGATGTTCAGTCGTCCGTGACCCGAAGTGAAGAGTGCGAAGCCGTCCAACACGTACATCTGCATGACTCCGGTGGCGACCGCGACCCCCATGAGCGTCGTCGACTGACGCGCAAAGCCGAGCACTGCCTCGACGAGGTCTTCGTCGCCTGGTCCGGCGAGGGTGACGGAGAACAGCAGTGCGAGTCCACCGATCCACACGCCCACGGCGAGTGCGTGCGGGACGCCGAAGACGAAGGTGAGGAACGAGACGTCCTGGCCGAGGCGGGAGAGTCCGAGCGTGGCCATCATGATCGTGACGATGCCGAGCGCGGGAACCTGCGTGGCAGGGTCGACGATGCGGTCGGGGTTGATGACGACCCAGCCCGCGGCGATGACGAAGAGCAAGCGGATCGCCAACATCAGTCCGTCGAGTCCGTCGAGGGAGCCGAACCAGGAGAATGGGTTGAGCGCGGTGCCAAATCCGTCATCGGCGCTGCGCATCGCCGTCAGCGCAACGATGAAATAGGTGGAAACGAAAGCCACCAGCCAGACGAGTCGGAAGTAGCGCAGGCTGAGTCCATATTCGGTTCCCTCGGGCCAGATGAGGAGCACCACGATGAGCCCGCCGAAGATCGCGCTGATCGCGAGGTAGTGCACGATGCGCAGCAGTCCGATGAGGCCTCCGACGCGGGGTCCGGAGCCCGTCCGCTCGGGCACGACCTCACCGATGATGGCGACGGTGGTTTCGGTCGGCGTTTCCTCGCCACCACCGCTCGAGATGCTCGTCTCGGTGGTTGCCGTGAGGGTGAACTGGAACGAGCCGATGCTGCGGTCGGGCAACGACCAGCTGACCGTGCAGATGCCCGCAGGCGGGATGTCGATGAGCGCGGCGGACACCGTTCGGGCATCGGCGGCGATCTGGGGTTCGGCGAAGCCGATCGGTTGGTCGGCACACGTCATCTCGATGACGACCTTGCCCTGGTCGGCCTTCACGTCGTCGCGGAACACGAGTTGGATCGCCGTCGGGTTGATGTCGATCACGCCACCTGGGGGCGGGTTGGAGGACACGACGATGTTCGTGCCCGGGGCCCCCGAAGCGTCCGCGACGCGACCCGTGGCGAGCAGACCAAGCGCGACGAACAGGACGGCCGACCATGCCATGGCGCGGCTCGAGCGGCGAGAAGTTGGACGGACGGCGAGCGACATGATCGGTTCTCAACGGTACCGAATAGTGGTGTGGGTGTGCCTCGTCCGACCCGCGTGGCACCGCATAGGTAGGCTCGCTGGCGATGGCCGTCCAATCCCTCTATCGCCGCTACCGCCCTCGTCGCTTCGACGAACTGAAGGGTCAGGACCACGTCGTTCGGGCGTTGCGCAACGCCGTCGTCGCCCATCGCGAGGGCCAGGCCTACCTCTTCTCCGGGCCCCGGGGAACGGGCAAGACGTCGACCGCTCGCATCCTCGCCAAGGTGCTCAACTGCGAGGCCCCCGAGGACGGCGAGCCGTGTGGGATCTGCAACTCGTGTGCCTCGATCGACAGCGGCAACAGCTACGACGTGTTGGAGTTGGACGCCGCGAGCAACAACGGCGTCGAGAGCATCCGTGAC
>CAYSRZ010000100.1:0-3988 GCA_964433615.1 uncultured Acidimicrobium sp. | reverse complement strand
CAGCCGTAGCATGGAAACCCCCTATGAGTGCTTTCGTCGACGAGGCCCAACTGAACGTTCGCGGTGGCGACGGCGGTGCCGGCTGCGTGAGTTTCCGTCGCGAGGGTCCCGTCGCCTTTGGTGGGCCGAATGGTGGCGACGGTGGCGACGGAGGGTCGATCTGGTTGGAGGCGGACCACAACGTCGCCTCGTTGCTCGCGTTCCGCGACCATCCGCACCGTCGCGCAGGTGACGGCGTACACGGAATGGGCAAGGACCTCCACGGGCGCCGGGGCGAGGACATGGTCGTCAAAGTGCCCGAGGGCACCGTCGTGCGTGACATGTACACGGGAGAGGTGCTCGCCGACCTGTCGACCCACGGGACCCGATTCCAGGCTGCGCGCGGAGGGCAAGGTGGACGAGGCAATGCACGCTTCTTGTCGAATCGTCGACGCGCACCCAAGTTCGCCGAACAGGGCGAGCACGGCAAGGAACGTTGGCTCACGTTGGAGCTCAAGTTGATGGCAGACGTCGCACTCGTCGGTTTCCCGAATGCGGGCAAGAGCACCTTCATCAGCGTCGTGTCGGCGGCCAAGCCGAAGATCGCGAACTATCCCTTCACCACCCTCGAGCCGCACCTCGGTGTCGTGCGCCTGGACGAGTCCACCGAGTTCGTCATCGCCGACATCCCAGGGATCATCGAAGGAGCGAGCGAGGGCCGCGGACTCGGTCACCAGTTCCTCCGCCACATCGAGCGCGCACGCGTGTTGTGCCTGTTGATCGACCTCGCGCCGATGGACGGGATGGACCCGCACGAACAGGAAAAGATCCTGTTGCACGAACTCGGTCAGTATCGGCCCGACCTGCTCGAGCGTCCGCGACTCGTGATCGGCACGAAGACCGACGCGGCGACCAAGGAGTCCATCGAGGCGTGGGGTGGAGATGCGATCTCCGCCGTCACAGGTTCTGGGGTGCGTTCGGTGCTGGGACGACTCGCGGTGTTGGTGCGCGAGGCGCGTGGTGCAGAACCACCGCGTCAGGCCGCTGTCACGATCCGGCCAGTTCCCGAAGGCACGACGATCGACAAGGTTGGCGAGTCGGAGTTCCGGCTCTCCGGACGCGACGTCGAGCGCGCGGTCGCGTTGAGCGACGTGACGACCCCTGATGCGTTGAACTACATCGACGAGCGCCTGAAGACGCTCGGAATTCCGCGACTCCTCGCACGTGCCGGTGCGACGGACGGTTGCGTCGTGCACATCGGCACCTTCAGTTTCGACTACACGCCGGAGTCGTGAGGACATGAGACTCGTCGTCAAGATCGGAACGTCGTCGGTGACCGACGACCGCGGAGCGATCCGCCAGGAGGCGATCGCCACGCTGTGCGACCAGGTCGCCGAGTTGCGTCGTGCGGGTCACGACGTCCTCGTCGTCACGAGTGGCGCCGTCGCCGGGGGCGTCGCCGCGCTCGGCATGACGGAGCGCCCAGCCGACACGCTGACCTTGCAAGCGCTCGCAGCCGTCGGCCAGAGCCAGTTGATGAACGCCTACAACGCCCATCTCGCTCGCCACGGGCTCGTCGGCGCGCAGGTGTTGCTCGTACCGAACGACTTCATCGACCGTACCCAGTACTTGCACGCGCGCCAGACCATGACGCGGCTGATCGAGTTGGGCTGCGTTCCGATCATCAACGAAAACGACGCGATCGCCAGCGACGAGATTCGCTTCGGGGACAACGACCGCATCGCCGCACTCGTCGCCCACAGCATGGGCGCCGACGTGCTCGTGTTGCTCACCGACATCGCCGGGCTCTACACCGCGGACCCGTCACAGGACTCGACGGCCCAGTTCGTCGAGGAGGTCGCGGCGGATGATCCGCTGTTGTCCGTTCGTGCGGGGGAGTCGGGGACCAACCGCGGTAGCGGCGGCATGGCGTCCAAGCTCGCAGCCGCACGAATCGCGTCATGGTCGGGCGTGCGCGCGGTGATCGCAGATGCGCGACGTGACAACGTGCTCGCCGATGCGCTTGCGCGCACGAAGGGCGCGGGAACGCAGTTCCTGCCGCGCAGTCGTGAGCTGTCGGCCCGCAAGTTGTGGATCGCCTTCGCTGCACACGTCGCCGGCACCGTCGTCGTCGACGATGGTGCACGCCAGGCGCTCACGCGACGAAACACCTCGCTGCTGCACGCCGGGGTCGTCGAGGTTCGAGGGGAGTTCGTCGTCGGTGACACGGTGGACGTCGTCGGTGGTGACGGTGTGGTCTTTGCCCGCGGGATGGTGTCAGTGGATGCGTTGCAGGCATCTGCCGCGGCGGGTCGCCAGAGTGCCGACCTACCCGAGGGTGTGGTCGCCGAGTTGATTCATCGCGACGACCTCGTCGTCCTCGACGACAAGTAGTCACGCACCTCGCGCACGCAGGTCACGGCAAAGACGCCATAGGCGCCAACGCCGACGACAACGCCGAGGCCGACCTTTGCGGCGGCACCAGTTCCGACGTTGGACCCGATCTGCTCGGTCGCAAGCCACACGATCATGCCCATGGCGGCCGAGCCTGCGGCCATCGTGACGATGTCGCGTGCAATCGTCGTCAGCTTCACGTCGTACTTGGCGTCGAGGACGCCGATGGCGACGACGGCTGATGCGCCATAGGCGACGGCGAAGGCGAGACCGAGGCCCGCGACCTCGTAGCGGTCGACCAAGACGATGGCAAGCACGACGTTCAGGGCGTTCTCGCCAGCGTTGATGATGAACGGCGTGCGGGTGTCGTTGTGGGCGTAGAAGCAACGCAGGACGAAGAGGTACACCGAGAAACCTCCGAGGCCAAGCGACATCGCGCGCACGACGCCAGCGGTCGTGTCGGCCGCGGTGGCATCGAAGTTGCCGTGCGCAAAGATCACCCCGACGAGTGGCTCGGCGAGCACGAAGATGCCGACGGCGGCCGGGAAGGTGACGAGTGCGGTGAGGCGGATGCCTCGCGCCGCGAGCTCGACGAAGTCATGAGCACCTCGGCGTACGGCCGCGGCGAGGTCCGGCACGAACGTCGTGGCGATCGATACGGCGAGGAGTCCGTGGGGAAGTTGCAGCAGCACGTAGGCCTTGGCGTATGCGTCGACCCAACCGCTGCCCGGATCGGCGAGGTTCTTCACGACGACGAGTGCGACCTGGTTCGCCACCACGTAGCCGATCGACCACGTGGACAACGTCGCGAGCTTGCGCACGGCCGGGTGGGCAACTGCACGAGTGAGTGATCGCAGTCGCACCGCGCGGCCGACGACTGCAAGCTGAACGAGGGCCATCGCTGCGATGCCGAGCGTGGTGCCGAGCCCGAGTGTGTATCTCGTCGCTGGCGAGTCGAGCACGTCGTCGATGCCCGGTCGCGCGCCGTCAAAGTCGGCGGCGAGGATCGCAAACGAGGCGATCGCGACGAGGTTGGCAAGTGCGGGTGACCACGCTGCGGCGAAGAATCGGCGCTGTGCGTTGAGCAGTGCAGAGGAGAGCGCGCTCAGGCCGTAGAAGAAGATCTGCACCACGAAGATGCGGGTGAGGGCGGTGCCTGCGGCGCGGTACGTGTCGACGTCCACGCCCGCGGCGGGGGAGATCGACAGCACGTGGAAGATCTGTGGAGAGCACAGCCACGCAAGGGTGGTGATGGCGACGAGTCCGACGATCGACACCGTCCAGACGGAGGCGATGCCGTCGTCGTCGCGGTCACCGTCGAGCAATTCCCCGAAGAGTGGCACGAGGCTCGCTGCGAGCACGCCACCGAGCAGCAACTCATAGATCGCGTTCGGCACGTTGTTGGCGAGGTCGAACGCATCGGCGAGCGCGGTCTGTCCGACGACGATGCCGAACACCACGAGGCGGATCAGTCCCGTCACGCGGGACACCGTCGTACCTGCGGCGACGACGAGGTTGGAACGGACGAGGCCCGACATGTGCGCACTCATCGTAGGGCGCTGGACAGAAGCATTCGCAGGACCAACCACTAGGGTTGCCTGAATGGAAAAGCGCT
>CAYSRZ010000099.1:0-4013 GCA_964433615.1 uncultured Acidimicrobium sp. | reverse complement strand
GCGTTCGTCTCGCCGTCCTTGGCACGCACGGCGAACACGCCGGCGATGGAGGCGAGCACGCCGACTGCGCGAGCAGCGAGCGGGAACACGAGACCGAGGGCCGGGTTCAATCCGATCGAGGAGAACGCAGCGACACCGAGGATGATCGAGGCGACGAGGGTGACCTCGTAGCTTTCGAACAAGTCGGCGGCCATGCCGGCGCAGTCACCGACGTTGTCGCCCACGTTGTCGGCGATCGTCGCCGGGTTGCGCGGGTCGTCCTCTGGAATGCCAGCTTCGACCTTGCCGACCAGGTCGGCACCGACGTCTGCGGCCTTGGTGAAGATGCCACCACCGACGCGCAAGAAGAGCGCGAGCAGCGAACCACCGAATCCGAAGCCGACAAGCATCGCCGACGAGGTGTTCTGGAAGATCGCGATGATCGCAGTCGCACCGAGGAGACCAAGTCCGACGGTGAACATGCCGGCGACACCACCGGTGCGGAACGCGACTTCGAGCGCACGCTTCATCGAACCCTGGCGAGCGGCTGCCGCCGTGCGCACGTTTCCGCGCGTGGCGAGCGTCATGCCGATGTAACCGGTGAGACCGGAGGCGACGCAACCGAGCACGAAGGCGATCGTGCGGTAGACACCGGATTCGACGAAGGAGAGCGCCTCGACGTCACCGGGCTTTTCGATGGCCACCGAGGTGAAGAACACGATGGCGCCGACCGGGATGAGGATCCAGCCGATCGTCTTGAACTGGCGCTTCAGGTAGGCCCATGCGCCTTCTTGGATGGCCCGCGCAATTTCCTGCATGCGGGGGGTGCCCTGGTCCTGCTTCAAGACCTGGACGACGAGCATCCAGCCGACGAGGAGGGCGAGGATGGCGGCCGCACCAGAAAGTCCGAGGATCGCCCACTCACCGCCCTTCAGGGTGAAGCTTTGCCAGCCGCCTTCTGCTGCGAGTAGTGACGTCACGTGTGATTTCTCCGATGGTCTCTCGGGGCGCGCCAGTGGCAACCCCTTGTTTGGTGTCGTGGAAAGTGTAGAGAATCGGCGGGTCCCCGAGCGAAATGCCCCATGGGTGGGCATGGCGCCGAGGCGTGGCCAGGGGGTGCTGAGACGAGGTTCACGCCACGGCGGATCGACCGAAGTGACCCGCGGGTTAGAGGCGGCCAAGGGACCAGAACTAGCGTGAATTACACCTTATGAATTCAACGCTCAGCTCGACCGGGATGCAGCGCGGACCGGTGACCGCAACGGCGACCGCTTCCCGTCGCCGACGACCGTTCTTCGTGGACCTCTATTCGACCGCCGTCGGCAAGAAGTACGTGATGGCGGTGACCGGTCTCGGGATGATCGGGTTCGTCGTGTTCCACATGATCGGCAACCTGAAGATGTACTACGGGCAGGCTGACCTCGATCACTACGCCGAGTTCTTGAAGGAATTGCTCTATCCGATCGCACCGAAGGGCGTGGTGTTGTGGATCCTGCGTGGCGGTCTGATCGCCATGTTGCTCGGTCACCTGCACGCTGCGTGGTCACTGACGAGGCTGAATCGTCACGCCCGTGCGGTGAAGTACCAGGGGCCACGTGACTATCAGGTGGCCAACTTCGCCAGCCGCACGATGCGCTGGACGGGGATCATCGTGCTCGCATACCTCGTCTGGCACCTGCTCGACCTCACCTTCGGCACGGTGAATGCGGTCGGCACCGACGGCGAGTTCGTGCGTGGCGAGGTCTACAACAACGTGGTGCGCAGCTTGGATCGCCCCGTCGTCGCGGCGTTCTACATCGTCGCCAACATCTTGCTCGGCATCCACTTGTTCCACGGAGCGTGGAGCTTCTTCCAGTCACTCGGTTGGAACAACCCGCGCTTCAACGCGTGGCGCCGCGGATTCGCCGTCGGCATCGCCACCGTCGTCGTGGTTGGCAACGTCTCGTTCCCTGTGGCAGTGCTCGCCGGGATCGTGGGCTAGGAGGACGACATGGTTGCATTCGACGCCAAGATTCCAGCGGGACCGCTCGCAGACAAGTGGGACACCTACAAGGCGAACGCCAAGTTGGTGAACCCGAACAACAAGCGCAAGTTCAAGGTCATCGTCGTCGGCACCGGTCTCGCCGGCGCGTCGGCGGCCGCCACGCTCGCCGAGCTCGGCTACCAAGTCGATGCCTTCACGTTCCACGACTCGCCGCGTCGCGCGCACTCGATCGCCGCACAGGGTGGCATCAACGCAGCGAAGAACTACCAGGGTGACGGCGACTCCGTGAACCGCTTGTTCATGGACACGATCAAGGGCGGCGACTTCCGCTCACGTGAGGCCAACGTGCATCGCCTCGCCCAGGTGTCGGTGAACATCATCGACCAGATGGTCGCCCAAGGCGTGCCGTTCGCACGTGAATACGGCGGCCTGCTCGACAACCGCTCGTTCGGCGGCGCGCAGGTGTCGCGCACGTTCTACGCGCGCGGCCAGACCGGCCAGCAGCTCCTGCTCGGCGCATACCAGCAGCTCGCCCGCCAGATCGGTCTCGGCGGAGTGCGACTGTTCAATCGCACCGAGTTGATCGACGTCGTCACCGTGGATGGTCGGTGCGCCGGCATCGTGGTGCGCGACCTGTTGACCGGCGAGATCCAGTCGCACGCGGCGCACGCTGTCGTGCTCGCCACCGGTGGTTACGGCAACGTGTTCTTCCTCTCGACGAACGCGATGAACTGCAACGTCACCGCCACCTGGCGCGCACATCGCCGAGGAGCACTGTTTGCGAACCCGTGCTTCACGCAGATCCACCCGACGTGCATTCCGCAGAGCGACGAATTCCAGTCCAAGCTCACGCTGATGAGCGAGTCGTTGCGCAACGACGGCCGCGTCTGGGTGCCGAAGACGGCGGGTGACTCGCGTCCTGCACACCAGATCCCCGAGGACGAGCGCGACTACTACCTCGAGCGTCTCTATCCGTCCTATGGCAACCTCGCCCCGCGCGACATCTCGTCGCGTGCAGCCAAGCGACTGGTCGACAAGGGGCATGGAGTGGGTCCGTTGAAGAACGGCGTCAACCTCGACTTCTCGGCGGCGATCGATCGCCTCGGTCGCGACGTGGTGGAAGAGCGATACGGAAACCTCTTCGAGATGTACGAGCGGATCGCGGGTGAAGATCCGTACAAGACGCCGATGCGCATCTACCCCGCGACGCACTACACGATGGGTGGCGTGTGGGTCGACTACGAACTGCAGACGACGATCCCCGGTCTGTACGCGGCGGGCGAGGCGAACTTCTCCGACCACGGCGCGAACCGACTCGGTGCATCTGCGCTGATGCAGGGACTCGCGGACGGTTATTTCGTCTTGCCGTACACGATCAGCAACGGCCTCGCGCCGTTGCTCAACAAGTCGATCCCGACCACCGACCACCCGGCGTTCAAGGAGGCCGAGAACGAGGCGAAGGCCCGCTTCTCCGGATATCTCTCGACGAAGGGCAAGCGCTCGCCGGACTGGTTCCATCGAGAACTCGGCAAGATCATCTGGGACTACTGCGGCATGGAGCGCACGAAGGAAGGTCTGCAGAAGGCGATCTCCGACCTGCCCGCGCTCTACCAGGAGTTCAAGACCGACCTGCGCGTCACGGGCGACGGCGAGTCGACGAACCAGACGCTCGAGAAGGCCGGCCGCGTGGACGACTTCTTCCAGCTCGGCATGCAGATGTGCCAGGACGCACTCACCCGCGAGGAGAGCTGTGGCGCACACTTCCGATCCGAATATCAGACCCCGGACGGCGAGGCACAGCGCAACGACCAGGACTACTGCCACGTCGCTGCATGGGAATGGACGGGGGATGCAATGAAGCCCGCCCGCCACACCGAGGAACTCGTGTTCGAAAACGCACATCTCGCGACGAGGAGTTACAAGTGAGCCACCTGAAGAACCTCACGCTCAAGGTCTGGCGCCAGAAGGGCCCGAACGACTCCGGACACTTCGAGAACTACACGATCGACGAGATCAGCGACGAGGCGTCGTTCCTCGAGATGCTCGACGT
>CAYSRZ010000098.1:0-4014 GCA_964433615.1 uncultured Acidimicrobium sp. | reverse complement strand
ACCAACGGTACTCCCGGGGTCACCCCAGAATCGGGAATACCCCCTGTGGTGCTAGGCCTGCGCGCCGAGTGCGACCGGAAATCCGCGGGACTCCCACGCGATCATCCCGCCCGTCACGTTGCACACGTCGAAGCCCCTCGACAGCATCCACGCGGTCACCTTGGCCGAGCGATTTCCCGACCGACACATGCACGCGACCCGTGCGGACGGATCGATCTCACCGATGCGTTCTGGGAGTTGTGCCATCGACACGTGCACCGCACCTTCGACGTGGCCGAGGTCCCATTCGTCGTCTTCGCGCACGTCGAGCACGACGTAGTCGTCGATCTTCGTCCGCAGATCGTCGACCGAGATCGCCGGCAGCGTCGCGGGCAGGTTCGCGTCCGCCCATGCCCCGTATCCCCCGATCACGTCGGAGACGTCGGTGAACCCGTTGGCACGAAGCAGGCTGGAGGCGATCATCGAGCGATATCCGCCGGCACAGAACACGACGGTCGGCGCGCTGCGATCCAATTCGCCCATGCGTGAATACAGCTGGGCCACCGGCACGTTGCGCGAGCCTGGAACCGTTCCAAGCTCGACCTCCCCGACATTGCGCACGTCGATCGTGACGAGGTCACGAACCGAGGCGATGCGTTCGGCGAAGGAGTCGAAGGTGAGCCGAGAACTCTGCTCGATCACGTCCTGTCGACGCAGAAAACTCGACAGCGGGGACTCCAGTGCGCCGACGACGTTGTCGAAACCGATGCGCGCGAGCCTGACCTTGGCCTCGCGCTCGTGGCCGGTCTCGGTGACGAGCACGATCGGAGTCTCCGGCGTGACGACCTGACCGACGTACTCGGCAAAACGGCCGCTCAACCCGACGTTCACCGATCCGCGTACGTGACCCTGGGCGAACTCGGCCGCCTCACGTGCGTCCACCACGACGGCCCCGTCGGCCTGGTGAGACAACAACTCCTCCATCGTCAACGCTGCGACGCTGACGTCGTCGGCGAGCAGGTCGTGGGCCTCACGATTGCGGTTGGCGGCGAACATGAAGTACATCGGTGCGGCGCTCTGGCCTTGCGTGACCGCCTCGACGAACTGCTCGACGCTCATCGGAGCGAGCGCGTAGTTCGTGCGGCGCTGCTCACCGATCGTCGACACGGTCTCCGAGGAGAGGTTCTTGCCGCAGGCCGATCCGGCACCGTGTGCGGGATACACCTTCGTCGCGTCGGGAAGCGTCAACAGCTTGTCGTGGAGCGACGAATACAACTGGCGTGCGAGGTCGTCGGCAGTGACACCGACGCTGGAGAGCAGGTCGGGTCGTCCGACGTCGCCGATGAAGAGCGTGTCCCCGGTCAGCACGCCGTACGGCGCGGATGCGGGTCCGTGGGGACGAACGACGATGCAGATCGACTCGGGCGTGTGTCCCGGAGTCGACAACACCTCGAGGTCGACCGAGCCGAGTGGAAGGTGCTCCCCGTCGGCCATCGCGCGAATCGGAAATCCGACGCGGTCTCGGGCCACCTCCCCGTAGACGATCTCGGCGCCCGTGGCGCGAGCGAGTTCGAGGTGTCCGGAGAGGAAGTCGGCATGGAAGTGGGTCTCGATGACGGCGACGATGTCGAGCCCCATCTCGCGTGCATCGGCCAGGTACTGCTCGACGTCGCGCAACGGATCGACGACGACGGCACGCTTGGACGCTGCGTCGGCGACGAGATAGCTCGCCTGCGACAGACACCCGAGGTAGTACTGCTTGAAGATCAGGTTTGACTCGGCCATGTCTTCAGGATACCCTAGGGGGTATGTGCAGACAAGTCGAATGCAACCAGTGCAAGAAACCAACCTGGGCCGGATGCGGCGCCCACGTGGAGCAAGTCCTCGGCCACGTCCCTCCCGCGCAGCGATGCCAGGGACATTCGTCCTCGACCGGCGAGAAGAAGTCGTTCTTCTCCCGCCTCCGCAAGTGACCATGGAATTCTCCGCCGACGTAAAGGCCGAGCTTCACACGCGGCTGCGCAGGATCGAGGGTCAGGTGCGCGGACTCCAGGCGATGCTGAACGAGGATCGCGATTGTCGCGACATCGTCACGCAATTGGCTGCGGCCTCCAAGGCACTCGACCAAGTGGGGTTCAAGCTGCTCGCCGCGGGTCTGTCGTCGTGCATGGAGAACCCACGCAAGTCGGCAAAGGCCGGCTACTCGGTCGACGAGGTCGAAAAACTGTTCCTCAAGCTGTCCTAGTTCGGGGATCGCGTCGCGCATGACGCGACTGGCAACGACAGAAAATCTCACGGCATTACGCCCCGAACTGCGCACACACCCACACGATGCTGGGCTCAGCCGTAAGTGACCGCGCTGTAGCACTGTGTGCTACGCTAACAGGATGGCCGAGGTCATTAGCCAACGCGAGTTCCGCAACGACAGCGGAGCGATCATGAAACGCGTCGAAGCTGGCGAGTCCTTCGTCATTACGTCGAATGGACGCACGATCGCGGAACTTCGACCGCTCCACCGGGGTCGAAGTGTTTCCCGTGACGTCGCGCTCGCCGCATTTGCAGGAGCACCTTACGTCGACTTCGACGCCCTGCGCCGAGATCTCGACTTGATCGCCGACCCGTACATCGAACTCGGCGACGCATGATCGCAGACGTCGGCCTCCTTGACACATCGGTCGTCATCGACCTGCACTCCATCGACCCTCGCCTCCTTCCGCGAGAACTGTCGATCAGCGTCATCACGATGACCGAACTCGTGACCGGACCGCTCGCAACGTCGGATCCTCGTGAGCGGGCACGGCGTCAGGACGTCCTGCAGCGAATTGAATCACTGGTCGACCCCGTGCCGTTCGACATCTCGTGCGTGCGCGCCTACGGCCACGTCGTTGCTGCTGCACTGTCGAGCGGCAAACGACGCACCCGACCGCGCTCGAATGACCTGCTGATTGCAGCAACCGCAGTCGCGCTCGGCGTTCCGCTCTACACGAAGAATCTGAAAGACTTCAGCGACTTGTCGTCCGTGATCGAGGTCGTCGACCTTTCCGCCAAGAACTGACGACTCGCTCAGGTCTCCATCACGACGGGCACGATCATCGGCCGGCGCTTGGTGCGCTCGGAGACGAACTTGCCCGCCGCGCGACGAACTTCTTTCTCGAGTGCGTCCACGTCGCGTGTGCCGTTGGCGAGCGCGCGCTCGACGGCGGTGGCGACCGCCTCACACCCCTCTTCGATCAAGTCCTCGGCCTCGGGTGCATAGACCCAGCCGCGGGTGATGATCTCGGGTCCGACGAGCACCTTGGCCGCGGCCACGTCGACGGTGACGACGACCACGACCACGCCCTCTTCGGCGAGCACGCGGCGATCGCGCAACACGCCCTGGCCGACGTCGCCGACGATTCCGTCGACGTACAACATGCCGGCGGGCACGCGACCGGTGCGCTCGATGCCGTCGTCGGTGATCGTGATCACGTCGCCGTCCTCGCACAACACGACGCGCGACTCCGGCACGCCCATCGAACGTGCGTGTCGGGCGTTGGCCACCATGTGGTGGTATTCGCCGTGGATCGGCACGAACCACTCCGGTTCGGTGATCGACAGGTACATCTTCAAGTCCTCGGCCTGGGCGTGACCCGTGGCATGCACGTCGGCGATACCCGAATGCACGACGTCCGCACCGGCGCGCAACAGTCCGTCGATCACCCGATTGACGTTGGATTCGTTTCCGGGAATGGCGTGGCTGGAAAAGATCACCGTGTCGTGCGGGCCGACCTTGACGAACTTGGAGTCCCCGCGGGCCAAGAGCGACAGTGCCGCCATCGGCTCGCCTTGCGATCCCGTCGAGATGACGCAGACCTTCTCCGGTGGATAGTCGTCGATGTCTTCGATGTCGACGAAGCACTTGTCGGGCAGCCTGATCAGTCCGAGGTCGCGCGCCATGCGCACGTTGTTGATCATCGAGCGGCCGAGCGTTGCCACCACCCTGCCCGCATCGACTGCCGCCTCGGCGATCTGCTGCACGCGGTGGATGTGGCTGGC
>CAYSRZ010000097.1:0-4062 GCA_964433615.1 uncultured Acidimicrobium sp. | reverse complement strand
TCGTCCACTGGCGCATGTTGCGCTTGAACACCGGATAGTTGCCGATGTCGCTGCGGCCGTCCGCGGTCACCTCTTCGTTGGCGAGGATCGTGCCGAGTCCTGGACACCAGTTGACGGGCGCGTCCGCGAGATACACGAGTCGATGGTCGTTGATCGTCTCTTGGCGCTCGAGGGGGCTCATCGACGCCCATGCACCGCGTCCGGTGTCGCGCGCACCGGACTCGAACTCGGCCACCAGCTCGGCGATCGGTCGCGCCTTGCGCGCGTCTGCGTCGTACCAGGAGTTGAAGATCTGCAGGAAGATCCACTGGGTCCACTTGTAGAACTCTTCGTCGGTCGTGCTCACGCTGCGGCGCGCGTCGTGGCCGAGGCCGAGTCGGCGCAACTGGCGGCGCATGTTGGCGATGTTCGACTCGGTGTTGATGCGCGGATGGATGCCGGTCACGATCGCGTGCTGCTCGGCGGGCAGGCCGAAGCTGTCATAACCGAGGGCGTGCAGGACGTTGAAGCCCGACATGCGCTTGTAGCGAGCGAAGACGTCGGTGGCGATGTAGCCGAGGGGGTGTCCGACGTGCAGACCCGCACCCGAGGGATAGGGGAACATGTCGAGTACGAAGAGCTTCTCGCGGCCGGCGACCTTGTCCGGCTCGGCGAGCGGACCGGCCGGGTTCGGTGCCTCGAAGGTGCCGAGGGCCTCCCAGGTGTCCTGCCACTTGGACTCGATCTGGTTCGCCAGCGTCGCGGTGTAACGGAACGTCGGGACCTTGGAATCGGGGCCGTTGCCCTCGATCGGGGCCGTTGCGCGCTTCGCCGACATAGCCTCCGTATCGTAGATGGGCCAGACCGTGATTCAACGGTGAAGCCTCGAACGATTCGGACACGACATGGTGAAGCGCAACTCTCGGTCCTCCGGGCGCTCCTCGAACAGCCGCAAGCACAGTTACCCGCGCGCGGCCCGCATCAGTGAAACCGTCCGTCACGTCGTCGCCGAGGAGCTCGTGCGCATCGACGACGAGAGACTCGAGTTCGTCACGATCACCTCGATCGACGTCGACTCCGAGATGAACCGCGGCATCGTCTATTTCGACTCGCTCCAAGGTGCCGAGGGCGACGCGGGAATCGTCGAGGTGCTCCAGGAGCACCGCAAGCGCCTGCAATCGGCGATCGCGACGCAGATCAAGGCTCGGCGCACGCCGATCCTCGAGTTCCGACCCGACGACGCGATCCGCGCCGCAGAGCGCATCGACGAGGTGCTGCGCAACGACCCGATGCACACTCGCCGCCACGACGACGAGCAGTAGGTCGCCCCGGCATGGCCAAGCGTCGACCGCCGACCGTCAACGGATTCCTCGTCGTCGACAAGCCCGCGGGGATGACGAGCCACGACGTCGTCGCGACCCTACGCAAACGTCTCGGTGAGAAACGAGTCGGTCATGCGGGAACTCTCGACCCGGATGCGACGGGAGTGTTGCTCGTCGGCGTCGGCTACGTCACGCGCGTGCTGTCCTATCTCCTCGGTGTCTCCAAGTCCTACGTCGGGGAAGTGGTGCTCGGTTCGACGACGACGACCTTGGACGACTCTGGCGAGGTGACGCAGACCTTCGACATGTCGGGGGTGACGCTCGCCGACGTCGAGGCCGCCGCACGCACGCTGACCGGTGAAATCTTGCAGGTGCCGCCCATGGTGTCGGCGCTCAAGGTCGGCGGCCGCCGGTTGCACGAACTCGCCCGCGAGGGGATCGAAGTCGAGCGCGAGGCACGACCCGTGACGATCCATTCGCTCACTGTCGCCGAGACAGCCGAGTCGCACGTGTTTTCCATCGACGTCTCGTGCTCGTCGGGAACCTACGTGCGCACGTTGGCCGCCGATCTCGGCACAGCGCTCGGTGGCGGGGCACACTTGCGCACACTGCGCCGCACCAGCGTCGGCCCCTACGACCTTTCCGACGCACAGCCACTCGAGAGCGCCACACTGCTGCCACCGATCGAGGCGCTGCGCATGATGACGCGCGTCGTCGTCGATGACGATGCAATCACTGCGATCCGCCACGGTAGGAGCCTGCCGTTGTTCGAAGGCGAGGGCCCGTGGGCGGTGACGAGCGCAGATGGTGCGCTCGTCGCGGTGTACGAACACGGTGGCGACGTCGCCAAGCCGGGCGTGGTGTTTGCCGAACCGATAGCGTGAGGCGCCGTGCAGATCATCGGTGACGCGCCACTCGGCACTCCCGACAACGACGCTCGTCGCAGCGTGGTGACGATCGGTGCCTACGACGGCGTGCACAGCGGACACCGTGCGGTGATCGCCCACGTGCGCGAGCGCGCACGGGCGCTCGGCTGTCGCAGCGTGGTCGTCACCTTCGACCGTCACCCGGCCTCCGTCGTGCGTCCCGAGTCCGCGCCGAAGCTGTTGACCAGCCTCGAGCAGAAGCTGGAACTGCTCGCCGACACCGGCATCGACGCCGTCTATGTGGTGCGCTTCGACGAGGAGCGCTCGCTCGAGTCTCCGACGGCCTTCGTCGAGCGCGCGCTCGTCGGTGACTTGCGTGCCAAGGAGGTCGTCGTGGGGGAGGACTTCCACTTCGGCCACAAGCGTTCAGGAAACGTCGCGCTGTTGCGCGAGGTCGGCGCCGCTCACGACTTCACGGTCGCCCCGCTCGAGTTGATCGCGCGACCCGACGGCGTGGCCGAACCGGTGAGCTCGACGGCGATCCGCCGCGCTCTCGCGGGGGGTCAGGTGGAGGTGGCGTGTCGTCTCTTGGGTCGAGACTTCGAGATTCGTGGCGTCGTGGTCCACGGTGACGAACGCGGTCGCACGATCGGTTTCCCGACGGCCAACGTCGAGGTGTCGGGGATCTACTGCATGCCCGCCGACGGTGTCTATGCAGGTCGCGTGACGCTCGACGACGGGAGCGTGCACTCCTGTGCGATCAACATCGGTCGGCGACCGACCTTCGTCGACCATGCGGACCATTCGCTCCTCGAGGTCCACCTGTTGGACTTCAGCGGGGACCTCTATGACCGCCACGTGCGCGTCTCGTTCGTGAAGTTCCTGCGCAGTGAGCGCAAGTTCGAGGGTCTCGATGCGTTGAAGGCCCAGCTGGCCGTCGACATCGCCGCGACGCGCGACGCGGTGCGTTAGTTGCCCGCCACGGCGGCGTGGCGATCGGGGCGACCATACGTCGTCGTTCGTTGCTGCAGGGTGAGACCGAGCGGCTCGACGATCGACGCGAATGACTCCTCGGTCATCTTCTGGCCGTGGCTCGCACCGGCTGCCCGTGAGATGTTTTCGTCCATCAGCGTCCCACCGAGGTCGTTGCAACCCGCACGCAACAACTGACGGGCGCCCTCGGCACCGATCTTGGTCCACGACACCTGCACGTTGTCGATCAGCCCGCGATAGGCGATTCGGGCGATCGCGTGCATGAGCACCGTCTCGCGGAACGTCGGCCCGCGCCGCGACTTGCGCTGCAGGTAGATCGGTGAGGCCATGTGCACGAACGGCAGGCCGACGAACTCGGTGAAGCCGCCCGTGACTTCCTGCAGAGCGCGAGTGCGCACGATGTGGCGCGCCCAGCTGCGGGGATGTTCGATCGAGCCGAACATGATCGTGACGTTCGAGCGCAGTCCCGCCTCGTGTGCGACTTGGTGGCAGTCGAGCCATTCCTCCGTCGTGATCTTGTCGGGGCAGAGCACCGCGCGCACCTCGTCGTCGAGGATTTCGGCTGCCGTGCCGGGAAGTGAGGAGAGGCCCGCGTCCTTGAGTCGTGAGATGTAGGTGAAGAGCGGCTCGCCGAGGCGCTTGGCGCCCTCGGTCACCTCGAGTGCGGTGAAGCCGTGGACGTGCATGTCGGGCACCGCCTCCTTCACCGCGCGCGTCACGTCGATGTAGTAGTCGCCGTCGAAGTCGGGATGGATGCCGCCCTGCAGCGTCACCTCGGTGGCGCCCATGTCCCACGCCTCGCGTGCGCGTTGGGCGATGTCGTCGAGGGTCAGCAGGTATGGCGTGCCGCGCAGGTTCAGACTCAGTGGCCCCTTGGAGAACCCGCAGAACTTGCACTTGAA
>CAYSRZ010000096.1:0-4078 GCA_964433615.1 uncultured Acidimicrobium sp. | reverse complement strand
CCGACCACGGCAAGCACAAGACCGTGGGCGAGATGGTCGACCAGCGCATCGGTGACTACGAGGCGTTCAAGGAGTACATGGCGGTCGTGTTCTCTCGAGTCGAAGGTTGGCTCGCCACGCTCGATCCCGCCGAGTTGTCACGCGTCGTGATCGCGCGTCCGTTCCCACCGCAGATCGCGAGCACCTTCAGCGCCCGCGTCGCCGGAGACGAGGGGATCATGGTTCTCGATGCGGTCGAGTGCTGGATCTACCAGCACGCACTTCGCCACATGGGCGAGATCGAACATGCCCGCGGCCTCGTCGGCCTGCACGGCATGACGAGCTAGCGGCGCGGCCCGCGGATCAGGGTTCCCGGCAGTTCGCCGGTGAAGGCGTCGTTGTCGACGATCTGGGTTCCCGACACGAACGTGGCGGCATAGCCGTGTGCGGTCTGCACGAGCCGTCGTCCGGAGGCGGGAAGGTCGTAGGCCATCCGTGGCATGTCGAAGCCGAGCGAATCGAAGTCGATCACGTTGATGTCGGCCTTCATGCCCGGCGCGATGAGCCCGCGGTCGTTCAGCCCGTGCAGCTCCGCGGTGTTGCGCGTCTGGCGATAGACGACGTGTTCGAGCGACAACTTCGGACCGCGAACGCGATCACGCGCCCAATGCGTGAGCATGAACGTCGGCATCCCGCCGTCGCAGATCGCCCCGCAGTGTGCGCCTGCGTCGCTCAGCCCGTTGCGCGTCTGGGGATGCTGCATGAGCTCGTAGGTCATCGACAGGTCGCCGTACATGTAGTTGAAGAACGGGGAGTAGATCATGCCCTTGCCGCCGCCAGACAGCATGTGGTCGACGATCAGCTTCATCGCCGGCACGTTGCGTGACTGCGAGAGCGCAAGCACGCTCTGCGACGGATCGGGCTCGTAGTCGATGTTGGCGTCGGTGATCAGGTACATGCGCTTGAGCGCCTTGGTCACGAGACCTTCGTAGAACCTGTCCGTCGGGACCTCGTCGACGAATCGGGCGCGCCGGATGGGATCCATGAGTGCGGCGACTCGCTCGGCGAATGGAAGGTGCATCACCTCGTGGTAGGCGGGGTGCGCGAGGAGCGGGTGGACGCTGCCCTCGAGGCACATGATGATGCCGATCGAGCGACCGGCGACCTGGGCGACGATGCGCTCGCCGTTGCGATGCGCCTCGTCGAGCAGTGCGAACGTCTTGCGCCACACCTCGCTTCCGTCGTCGAGCTGGTTCACGTTCACGCTCACCGTGGCGCCGGAGCGCCGGGCGAGTTCCTGCATCCACGGCCACTCTTCGACGGGCACGCGCGAATGTTCGGGGCTGAACTGGAAGATGCCATGGCCGACCCTGCGCATCGCATCCGCGATGCCGTACAGCTCGTCGGGTTCCGCGTGCGTTCCGGGGACGAGTTCGCCGCTCTTGCTGCGATGGAGCGAGGTACGCGAGGTGGAGAACCCGAGCGCACCTGCGCGCAACGCTTCCTCGGTCAGTCGGCTCATTGCGGCGATGTCGTCCGCCGTCGCCACCTCGTTCGCCGCCCCACGATCACCCATCACGAATGCCCGCAGTGCACCGTGGGCGATCTGGGTCCCGAAGTCGATGACGTGCGAACCGCGGTCGAGTGCGTCGAGATATTCGGGGAACGACTCCCACTCCCAGGTGATGCCCTCGACCATCGCCGAGCCGGGGATGTCCTCGACCCCCTCCATCAATTCGATCAGCCATTCGTGTCGGTCGGGGAGGGCGGGGGCGAAGCCGACGCCACAGTTGCCCATGACGACCGTCGTCACGCCGTGCCAGCTCGACGGAGTGAACCACGGATCCCACGTCGCCTGAGCGTCGTAGTGCGTGTGCACGTCGACGAATCCAGGGGTGACGAGTCGACCCTGCGCGTCAAGCACTCGCGTGGCACTGGCGGTCGAGACCGAACCCGGTGCGCCGACCTCGGTGATCGTGTCACCGACGAAGGCGACGTCCGCGTGGCGCATCGGCGAGCCCGAGCCGTCGACGAGTGCGGCGTTCGTGATGACGATGCGACGTTCGTCGGCCATGGGACGAATCTAGTTGCGGAACCTTCGTGTCAGACGAAGGTGTGGCGCATGGTGCCGACACCCTCGAGGGTCGTGACCACGACGTCCCCGGGCTTCAAGTAGCGCGGCGGCTTGTAGCCGTGTCCGACACCCGACGGGGAGCCCGTGTAGATGATGTCGCCCGGGTAGAGCTCACAGATCGTCGACAGATACGACACGATCTGGTCGATCGGAAAGATCATGTCGGTGATCACGGTGCTCTGGCGGGGTTCGCCGTTGACGCTGCAACCGATGCGCAGCGCGTTGCGTTCCTCGACGTGTGCCATGTCGGCGACCCACGGACCGATCGGGGAGAATCCGAGTCGGCTCTTGCCCATGCTGAACTGCGGTGGCGTGCCGGCATATTGCAGTCCGCGGTCGGAGACGTCTTGCCCAGCACACAGGCCCGCGACGTGGTTCCATGCGTCGGCTTGGCTGATGTTGCGTCCACCACGTCCGATCACGACGACGACCTCGGACTCGTAGTCGCACGTGTCGCTCGCGACGGCGATGGAGCCGTACGGGGCGTTCAACGAACTCTGGAACTTGGCGAAGATGAGTGGTTGCGCCGGGATCGGGCTGCCCATCTCTTCTGCGTGGCGTTTGTAGTTCAGACCGACGGCGAACATCTGGCGAGGCTGCGGCACGGGGCAGTCGAGGCGCTCGAGTGCGACGCGCGTCGGTGTGGCCGTCGTCGAGTCGACGAAGGGACGCAGGTCGTCCCAGCGCGCAAGACACGCCATCGGATTCGACGGAAGACGTCCGTCGCTCGCACGTTCGACGTCGATCACGTCGCAGTGCGTCTCGTCGTGTCCGACGACGACGTGTGCGCGAGACTCGATGGAGGCGAGGCGAAGTTGCATCGTGGCGCTACTCACGAACGACCGCGCGCGGCGCGACGCTGTGCCTCGGCGGCCTGACGTGCCGCACGATCCTTCTCCTTGCGTTCGGCTCGCAGGCGACGCTTCTCTGCCTGCGCGGCCTCGTCCTTTGCCGCTGCAGCGGTCGCCGTGGCGGTCTTCGAGCCGGACGACGGGATCGCGAAGCGCTCGTCGCTGGCGACCAGCTTGCGGAATCCGCCGAGCGAGACGCTGTATTGCACCGCCATCAGGCGCACGGCATCCAAGGTGAACTCCTCGGCAAGCGGCGTGATGATCATCTGGAGGTCCTCGAGGCTCGGGTCGTCCGAACGGTCGCCGAGCATCTCGATCGCCTTCTCGGTTGCGGCTTCGGCGAGCAGGATGCCGACGTCGAGGTAGGCCTTGCGCGAAGCGAGACCGGCGCGAACCTTGCCGGCGATGGTCGCGGCGTCGTCGAATGAACCCGCGGGGAGTGCGAGCACTTTGGCGAGCGGGTCGCGCAGCTTCTCGCCGACTGCCATGGTCAACGTGGCGAGCGAGGCGTCGCTCAACGAGTCCAGCACCGCGGCGTAGCGGCGCTCAATAAGAATGGTGTCTCGGGAGGTGCTGACGGCCATGATGATCCTTCGTGTGGCGAGGCCCAAATGGGCCTCGGCAATGCTACCGAGGGTGCTTCGGCGGCACGCAGTGGAAATCCGATGAAGTCGGCGACTCCGGCGATGGTCGCCCTGGACGACGCCCACGTGCCCTACGTCGTGCACGCATTCGACCACGACGTGGCGGCTTCCACCGACGTCGGGTACGGCAAGGCGGCCGCGGCGGCGCTCGGGGTGGACGAGGCGCGCGTATTCAAGACCTTGCTCGCCCGATGCGACCGCGAGTTCGTCGTGGCGATCGTGCCGGTGACCACCACCGTGTCGTTGAAGGCACTCGCCAGTGCGCTTGGCGTGAAGCGCTGCGAGATGGCAGAGCCAACCGACGCCCAGCGCGTCACTGGTTACGTGGTCGGCGGGATCAGTCCGTTCGGACAGAAGAAGTTGCTACGCACCGTGATCGACGAGTCGTGCGCAGACTTCGACACGATCTTCGTCTCCGGTGGTCGGCGAGGACTCGACCTCGAGGTGGCGCCGTCGGATCTTGAGCGCGT
>CAYSRZ010000095.1:0-4168 GCA_964433615.1 uncultured Acidimicrobium sp. | reverse complement strand
CTCCACCAGCAACTCAAGCGTGCCAGGAACCAACTCAAGCGGGCCCACGAGAGCACGACATGGAAGCTCGGTCGGCTCGTGATGACCCCGGTACGGCTCGTCAAGCGCGTGCTGCGCCGGGGCTGACCGGACCCATGCCCCGGTTCAGCCTCGTCACCCCGGTCTACAACCCACCCCTCGACGCACTCCGAGACTGCATCGACTCGGTGCGCAACCAGGTCTTTGCGGACTGGGAATGGTGCATCACCGACGACTGCTCGCCGAATCCGAAGGTGCGCAGGGAACTCGAGAAGGCTGCGTCCGCAGATCCCCGCATCCGTTTGCACTTTCGTGAGACCAATGGTGGGATCGTCGCGGCGAGTCAGGATGCCCTGGACATGGCCACGGGCGAGTTCATCGGGCTCCTCGACCACGACGACATGCTGCACCGCGAGGCACTACAGCGCGTCGATCGACGACTGAACGAAGAAGGCAACGAAACCGTCGATTACGTCTACACCGACGAGGACAAGATCGACGAGCACGGCAACCACTACGACGTGTTTCGCAAGCCCCCGTTCGACCCCTACCGACTCCAGGGTCAGAACTACTGCTGTCACTTCTCCGTGTTTCGCTCCGAGTTGTTGGATGCAATCGGGGGATTCCGCCCCGGCTTCGACGGCTCGCAGGACTACGACCTGATCCTGCGCGCAACCGAGAAGGCCCGCAAGGTGCTGCACCTGCCCACCGTGCTCTACCACTGGCGCGTGGTCCCGGGTTCGGCGGCTGCGGAGGTGAGTGCAAAGCCGTATGCGTTCATCTCCGCACAACGCGCGATCGAGGAACACCTGCAACGCACGGGAGTCGACGCGTCGGTCTCCAGCATTCGTCCCGGCTTCACCATGGTGCGTCGCAACCTGACGTCACGTCCGAAGGTGAGCATCATCATTCCGACTCGCGGCGACTTGAAGCGAGTGTGGGGAGTCACCACCTGCATCCTGAGCAACGCGGTCAACAGCATCCTGAACCTGTCGACCTATGACAACTACGAAGTCGTCGTGATGCGCGACGTGCCACCGGTCGATGCGCCACCGGTGCCGTGGGCATTCGCCGACGACCCCCGAGTGAGGGTCATCGACTATCCGTTCCCGTTCAACTTCGCCGACAAGTGCAACGTCGGCGTGCTGCACTCGACCGGCGACGTCGTGATCCTGTTGAACGACGACACCCAGGTCATCTCGCCGGACTGGATCGAGTCCCTCGTCGCGCTCCTGGAAGATCCCAAGGTCGGCATGGTCGGGCCGATGCTGTTGCTCGAGGACGGTCGCATCCAAAGCGCGGGACACATCAACGATCCGACCCCGCGCCACCTCGGAGCAGGAGACCGAGGAAACTCTCCGGGCAAGTTCGGTGCCTACCTCGTGACGCGATGCGTGAGCGGAGTGACGGGAGCATGCGTCGCATTGCGCAAGGAGACCTACCTTCAGGTCGGTGGGATGTCGCTCGACTATCCCGTCAGCTTCAACGACGTGGACCTCGGGAACAAGATCCTCGAGAGCGACCTGCGCATCGTGTGGACGCCGCTCGCCCGGCTGTATCACTTCGAGTCGCTCACTCGCGACAAGACGGTGACGCAAGAAGAGGGTCTTGCGCTCGAGCGGCGGTGGAAGCGCTTCTACAACAACGAGGTCTATTCGCGCTGAGTGCGAATACACTGAAAGGCGTGTTCTCGCTGAAGCGCTCGGGCGCCCTGCGCCCCATCGCCATCGGACGTGCGGTCGTCGCAGAGATGGACCGACTCGCAGACGCAGACATCTCGCCGCTTCCCCATGCGTATGTGATCGCCATCAGTGACCCGGATGCACGGGCCCTTGACTATGCGAAGAAGTCCCTCGCCCATGAACTACGCCAGGCGATCGCCAACCACGCCAAGTTCGAGGGATACGACCTGGCGGGCGAGCCTCACGTCGACATCGTCATCGACCGCACCGTGACACCCGGTTCGTGCAAGGTCACTCCCCACCAAAAGCCCCTACCGAAGCAACCTCCCCGTGAGGAGCGCCAGGATGCCTTGCTGCCTGTGGCCCGGTTGTCGCTTCCCGACGGCTCGACTCACGCGCTCGACAGTTCCACGACGACGATCGGTCGTCAGCCGACCTGTGGCGTCGTGATCGCCGATCCGTCCGTCAGTCGCGTGCATGCCGAGATCACAAGAAAGTCGGGGGCGTGGTGGTTGACGGACCGCGGCAGCACCAATGGCACCACCGTCAACGGCGCCCCAGTCGTCGAGGCGACGGAGGTTCGCCACGGTGACGCGATCGTCTTCGGCTCGGTGAACGTCCGGTTCGAGAGCGCCTAGGACTCGATGCTCACCACACGGTTCGCCACCGCGACCGACACCGGGAACCTGCGACCCCAAAACGAAGACGCTTCGTATTGCGACGGTCGGTTCTTCGTCGTCGCTGACGGCATGGGTGGTCACAACGCAGGGGAGATCGCCAGTGCGATTGCCTGCTCGAAGGCCGCCGAGGCTTCCCGTGAGGCTCGCCTCGCGTCGATCGAGGGGCTCGCCAACTTCGCATCCGAGGCCAACGCGGCGATCTTCGAGGCGGCAACGACGACAACCGGCCAACACGGAATGGGGACGACGATCACCGCACTGGCGGTCTTCGACGGATCCACCACGACAGTCGGTGTCGCCAACGTGGGGGACTCGCGAACGTATCTGTTGCGTGACGGCGAGCTGCGCCAGATCTCCGTCGACCATTCCTATGTCCAAGAATTGATCGTCCAGGGCTACGTCTCGAAGGAAGAGGCTCGCACCCATCCGCAACGCAACATCGTCACCCGCGCACTCGGCATCGACCGCGTCGTCAACGTCGACACCTTCCTCGTCGAAACGAAGCCCGGTGACCGCTTCCTCTTGTGCAGCGACGGCCTCGTGGACGAGATCGACGATGCGACGATCCGTTCGATCCTCTCCTCCACGTCGGAGGCAAACGAGTGTGCACGGACACTCGTGGCAGCCGCAAAGAGCGCCGGAGGTCGCGACAACATCACGGTGGTCGTAGTCGACATGGTCGATGCGCCGATCGAGTCGGGTTCATCGGTGGTCGTCCCGTCGGTGTCCGGCGACCTCGTCGGAGGACTCGTCGTGCTTGCACTCTTTGCCCTCCTCGTCGTGATCGGCGTGTGGCGCAGTGCCCACGACGGCTACAGCGTGGTGTTCGAGGACGACTCGAGCGCAGCGAACGTCGTCGTCCTCGGCGGACCCCCCGAGGGTGTCTGGTGGTTCGACCCACGCATCGAAGAGGTCTCGCCTCTCACCCGCTCGCAGTTACTGGATGCGTTCGTCGCCGACATCGAAAGGGTTCGTCGTTTCGACACGCTCGAAGACGCGCGTCGATTCCTCGACGGAATCGCCAAGGCGGTGGGCAGTGGCTGACGACCAGCCGATGGTGAACGGTCGTTACCGCGTCGAACGCAGCGTCGGTCGCGGTGGCATGGCAGAGGTCTTCCTTGCCCACGACACCCTGCTCGATCGCCCAGTCGCCCTCAAGGTGCTGTTCCCCGAATACGCGACTGATCCAGCGTTCGTCGAGCGCTTTCGCCGCGAGGCCCAAGCTGCGGCTGGACTGCAACACCCGCACATCGTCGCCGTCTATGACTGGGGCAAGGTCAACAACACCTATTTCATCGCGATGGAGTACGTGAGCGGAAAGACGTTGGCGGAAATCCTCGCCGATCGCAAACAACTCACCCACACCCAGGCCGCCGACATCGCCCGCGACGTGGCGAGCGCACTGGCCTTCGCCCACGACAACGGCGTCGTTCACCGGGACATCAAGCCCGGCAACATCCTCGTGCGTTCCGACGGTGTGGTGAAGGTGGCCGACTTCGGCATCGCCCGTGCGATGGACTCCTCCACTGACCAAGCGCTCACCCAAACCGGACTGGTGATGGGCACGGCCTCGTACCTCTCACCGGAGCAGGCACAGGGGGCACAACCCGATCCGCGCAGCGACCTCTATTCGCTCGGCGTCGTGATGTACGAAATGGTCGGGGGGCGACCGCCGTACGTCGGTGAGAACTCACTCAGCATCGCGTACCAACACGTGCACTCGGTTCCAGAGCCGCTGAAGACGTTGAACCAGTTCGTGCCACTCGAATTCGAGGCCGTCGTCGCCAA
>CAYSRZ010000094.1:0-4173 GCA_964433615.1 uncultured Acidimicrobium sp. | reverse complement strand
GGAGTACAACATCGACGCGATCGGTCGTGCCGTGCGGATCGCCGTCAACGCCTCGCTCGGTGCGAATCCGTCGACCAACAACGCGGTGAACGCCGCAGAGGGTCCGCGGTTCGCGCCCATGTGACAGTGCACGACCAACCTGCGGGTCGGGTCCGCGAGGATCTCGGAGGTGACCCGCGCGATCTCATCGAACCATTCGTCGCCGCGACGGTCGCCCTCGTCGTCGACGCCCAACCAGTGGTAGTTCACCTGTGGTGCGTGCGTGCCGACGAACGACTCGTGGGAGTCCTCGATGCGCAGGTCGACGATGTCGGTGACGCCATCCTCGACCCACCCCGCCAACGCGGTACGCGCTTCGGTCGCCTTGCCCGGGAGGTCTCCGGACACCGCCAGGTTGGGGGTCGCCCAACACAGGGTTCGCCAGATCAGGTGCGGTTGGTCCGGACGTGCGGAGGGTCGGGATCCGAACAAGTGGGTGGGAATCGGGCGGTAGGTCATGAGTGTCCTTTCGTCGTGGTGGTGACCACGTCACGCACGCAATGGCCCCGTGCGTGATCTGGTATCTGACACACCCGCCACCTACGATTCGGAACCCATGCAAAAGAGCGACACCTCGATCATCCTGAGCCCCACCGACCTCGCCAACCACCTCGCGTGCCGGCACCTGTCCTGGCTCAACTACCGTGCCCTGCACGGTGGACCGAAGCCCTCGAAGAACGAGGACGAACTCGCCGACATCCTGCGCCAGTACGGAGAACAGCACGAGCAGAAGTACCTCGCAGAGCTCACGAAGACCGTCGCCGAGCTCGGCGTCGGCGTCGTCGACCTGGACGCACAGCGCGACGACACGAACCCGTACGCAGTCGAGACGCTGCGCGATCGTGCCCAGCAGACGAAGGAGGCGCTCGCGGCTGGCGGCAACGTGCTGTATCAGCCGACGTTTTTCCGCGAGGACGACAACGGGATCGCCTGGGTCGGCCGCGCCGACTTCCTCGTTCCCGTCGACGCGTTCACCTTCGAGCCAGAGGACACCAAGCTCGCCCGCATCGCCAAGGTCAATGCGATCCTCCAGCTGTGCTCGTATGCCGAACATCTCGGCAAGATCCAGGGCAAGGAGCCCGAGCTCATCCACGTCGTCACGGGATCGGCCGAGGAGGGCAAGGTCTCGGTTCGCCTGAACGAGGTCTCCGCCTACTACCGACGCATCAAGAGCGATCTCGAGCAGGCCGTCCTCGAGGGCTTCACCGGACCGTCGGAGCCGATTCCCGTCGACTTCTGCACGATCTGTCGCTGGAACAAGGACTGCAACCGCACGTGGCGAGAGATGGACCACCTCTCCTTCGTCGCCGGACTCACGAACTCGCACCGCGAGACCCTCGTCGATGCCGGAATCACGACGCTTGCCGCCCTCGCCCAGTCGAACGACGACCTCGTCGTCGAGGACCTCGAGGTCGACACGCTGCGCAAGCTGCAGGCACAAGCCCGGCTCCAGCTCGACACCCGCACCCGCCAGGCGACGGACCCGAGCGCGCTGCCGGGAGTCGAGTTCCTGTTCCCGGTCCGCGACTGGCGCGGGTTCAACCTGCTTCCCATGCCGAACCCCGGGGACCTGTTCTACGACATCGAGGGACATCCGTACCGCGGCGAGGAGGGACTGGAATACCTGCACGGCTTTTCCTGGGTCGATGCAGACGGCACCCCGCAGTACAAGGCGTTCTGGGCGCACTCGCCGCAGGCCGAGCGTGCGGCGCTGATCGAGCTCATCGACTTCATCGCACAGCGACGTCGCGAGCCCGGGTTCGAGGACATGCGCGTGTATCACTTCGGCCACTACGAGCCGACCACCCTCACCCGACTCGCGGCCCGTCACGGCGCGTGCGAGACCGAGCTTGCCGCGATGCTGCGCGAGCGGTTGTTCGTGGATCTCTCCAAGGTCGTCACGCAGTCCATGCGCATCGGCGTCGAGTCCTACTCGATCAAGAAGCTCGAGCAGTTGTACTCCTTCGACCGCACCGACCTCGTCGCCGACGGCGGACTCTCGATCGTGTACTACGAGCGGTGGCTGCAGTCCGTCGGAACAGAGCAGTTCGGCGACGCCGGCGACACCACCATCCTGGATGCCCTCGAGAAGTACAACATGAACGACTGCCTCTCCACCATCGGCCTGCGCTCGTGGCTCGAAGAGCGTCGAGTCGATCTCGAGGCGCTCCTCCTCGCGGACGATTCACGTGGATTCCTCGTGCGCCCGCTCCTCAACTCGGCCGATGCACCCGATCCCGAGAGCAAGGGCGAGCTGATCGACGAGCTGAACGCCAACCGTTTCGAGGTCGACCTCTCCGAGGAGACGATCGCGGAGAACACCCACCGCTGGCTGATGGCGGACCTGCTCGAGTTCCACACACGCGAACGCGCAGTCGACAATTACGAGTGGGTTGCGGCGATCTCGATGGAGGAACAGCAGTTCATCGACGACTCCAAGGCCATCGGCGGACTCGAACTGATCGCCGACCACGGTTCGGAGGCCGCGGGAAAGCGAAGCAAATACGCCTTCAAGACCGCGCGGTCGTATCGCTTCGATCCGTCACAGGCGACCGACTTCTCGACCGGCAGTGCACTCGTCAGTCCCACCTTCTTTCCCTACCGCGACGACCCGAACGAGAGCGGTCCGATCGCCACGGCCAAGGTGACGATGATCGACACGGAGAACGGTCTGATCGACGTCGAAATCTCCTCCCATGACGATCCCGCCCCACCGATCACGTCGGGCTTCCCCACCAAGTTCATCAACAAGAAGGCCTTCGAGACCGCGCTCGAGGAGGTCGGGCGCAGCGTGCTCGCACACGAGACCGAGTCGATGCGGGCAGCACACGACATGTTGAACCTGCGACACCCGCGGTTCCGTGACGGTTTCGACCTCACGTCGGTGTCGAGGCTCGCAAATCCGACACCGGAGGAGATTGCCGACGTCATCCACCACCTGGACGACTCCTACGTCGTGATCCAGGGTCCCCCAGGAACCGGCAAGACCTATTCGTCGGCGATGGCGATCCTCACGCTCATCGATCGAGGCCACCGCATCGGCATCACGGCAAACACCCATGCCGCAGTCCACCAGCTGCTCAGCGAAATCGCCCTGCATGCACCGAAGTTCAACTACTCCTCCGACAAGCGCGTGCGAGTCGGCCTGAAGGTCAACGACGTCGACGAGGCACCCACGCTCGACGGCGATGCAATCGACCTGACGGTCGTGACGAAGAACGATCCGCTGGCGAACAAGCCGGAGAACTTCGACATCATCGGTGGCACGAGCTTCCTCTTCGCCCATGCGGACATGCGCAATTCCGTCACCACCCTCGTCATCGACGAGGCGGGACAATTGTCCTTCGCCGACACCCTGGCCGTGTCGCTCTCGGCCCGCAACGTGGTGCTCGTCGGGGATCCCCAGCAGCTCAAGCAACCGACTCGCGCCGCCCACCCGGGCACGTCAGGGCTGTCCGGTCTCGAACACATCAACCAAGGTCACGACGTGGTGCCGGTGGAGTACGGAATCCTGCTCGGCGTGACGCGCCGCATGCACTCCTCGATCACCAGGTTCATCTCCGAACAGGTCTACGAAGAAAAGCTCCACTCCGACCCGGCCTGCGATGCACAGACGATCGGCGAGGGCGGACTCGTTTCTGGTCACGGTCTACGTTGGCTCCCGATCGAGCACCACGGGTGCTCGTCACGCAGCCTCGAGGAAGCAGGTGCAATCCTTGCGATCTACGAGTCGCTCCTCGGAAAGTCGTTCACCGACAAACACGGCGTGACGCGACCGATCGAACCGAAGGACATCTTCGTCATCGCCCCGTACAACGCGCAGGTTCGCGAGTTGCGCCAGCGCATCCGCTCGAGCGCAGTGGCGAAGGCCGCGGGGATCACCGACGAACTGCTGCGAAGCAAGGTCGGCACCGTCGACAAGGCACAGGGAGCCGAGGCTCCGGTCGTCCTCGTGTCCTACACGAGCTCGAGTGCGGCCGACATCCCGCGCAACTTCGAGTTCCTCTACGACAAGAACCGTCTCAACGTGGCGGTCAGTCGCGCGCAGGCCCTCGCAGTCGTCGTCGCGTCACCAAAGCTGCTCAGCGTGGAGTGCAAGACGATCGAGCAGGTGAAGCTCGCCAACATGCTCTG
>CAYSRZ010000093.1:0-4203 GCA_964433615.1 uncultured Acidimicrobium sp. | reverse complement strand
ATGCCTTCATGTTGTGCTCCCTTGCGTGGTGTGAGATCCGCAATGGGTTTCGGCATCGGAGCGATCAACTTGAGATATTTCTCACGGAAAATGTCGTATTCACCACTTAGAGTGGTCGTTGATGGTCCGTGGACCCCGTCTGGCCTCTGACGGTGGTCAGGTGGTGACCTGGCTCTACTCTGAGCCGGTGCCCCTCCGCCTGAGTCGTACCGGATACAGACGGGTCGCACGCCTCGCCCAGGGGGCCCTGGTGGGGATCGTGCTCACAGGTTCGTGGGTACGCCTCACAGGAAGCGGCTTGGGCTGCTCAGACTGGCCCGAGTGCAACGAGGAGCGGTTCGTGGACGTCTCCAGTTGGCATGCTGCAATCGAGCAGGTGAACCGCCTCCTGACTGGAGTGGTCGCCGTAGCGGTCGTCCTTGCGGCCCTCGGTGCCTACCTTGTTCGCCCAACCACGAGGTCGATCAAGGTGCTAGCCGGTCTCCTCGTGGTCGGTGTGGCGGCGCAGGTGGTGATCGGTGCCTACGTTGTCTGGACGGGACTGAATCCATGGTCGAACATGGTCCACTTCTTGGTGTCGGCCGTGCTCGTGGTGTTGTCGACGTCTCTGGTCCGCCACTGTGGCGATTCCGACGCTCGGGTGGAGCCGACTCCCGCCATTCGGCGGACGGCCCTCGTCTATGCAGTGGGGTCGTCAATCGCGATCGTGACGGGCACGTTCGTCACGGGAAGCGGCCCACACGCGGGCGACGAAGACGCGATTCGGCTGGGATTCGACATTCCCCAGGTCGTGCGAATCCACAGCGTGACCGTGTGGATCACCCTTGCCGCGCTGATCCTTCTCGCGAGGTCGGTTCGTCGTAGCGCCCAGGAACCCCTGTACGGCGCCGTCTCGACGACGATCGGCATCCTCCTCGCGCAGGGCTTCGTCGGGTACGTACAGTACTTTGCGGACATCCCCGCCGCGCTCGTCGCACTCCACATCGCCGGCTCGATTGCCGTCACGATCGTCAGCACGAATCTCGTGTCCCGATGTCTCGGTTTTGGGGGTCGTGCTCGGGCATGACGACTAGATTGGGCGTACTTATGGGGGGACCACGGGTACGTCGCGTTCGCGCTTGGCTGGTCTTTTTCGGGCTTGGGCTCGGTTTCCTCGGTGCATTCGCGGGGGAGGCACGAGCCGAAGAGAGTGAATTCACGATCACGGCATCGGTCCAGGACCAGCAGGTCGATGGGACATCGACCACTCGCAGCCCGGTCGCCGGCGTGACCATCGTCGTCACCACTCCGAACGGCACGGAAGTGGTTCGTGGCGAAACCGGTCCGGACGGCAAGGTCGCCCTCCCGGTGCCGGCGAAGGATTCCTACGTGATCACGTTGGATGTGGACACGTTGCCCGACGGCGTCGCCCTCATCGACGATGAAAAGTCTTCAGCTGCAATCGAAAAAGACGCGTTCACCACCAACGACAAACTGGTGCGCTTCTTCACAGGTGCGTCCGCCTCGAGTTCCGTGTCGCTCGTCGACAAGATCCTCCAGCGTTCCGTCGACGGATTCCGCCTCGGTTTGATCATCGCCATCTGCTCGGTGGGGCTGTCGCTCATCTTCGGCACGACCGGCCTGACGAACTTCGCCCATGGCGAAATGGTCACGTTCGGCGGGTTGATGGCCTTTTGGATCAACGTGATCCTTGGCATCCCACTCCTCGTCGGCGCGCCGCTCGTGGTCGTGTTGGGTGGACTATTTGGGTATCTGTTCAACGAATTGATCTTCGGACGACTCCGCAAGCGGGGGATCGGTCTCATCTCCCAGCTCGTGGTGTCGGTCGGTCTGTCGATCATGCTGCGCAACTTCTACCTCTACCAGTTCGGTGGACGCACCAGACCGCTCGACGACTTCAGTCTGCAGGTCGCCAAGAAGTTCGGTCCGGTGTCGATCACGATGCGCGACCTGACCACCGCGATCATTTCACTAATCGTGCTCGTCGCAGTCGCGATGTTCCTGCAGCGCTCGCGTACGGGCAAGGCCATTCGCGCGGTGTCGGACAACACGACACTTGCGTCGTCGACGGGTATCGACACCCAGCGCATCATTCGCATCGTGTGGATCGCCGGCGGTGCGCTCGCAGCAATGGGTGGCATCTTCCGTGGTCTCGACGAGCAGGTCGGCTTCGAAATGGGTAGCGGGCTGATCTTTCTCATGTTCGCGGGCATCACGCTCGGAGGACTGGGATCGGCCTATGGCGCGCTCGTCGGCGGGTTCTTCGTCGGATTGTTCGTGGAGCTGGCGTCGCTCGTGGTTCCTGCCGAGTTGAAGAACGCTCCGGCGTTGCTCATCCTCGTCGTCGTCCTGATCGTGCGCCCGCAAGGAATCTTGGGCAGAAAGCAGCGGGTGGGCTGACATGGACCTGTTGAAAGTGCTCGAGAACACGATCAGTGCGTTGATCGGAATGGACGCTGCGTACTTCGCCCTCGCGGCCATCGGTCTCAACGTTCAATTCGGATACACGGGACTGTTGAACTTCGGACAAGCCGCGTTCATGGCGTGCGGTGCCTATGGGCTCGGCATGACGTCGCAGTACTTCGGTGTCGGGATGTGGTGGGGAATCGTGATTGGGCTCATCTACGTCGTCGTCCTCGGTGTCCTCGTCGGCATTCCGACGCTTCGCCTGCGAGCCGACTACCTCGCAATCGTGACGATCGCGACCGCCGAGATCGTGCGCCTCATCGTGCGATCGGTGCGCTTCAAGGAATATTTCGGCGGGTCGGACGGCATCAACTCGTTCAGTACGCCCTTCCGTGACCTCAGTCCGTTCGACCCGGGCAAGCTGTACGGGTTTCGCCCGTTCCAGTACAGCGGCTACACGCTGTGGACCCTGCTCGTGGCGTGGGCCCTCGTCGGCATCTTCTCCGGACTCGTCTTCCTGTTGATGCGCAGCCCGTGGGGTCGCGTCGTCAAGGCGATTCGCGAAGACGAGGACGCGGTGCGCAGTCTCGGCAAGAACGTCTATTCCTACAAGATGCAGAGTCTCATCATCGGTGGCGTGATCGGCATGTTCTCGGGCGTGGTCTTTGCACTCGACCGCGGATCCGTCCAACCAGACAACTACAGCCGAGACGTCACCTTCTACGTCTTGACCGCGCTCGTGCTCGGCGGAGTGGCCAAGGTTCGGGGCTCCGTCGTCGGCCCAATGGTGTTCTGGGGTCTGTATGTGTTCTCCGACAACTTCCTGCGCGAACTGACCAAGGACCAGCCTGTCACGATCTTTGGATTCGGACTGTTGCAGAAGTCGCAAGTTGGACCGGTCAACTACATGCTGATCGGGCTCGGACTCATGTTGCTCATGACGTTCCGTCCGCAGGGAATCTTCGGCAATCGCAAGGAGATGGCACTCGATGGGCGCTGAGTTCATGTCCGAATCGGCTCGACGCGCCAAGGAGGCGCTCGCCAACGTCGATGCGCGTCCCGGAGTTGCCAAACCGGATCCGATCCTGATCGCCGAGAGCGTGAAGCGAAACTTCGGCGGCGTGGTGGCGGTAGACGTCGACCATTTGGAAGTACAGCGTGGATCGATCACTGCGTTGATCGGCCCGAACGGCGCCGGCAAGACGACGTTGTTCAACTTGCTGACGGGATTCGACACGCCCAATGAGGGCAAGTGGATGTTCGACGGACGTGCGCTCGAGAAGGTGGTTGCTCACCGCACCGCGGCGATGGGAATGGTGCGTACGTTCCAGTTGACGAAGAGCCTGACCAAGATGTCGGTGATCGAGAACATGAAGCTTGGAGCCACCCACCAAATGGGCGAGCGGTGGTGGAACGGTCTGTTGCCCTTCCGCTGGCGCCGGCAGGAGGAAGTGATCGAAAAGCGGGCTGACGAGCTGCTCAAGCGGTTCAAGTTGGACCACATGCGCAACGAGTATGCGGGCACTTTGTCTGGTGGCCAGCGTAAGTTGCTCGAGATGTCCCGCGCCCTCATGACCAATCCGCGCCTCGTCATGCTCGACGAACCCATGGCAGGAGTGAATCCGGCGCTCAAGCAGAGCTTGAACGAGCACATTCGCGGTCTGCGCGACGACGGCATGACCGTACTCTTCGTCGAACACGACATGGACATGGTGCACGACATCTCCGACTGGGTGGTCGTCATGGCCGAGGGTCGAATCATTGCGGAGGGCACACCGGAGCAGATCTCCGCCAATC
>CAYSRZ010000092.1:0-4237 GCA_964433615.1 uncultured Acidimicrobium sp. | reverse complement strand
ACGAGATCGAGATCGTGGGTCTGCGTGACACGCAGAAGACGACCTGCACGGGTGTCGAGATGTTCCGCAAGCTGCTCGACGAGGGCCAGGCTGGCGACAACATCGGCGCACTCTTGCGCGGTACGAAGAAGGAAGACGTCGAGCGTGGCCAGGTTCTCTGCGCCCCGGGCTCGATCACCCCGCACACCAACTTCGAGGGACAGGTGTACGTCCTCACGAAGGAAGAGGGTGGCCGTCACAAGCCGTTCTTCAACAACTACCGCCCGCAGTTCTTCTTCCGCACCACTGACGTGACCGGAACCGTCGAGTTGCCGAAGGGCACCGAGATGGTCATGCCGGGAGACAACGTCGTGATGACGGTCGAACTCGGCAAGGCGATCGCCATGGACGAGGGTCTCCGCTTCGCAATCCGCGAAGGTGGCCGCACCGTGGGCGCAGGCCGCGTCACCAAGATCATCAAGTGACGAACTGACTGGCTGATTTCATGTCCTCAAGCATTCGCATCCGTCTCAAGGCGTTCGACCACCAGATCATCGACGAGTCTTCGAAGAAGATCGTCGAGACGGTGGCTCGAACCAATGCGACGGTTCGTGGACCGATCCCGTTGCCGACCGACAACCACCGTTACACGGTGATTCGCGGACCGCACGTGGACAAGGACTCGCGCGAGCACTTCGAGATGCGCATCCACAAGCGCCTCATCGACATCGTCGAGCCCAACGCCAAGACCATCGACTCGCTGCAGCGCATCGAGTTGCCGGCTGGCGTGGACATCGAAATCAAGCTGCAGAACAGCTAGGGACGTTTGGCGCGCGACGCGCGCTCGTGCAGCAAACACTGCATGTGCGCGACGTCCAGCCATCGACCGAACTTCCGTCCGATCTCGCGTTCGATGCCGACGAGGCCGAACCCGCACGACTCGTGCAAGCCCCGCGACGAGGCACTCGACGCTTCGATGCGTGCGATCACGCTGTGGAAGCCTGAGGCCTCCGCCTGGTCGAGGAGCGTCGTGAGAAGCAATCGACCGATGCCGTTTCGACCCAGTGAGCGGTCCACGTACACGGAGTCTTCGACCGTCGTCTTGTAGGCGGCGCGATCCTTGTACTCACTGAGAGCACCGAACCCGACGACGACGTCGTTCGCATCGACGGCGACGATCGCGCTGAACGCTCCGCTGCGCGCGGCGATCCATTGCCGTTGTGCCTCGAGCGTGCGGGGGACGAGGTCGAACGTCGAGGTCTCGAATTCGACCTCGTGGTTGTAGATCGTGCGGATCGCCTCTGCGTCGGCCTCCCGGGCCTGGCGAATGCGGTAGGTGGGCGGCTGCGGCACGCCAGTGACAGTAGTCGCAGGCACGATTTGCACCGTGCACAATCAAGTTTTTGTCGGGATTGGGATCTTCGTCGAGCGCAGCGCCGTCTCGAAACGCTAGACACATAGACATGTCCGATTGGTACGACCGACCCACTGAGACATCCCCGTTCGCCGACCTCGACCCGACGCAACACGCGTCGAGTCCGATGCCGCCGCCTCCACCTCCCGTGAGCACTCCGCCTCGTCGCCGGCCCGGGATCGTCGTCCTCGCACTCGTCGTCGGTTTCCTCGGTGGCGTCGGTGGCGCGATCGTCGCCGGCGAGCTCGACCTTGGTTCGTCGTCTGGTTCCTCGAACGCGCCCGTGCAGTTGAGCGAAGTCGACGCCGACGATCCGTCGATCGGCGACACGGTGATCGCCCAAGTGGCCAACGTGCTCGCCGACAGCGTCGTCACCATCTCGTCGGTCGTCGACGATGGGTTCGAGTCGGGTGAGGCGACCGGAACCGGAGTGGTGCTCACCGCCGACGGAGAGATCCTCACCAACGCGCACGTCGTCGACGGTGCGAGCGAGGTGCGCGTGCGATTCGCAGGTGAGACCGAACCGCGGACCGCGGAAGTGATCGCAAGCGAGATCGGCAACGACCTCGCGCTCCTCAAGATCGATGCGACGGGGCTCAAGCCCGTCACCTTCGCCCAACCCGACACCGTGCGCGTCGGCGACACCGTGGTGGCAATCGGCTATGCGCTCGCCCTCGACGGCGGGCCGACGGTCACCTCTGGGATCATCTCGGCCCTGAAGCGCACGATCGTCACCGACTCCGGTGCGCTCAACGGACTCATCCAGACCGATGCACCGATCTCCTCGGGCAACTCGGGCGGTCCGCTCGTCAACCTGCGCGGCGAGGTGGTGGGCATCAACACCGCCGTGGCCCGCGGGGATGCGATGTCGGCGGCCAACAACGTCGGATTCTCGATCGGAGTCGAGGAGGTGCTGCGGGTCGTCGAACAGTTACGCGCCCAGGCCTCGGGAACCACCCGCCAAGAGGGCTACCTCGGGGTCGGCCTCGAGGGCCGCACCGACGGCGGCCAGGGGGCCATCATCACCGAGGTCGAGCCGGACAGCCCGGCCGACGTGGCGGGGATCAAGGTCGACGACGTGGTGCTGTCGGTCAACGGGGAGCCCATCACCGGCCAGGCCGGCCTGGTGGCGGCGATTCGGGACCGGTCCCCGGGGGACTCCGTGGACATCGAGATTTTGCGGGGTGGCGAGCGGGTGACCGTGACCGCCAACCTGGTCGCCAGACCCACCGAATAGTGGGCGTGGGGCCTGGTGGGAGCCGGAAATCCCACCGCTAGCATGACGTCTCCGTCTTGACGGCTTGCGCGTAATCCGCGCGGTCCGCCGAGGCGGGCAACGTCACAACCGACGTCCGCAAGCGCCCCACGCACTGGGGGACCTTGCGGCAACCACGATCACGGTGCTCCGCCGGCTTTGCCGAGCGGAGCATTTGCGTGAACGGGGCGGTGGTGGGTTGTGCGAACAGTTCGAACTACACGAAGAAGAAAAGGGTCGCCGTTATGGCACAAAAAGCAATCGTCGGCGAAAAGGTCGGCATGACACAGGTGTGGGGCGATGACCAGCGCATCATCCCCGTCACCGTCTTGCGTGTCGAACCAGCCCGTGTGGTCCAGGTGAAGACCGGAGAGCGTGACGGCTATTCAGCCCTGCAGGTCACCTACGGCTCCAAGGATCCGAAGAAGTTGACCAAGGCCCAGGCGGGACACTTCGCCAAGGCCAACGTGACGGCCGGTCGTCGTCTCGTCGAGTTGCGGCTCGATTCCGTCGACGGTTTCGCCGTCGGTCAGGAAATCGCCGTCGACACGCTCGCGGCAGGAGAACTCGTGGACGTCACCGCGGTGAGCCGCGGCAAGGGGTTCGCCGGTGGCATGAAGCGTCACAACTTCAACGGCCAGGGCGCGAGCCACGGTAACCACAAGCACCACCGTGCGCCGGGCTCGATCGGATCGTGCTCGTTCCCCGGTCGCGTGTTCAAGGGTCTGCGCATGGCCGGTCACCTCGGTCACCAGCAGACGACCACGCTCAACCTCGAAGTCGTGCAGGCCGATGCCGAGCGCGGACTGCTCCTCGTGAAGGGTTCCGTTCCGGGCCCGAACGGCGGAGTCGTCATCGTGCGCAACGCGGTGAAGGGAAAGTGACGTCATGGCAACTGCGAAACCAGTGAAGAAAGCCGCCAAGAAGGCGCCGGCGAAGAAGGCTGCGACGACCGGTGCGACGGCGACGTTGCCGACCGAGTTCTTCGGCATCGAGCCGAACGTGTCGGTGATGCACCAGGTGGTCACCGCCCAGCTCGCACACCGCCGTGCGGGAACCCAGAGCACGAAGACCCGTTCCGAGGTCTCCGGTGGTGGCAAGAAGCCGTTCGGCCAGAAGGGCACCGGTAACGCCCGTCAGGGTTCGACCCGCGCCCCGCACTTCAGTGGCGGCGCCGTGGCACTCGGCCCGAAGCCGCGCAAGTACTCCCAGCGCACCCCGAAGAAGATGGTGCAGCTCGCACTGCGTTCGGCACTGTCCGATCGCGCGGGCGAGGGCAAGGTCGTCGTCGTCGACAAGTTCGGCTTCGACAAGCCGAGCACCAAGGACGCCAAGGTGCTCCTCGGGTCGCTCGGTGTCGACGGCAAGGTCATGGTCGTCGTCGAGCGCGCAGACGAGCTCGCGATCAAGAGCTTCCGCAACCTCGCCAACGTCCAGGTCGTGCACACCGGTGAGCTGAACGCTTACGACGTGCTGTGCAACGACTGGCTCGTGTTCTCCCAGGGCAGCCTGCCCACGACCGCAAAGGCCGCACAGTGAAAGACCCACGCGACATCATCATCCGTCCGATCATCTCGGAGAAGAGCTAC
>CAYSRZ010000091.1:0-4332 GCA_964433615.1 uncultured Acidimicrobium sp. | reverse complement strand
CGCCCGTGCGCACTAGCGTTGGGGGCGATGACTACCACGCAACATGAAGCGGCCGTCGTGAACAGCCGCCCACGCCTTCGTCCGTATCAGATCTCGATCGCCCTCGGCGTGGGCATCGGCGTCTTCACGATGATCTCGGGGATCCTTCCCCAAATCACCAAGTGGGAGTCTGACTCCCTGATCCACCGCAAGGTGTTCGAGGGAATCCCGGGTGCACTGCAGATCGCGTTCTACACCGTCATCCCGATGATGCTCATCTGGGGCTCGTTGCGTTTCGCTGACCGCATTCGCAACTGGGAGCGCGGCGCACCAGATCGTCGCAAGACGACACGGTCGAACGTCAAGCGCCGCTTGGCTGACTACCGCGCCGGCGTCTACATGCGCACGCTGTTGCGTGACAGCGCGGCTGGTCTCATGCACTCAATGATCTATTTCGGCTTCCTCGTGTTGCTCGGCGTCACGACGGTGCTCGAGATCGACCACCAGATGCCCGAAGCCCTCAAGTTCCTGCATGGCGACGTCTATCGCGCATACGCGGCGGTCGGCGACATCGCCGGCGTCGTGTTCACCGGTGGCGTGATCTGGGCGATCGTGCGCCGATACGTGCAACGGCCGTACCGCATCCGCATCAAGACCAAGCCCGAGCACGCACTCGGCCTGGGCGTGTTGCTTGCAATTGGATTGACGGGATTCGGTGCGGAGATGTTCCGCATCGCCCAGGGGTTGTCGGCTGGCGTCAACCTCGACCACGAAAAGTGGAGCGTCATCGGTTATCCGCTCGCCCAACTCGTCGACGGAGCGTCGCCCGACACCTTGTCGACGTGGCACCAAGGCTGGTGGATCGCACACGTGCTGTCGTTCATCGCGTTCCTCGCGATCCTGCCCGTGACCATGTTGCGCCACATGTTCACGTCGCCGCTCAACATGTATCTGAAGGACCGCGACCGTCCGAAGGGTGCGATGAAGGCGATGCCGAACCTCACCGAGACGTCACTCGAGACCTTCGGTGCCCACGTCGTCGAGGACTTCACGTGGAAGCAGTTGCTCGACCTCGACGCCTGCACGATGTGTGGTCGCTGCACCAGCGTCTGCCCCGCGCACGCAACCGGCAAGCCTCTCGATCCCCGCGAGATCGTCTTGAAGAGCGGTGAAGTGATGGCTGCGACCGCCGCCCACGCACCGGGAGGCAAGGTGTCGCCGCCAATCGGCGTGGACAGCGAGATCACGATTTCGGCTAATTCGCTCTTCGAGCGCATCACCGCCGAGGAGATCTGGTCCTGCACCAGTTGCAAGGCGTGCGACGAGAACTGCCCGGTCAACATCGAGATCCTCGACAAGATCCTCGACATGCGCCGCTACCTCGCGCTGATGGAAAGCGACTTCCCCGCCGAGTTGGGCAATGCCTATCGAGCGATGGAGAACCAGGGCAACCCGTGGGGAATGAACCAGGGTGAGCGTGGCGATTGGGCGAAGGACCTCGACGTCACGATCCTCGATCCGAGTTCGCCGTTCACACATGAATACCTGTACTGGGTGGGATGTGCCGGCAGCTTCGACGACAAGAACAAGCGTGTGACGCAGTCGATGGCGAAGTTGCTCAAGCGTGCAGGCGTCGACGTGGCGATCCTCGGTCCGAACGAGATGTGCACCGGAGACAGTGCGCGTCGAAGCGGCAACGAATACCTGTTCCAGATGCTGGCGATGCCGAACGTCGAGATGCTGAACGGCATGGGTGTGCAGAAGATCATCACGCAGTGCCCACACTGCTTCAACACCCTCGCGAACGAATATCCGCAACTTGGCGGCAAGTACGAAGTGATCCACCACTCGCAACTGCTCGAGAGCCTCATCGAGTCGGGAAAGCTCGACGTGAGCAACGCGACGCTCGAGGAGCGCATCACCTACCACGACTCGTGCTACCTCGGTCGACACAACGACGTCTACATGGCGCCACGAAACGTCGTGGGCTCGATCAACGGTGTCGAGGTCGTCGAGATGCCGCGCAACGGCACGAAGGGCATGTGCTGTGGCGCGGGTGGCGCTCGCATGTGGATGGAGGAAAACATCGGCACCAAGGTCAACGACGAGCGTGCAGCCGAAGCAATCTCGACGGGTGCGACGCGAGTCGCAACCGCGTGTCCGTTCTGCTACGTCATGCTCGACGACGGCGTGAAGGGTGCCGGCAAGGAAGAGAATGAGGTCAAGGTGGCCGACATCTCGATCCACTTGCTGGACGCGATCGAAAACGGTGAGCGACTACGGGATGCGGCGAGCACTCCGCTCAGTACGCCAGTAGCGGGCGACTAACTGACGGCGGCATAAAACGCTTCGGCGATCCTCAACGCTTCTCGCGCATCGTGGATCGTCGCCGCCCGCGAATCACGCGAACCTGACATCAGTGAGGAAAACGCCTCGTATTGACTGAAGAATCCGGCCTTGTACTTCAGGTCGCGGTCCGGCACTTCACTATGTCCGACAGCTTTCGGCAAATAGCGCCTAATGGGCGTCTCGGTGGTTGGTTCAACAACTTCCATGCCATGGAACTTTGTAGCTACTTCAAACGGACGCAGCTCCACGCGCTCACCATCACGGTCGGCGATGATCGAAAAATTCGCCGGCGCATTCCAATTCGCCACAATCACCCCGGCATCACCGCGTCCTGTCGTAAACACCACCGACGCACTCGGGGATTCTCCCGTTGTGGTCACAAACTGCCCAAGCGTGAGCTCACCAAAGACATATCTCAACAGATCAAAGCCGTGGACCGAATTGAGGCGAACTGCGGCCAGACGTTCGTCTGTTGTTCCAGACGACCCAACCGAATCGGGCAACTGACACTGCACCACTGTGGGTCCGCCGGAATGGACGAACGACCGCAGATACTCGACCGACGAGTAGAAACGGCGGTTGTAACCGACAAGTATGCGGTCTGAAAACTGCTCGAAATATCCGAGCGTCGCCGAATGTCGTGCAGTCGGCTTCTCCGCGAGGATTGGTTTTCCCACTTCGCACGCTGCACGAAGAAGATCGGGCATGTGGTCGGTCGACGCTGCAAGAACGAGTCCGTCCCATTCGTTCGAGCGACCGATCAGTTCATATGGATCATCGACTGGGTGCGCCAAACCATGTTCGTCAGCGAATCGCTTTGCACTTCCACTACCTGGACGAGCTGCAACATGATCGACGGTGAATCCAACTGCTCGAGCAGCGGCAACATGGAACCCAACGATTCCTCCCGATCCAACGACAGCAAGCCGACCTTTGGGCATCACGTAACGGCCCACTGTCGCGTGTAGTACTCACTCGATCGTTCCATCGGCAAGCTGACAGCCATCCCAGAATCAAAGGCGACAAGTGCTCCGAGTGCGCACTCGAGCGACCGTGCACCGTCTGTAGTCGCATAGGACAGTGGCTTTGTCGACTCGAGTTCATCGAGCGCACGCACGACTGGGTGAACACTTGGTGGCTGCACGACCGTCGCCCCGGTCTCGACCGCTTCGCCCGTGCGCGTGATACGTGGATCCCGCTCGACTTCTTCGTCAATCCGCCGATAGGCCCGAATGACTCCGTCTGGGCACACGTCGATCCTTCCGAGCGGGCAATAAATGTGAAGGAAGCCGTCGACGCTGGAACGATTTGAATATGTCAGCGTCAGGAGTCGACCTTCCGAAAACTCCCATGTCGCTGTGCCTTGCCAGACGTCGAGATCGGATCCACGTGGATTCATCCGATCTGCGTTCCCAAGTCCGCCGACTCGGTGAGGAAATCCGCCGAAGATGTCGATTGCGAGGTCAACCCAGTGCATCCCAGTCGTGATCAGACATTGAGCACCACCGTGCCCGACGATAGACACCGGTTCACCACCGAGGTGTTCCCGGGCATAGGTCCGAACCTGATTAACGAGTCCTGAGAAGCGGCGTTGGAGTCCAACGACAAGTCGTGTTCCACTCGTCGCAGAGAGATCGGCAAGGAAATAGCCGTCTGCGACTGATGACGCGAGGGGCTTTTCGCAATAGATACGACGAATCCCGTGTCCAATGAGACGACTGACATTGTCTCTGTGCAATGGTCCGAGCGTTGCGACAACGGCCGTCGACAGCGCTCCGTCGACTGCGCGAAGTCCGTCGCTGAGATCGTCAAACGTCTCAACCGAGCCAGCAAGGTTGTCCGAGGCCCACTGGCGGCTGTCAGCGCTTGGGTCGACGATCACGAGTCTGCGATAACGCTCAACCAGGATCTTGGCGTGCCGTTTGCCGATCGAACCCGCTCCAACCAAAATTGCTGTTTCGACCGTCATTTCAGTCAGCGGGAGAAGTTCTCGAAGTATCGGCT
>CAYSRZ010000090.1:0-4348 GCA_964433615.1 uncultured Acidimicrobium sp. | reverse complement strand
TACATGCCGTCTTTGTAGAAGTGCAGGTGACCCGAGGTCTCGAAGAGGTTCGCGTTCGCCAGGTGCGGAGTGAAGACGAACTGATAGCCGCCGTTCTGGTGCCGCTGACGGCTGTAGTCCTCCATCAACTTGCGCACGATCGCACCCTTCGGATGCCAGACCGCGAGGCCCCCGCCGAGTTCGGCCGGGAAGGACAGCAGGTCCATCTCGACGGCAAGCTTGCGATGGTCACGCTTTTCTGCTTCCTCGAGTCGGGTGAGATGCTCCTCGAGGGCGGCCTTGGACTCCCACGCGGTGCCGTAGATGCGCTGCAACATCGGACCCTTTTCGTTGCCACGCCAGTAGGCACCCGCGACCTTCATCAAGGCGAAATGACCGAGACGACCCGTGGACGGCACGTGCGGACCACGACACAGATCGACGAAGGTGTCGGTGTTGCGATAGACGCTGACTACGTCGCCGCCGCCGACCTCCCCCGCGTCGGTGCCGTCGCTTGCACCCGAGGTGACACGCTCGATGATCTCGCACTTGTACGGCTGGTCCGCAAACACCGCCAGCGCGTCACCGACCGACATCTCGGCGCGCACGAACGGCTGGTCGGCCTTGACGATCTCGCGCATCTTCGCCTCGATCGTCTGCAGGTCGTCGTCGGAGAACGTCTTGCCGCCGGGCAGCTCGAAGTCGTAATAGAAGCCGTCCTCGATGGCGGGGCCGATGGTGAACTTGGCACCCGGAAACAACGCGACGACGGCCTGGGCAAGGACGTGGGCGGTCGAGTGACGCAGCACGTGGCGACCGGCGTCGCTATCGGCGGTGACGATGGCGACTCGCGCCCCGTCGGACAACGGGCTCGTGAGGTCCCGTTCCGCGCCGTCGACGACTGCGGCAACCGCGGCCTTGGCGAGTCTGGAGCCAATCGAGGCCGCGAGGTCGAGTGCACTCGACGACGCGGGCAGACTGCGCGTGGAGCCATCCGGCAAGGTCACGTCGATGGCGGCGCTCATTGCCTCAATTCTAGGTTTGCAGCGAGGCCGAATTCCCTTGATTTGTCGATTCGACGGGCGACGGGTTGCCCTTTGACGCATAGACGTTGCGGTACTCCTGGCCGGTCATGGCGCGGATCTCGAACATCACTTCGTCGGTCATCTCGCGCAACACCATGTGGTCGTCGAGTCGCGACGAATACCGCTCCGGAGAGATGGCGCGCCCGATCTCGATGCGCACGTGACCACCGAGCTTGGGAAGTGCTGCATCGGGCGGCTGGATCTCTGCGGTTCCCGTGATGCCGACCGGATAGATCGGACAGCCGACCGTGAGCGCCAGTCGCGCCGCGCCAGTCTTGCCGCGATAGAGCATGCCGTCGCGACTGCGCGTGCCCTCGGGAAAGATTCCGAACAACTCCCCGCGGCGCAGCACGTTCTCCGCGGACTGCAGCGCCTCCTGCGACTTCTCCCCGCCGGAGCGATCGATCGGGATCATCCCCATCGCCGGGAACAAGTGGCGGGTCTTCCAGGAGTCCATGTATTCGGCCTTGCCGACGAAGGAGATGTTGCGCGGCACCTGGATCATGAGGAATGCCGAGTCGAGGAAACTGATGTGATTTGCGCACAGGATCGCAGGTCCGCTCTCGGGCAGTCGGTCGAAGCCGACGAGTTCGAATCGCCACAGGCGGTTGGCGATCGGGCGCACGACCCTTCGCGCACGAGCCTGCAACGCCGTTGCACCCTCGTACGCGGTCGCGCTCATGTCATCTGCACCCCGAGCAGTTCGGCCGCGCCGAGGATCCCGACCCCACGAGCCGCAGCGTCATCGATCAGTGCGACCGCGCGCGGAGAGTCGAGGTCGTCATCGAGTGCCGCACGAACGTCACGCAGGAGCGCGTCGTCGGTTTTGTCGGCCGAGCGCCTCCATGACGCAAGTCGATCCTCGTTGCGCGCCATCAGACCGTCGTCCCACTCCCACTCCGTGCGGTAGTGGTGCTCGATGAGTCCGAGTCGAATCGCCATCGGATCGTGCTCGGCGCGCAACTTGTCGACGAACACGAGGTTGCCACGGGACTTGGACATCTTGTGGCCGTCCATCGAGACCATCGCCACGTGCATCCAGTGTCGCGCGAACGGCACCCCGGTGGCGGCCTCCGACTGTGCACGTTCGCATTCGTGGTGCGGGAAGATGAGGTCGCTGCCTCCCCCGTGCAGGTCGATCGTCGTGCCGAGCTCGCGCAGTGCGAGGGCGGAGCACTCGATGTGCCAGCCCGGACGACCGGGACCCCACAAGGTGTCCCAGGATGGCTCGTCGGCGAGAGACGGATGCCAAAGCACGAAGTCGAGGGGATTGCGCTTGTTCGGATCCTCGACGTTGCCGCCACGCTCCTTGGCATAGGCGATCATCGTCGATTCGTCGTAATGCGAGATCGAACCGAAGTCGGGGAACTTCGAGACGTCGAAGTAGACGGAGCCGCCCGACTCGTAGGCGAAACCACGGTCGATGACCATGCCGATGAATCCTCGGATGTCGGAGATCGCCGACGAGGCGCGCGGCGTGCTGTAGACGGGCAAGGCGTTCAGCGCCACCATGTCGGCGTCGAAGCGCGCCTCCTCACCCGCCGCGAGGTCGAGGTAGTGCACGCCGAGCTCGCGGGCCTTGGCAAAGAGCGGATCGTCGACGTCGGTGACGTTGCGAACGCACTTCACGGTGTGGCCCTTGTCGACGAGCCGACGCATCAACACGTCGTAGCTGATGAAGGTGAACGCATGACCGAGGTGCGTCGCGTCGTACGGCGTGATGCCGCACGTGTACATGAGGACCTCCGGTCCCGGGGTGAAGTCGACGACTTTCTGGCGGGCGGTGTCGTAGAGTCTCACGACTTCCACACGTTGGAGCGACCACTCACCGGATCGATGTCGGGAATGCCCGTCAAGCGTGGGGCGACGCGCGTCTTGTAGCGCACGTTCAACTGCAACAACACCGCGGTGAACGCCTCGAGTGCAAGCGCGTTCGACAACGCGCCCGTGTTCAGCGGTCGACATCCTGGAATGTGGGCGACGATGTCGCTCACGGTCTCGATCGCCTCGGGAAAGTCCGAACAGATCAAGACGTCGCTGTCGACGTGGTGGTCGAGGTTGCCGAGCTCCTTGGCCGGAAGGTGCTGCATCGCTGCGACGACGCGACTCGCCGGGATCGACGCCTGCACGTGTGCCGCGATGCTGCCTCGAGGCGGCACGAGAGGTTGGAACTCCTTGCCCACCTTCACGAGTGCATTCGCCATCGTCACGACGATCTTGCCGCGCAATGCGGCGGCATGTTCGCTGACGATGGTGGCGGTCGAGTCCCACGGGGTGGCGACGACGACGAGGTCGCAGTTGGCGGCATCGGCGTTGTCGCCGGCTTCGAGGGACAATCCTCGATCGGGCCATGCGGCCTCGAGCTCGGTGATCTTTTCCTGTGCGCGCTCCTTGGACCGCGAACCGATCACGACGTCATATCCCGCCACGTCCAAACGCAGGGCGAGCCCGCTCCCCGCTGGGCCAGTACCACCGATGATTCCGATTCGCATACCGTGAGCCTTACACAAACCCGTGCGGGCAACTACCGTCAAGGGCATGGGAATCCTGGCTGGCAAGAACATCGTGGTCACCGGCGTGCTCACCGAGGCGTCGCTCGCCTTCGGGGTCGCCCAACTCGCCCAGCGCGAGGGCGCCACGGTGCTCTTGACGGGGGCAGGACGGGGTCTGTCGATCACCCAGCGCACCGCCCGCAAACTGGACAACCCAGCCGAGGTCGTCGAGTTCGACGTGACGGTCGCCGACCACGTCACCTCGGCCCGCGAGGCCGCGCGCACGCACCTCGGGCGCGTGGATGGGGTCCTGCACTCGATCGGGTTCGCCCCCGCCAACTGCCTCGGAGACGACTTCATGGCCCCGACGTGGGCGGACGTGTCGGTGGCGATGGAGATCTCTGCGTATTCGCTCAAGACGCTCGCCGAGAGCTTCTCGCCCCTCATGACGTCTGGCGGGGCGTTCGTCGGGCTCGACTTCGACAACACCGTCGCGTGGCCCGCATACAACTGGATGGGAGTGGCCAAGGCGGCACTCGAGGCGACCAATCGATACCTCGCAAAGGAACTCGGCGCGCGCAACATCCGCTGCAACTTGATCGCCGCCGGTCCCGTCAAGACGATGGCGGCGAAGTCGATTCCCGGATTCTCGACGTTCGAAGACGTGTGGGGCGATCGCGCGCCGCTCGGCTGGGACGTCACCGACTCGAGTGCGGTCGCCAAGTCGTGCGTGGCGCTGTTGTCGGACTGGTTCCCCGCGACGACGGGCGAGATCGTCCACGTCGACGGCGG
>CAYSRZ010000089.1:0-4505 GCA_964433615.1 uncultured Acidimicrobium sp. | reverse complement strand
CTCGTCACGCTTGGCGGCCGTGATCGCATCCTGCATCTCACGCAACTCGGCGATGCGCTCGGCCATGAGCGATGCGGGCACCTCGCCGGGAAGCTCCGCCGCATACGTGCCCTCTTCCTTGGAGTACGTGAAGAACCCGCACCAGTCGAGCTGGGCTTCCTCGACGAAGGCACGCAGACGATCGTGGTCCTCCTCGGTCTCCCCGGGATAGCCGACGATGAAGTTGCTGCGGAACGCCGCGTTCGGGTCGCGGCGGCGGATGTCGGCGATGCGCTCGAGGAACCGTGCTCCGTCGCCCCATCGACGCATCCGGCGCAGGTGTTCCTTGGACACGTGTTGGAGCGAGAGGTCGAAATACGACACGCCGGTGGCGATGATCGAATCGATCAGCGCATCGCTCAAGTCGCTCGGGTAGAGATACAACAGCCTCGTGCGCTCGACGCGTGCGGCGACGGCGTCCACGAGCGACACGATCGATCCCGCACCGAGTTCGTCCGGGCGATCCTTGCCGTAGCTCGCAAGGTCCTGTGCGACCAACACCACTTCGGCGACCTCGAGTTCGTCGACCTCGCGCAGAATCGACGCCACGTCACGACTGCGCTGCGGGCCACGAAACGACGGAATCGCACAGAAGCCACACGTGCGGTCGCACCCCTCGGCGATCTTCACGTAAGCCCACGGATGAGCGGACTTCGGTCGCGGCAGGTTCAACAAATCGAAGCTCGGCACCTCACCGGCCGACACCGAAAGCGGCTTTCGCCCGAGTGCCACCGGGACGCCGAAGCCCGCAACCTGGTCGACCTCGGGGAGCGCCTCACGCAACTCGTCGCCGTACCGCTCCGCCATGCACCCCGTGACGACGAGACGGGACCCCGACTTGCGGGTCTCGTCCAGGGCGAGCACGGTGTCGATCGACTCCTTGCGCGCCTCCTCGATGAAGGCACACGTGTTGACGACCACCACGTCGGCAAGGGACGGGTCGTCGGTGGCCACCAGACCGTCGCGCACGAGGGTTCCGACGATCTTGTCGGAGTCGACGTCGTTCTTCGGACAGCCCAACGTCTCGACGTAGAAGCGTTGGGTCACGCACAAATCCTAACGGTGCGCATGCACCGCGACCGCTCAGTTGAAGTTGAGGCGCAGTCCCCCGTGACGCCACGGCATCGACACGACACGGCCGGTGCCCGACAGGGTGAGATACGCGGTGTCGCCACCGAAGCAAATGTTCGTGGTCAACGGATCGCCCGTGAGGATCTGCTCGACGATCTCACCCGTCGGAGAGATGACGGTGATTCCCGCGGCCTGCAGACCGAGCGTGGCGACGCACACGTTGCCTGCGCCATCCACGGCGAGCGAATCGAGCAACTGCAACCCCGGCAAGCCACACAGGCAGTTCGCCGGATCGAGCGACGAATACCCCGCGAGCACGCCGGGCGAGGCGACCTGGGCCTGGTGCACGCGACCGGTGAAGGTCTCGGCCCAATACAGCGTGTTGCCGTCGGGCGACAGGCCGATGCCGTTCGGCGCCTCGCACGGGAACACCACTTCGGTGATCGAGGAACCGTCGCAGGTCGCGTAGTAGATGCCGGTGAGGTCCGCACTTCGGCCGTGACGGATGCCGTGGTCGGTGAACCACATGCCACCGGCGGCGTCGAAGACGAGGTCGTTCGGTCCGCGCAACGGATTGCCGTTGCACTCGGTGTACAGGTCGCGTAGCTCGCCTGTCGCGAGGTCGAGTCGCTGGATCTTGCCACCCGAGTAGTTCGACGGCTCGAACGGGCCGGGGAACGTGAGACCGAGGAAGTCGACCTCGGTGAACGACCCACCGTTGTTGCACACATACAGCGCACCGTCGGGTCCGAAGGCGATCCCGTTCGGACCACCGGGAACCTCTGCGAGCGTCGTCTTCGTGCCGTCAGGTGCGATGCGGGTGATGCGTTTGCCGAACATCTCGACGACGATGACGTTGCCGTCGGCGGTCGCGATCGGACCCTCCGGAAACTTGAGACCACTGGTCAGTTCGGTGAAGTCAGCCATGAGCGAACCGTAGTCGCTCTGGCGAGGGCCGATTAACTGGCCTGCTGGAGGGCTTCGAGTTCCTCGACCGACATCAGCACCTCGCGAGGCTTGGAGCCCTCGCTCGGTCCGACGACGCCGCGGGATTCGAGCAGGTCCATGAGGCGACCGGCGCGGGCGAAGCCGACCTTCAGCTTGCGCTGGAGCATCGAGGTCGAACCCTGGCGCGTGCGCACCACGAGGTCCATCGCCTGACGCAACAGGTCGTCGTCGTCGGCATCACCCGTCGTTCCACCGATCAAACCTTCTGCCGCACTGCCCTGCTGTTCGCCGTCGACGCCGGAGACGTAGACGACTTCGGGCGCCTGGCGACGCCAGTGGCCGACGACCTTGCGCACTTCGCTTTCGTCCACCCACGCCGACTGCACGCGCTGGGCGACGGAGGTGTTGCCGGGGAGCATCAACATGTCACCCTTGCCGATCAGCTTCTCCGCACCGGGCTGGTCGAGGATCACGCGGCTGTCGGTGAGCGAGGAGACGGCAAAGGCCATGCGTGCCGGGATGTTCGCCTTGATCACGCCGGTGATCACGTTCACGCTCGGACGCTGGGTCGCGACGATGAGGTGGATGCCGACGGCGCGGGCCTTCTGGGCGATGCGCGTGATGCACTCCTCCACGTCGCGCGCCGCGACCATCATCAGGTCGTTCAACTCGTCCACGACGACGAGGATGTAGGGCATGCGGGCGAACTGGCTGCCCTCGACGCTCTCTTCGTTCAGGTCTCCACGGTCATAGGCGGCGTTGTAGCCGACGATGTCGCGGAAGCCAGCCTCGACGAGCAGGTCGTAGCGACGCTCCATCTCCTTGACCGCCCAGCCGAGGGCGTTGGCGGCCTTCTTCGGGTTCGTCACCGGCGGCGTCAACAGGTGCGGCAGCCGCGCGTACTGGGCCATCTCCACCTGCTTCGGGTCGATCAGGATGAGGCGAACCTGGTCCGGAGTCGACCGCATCAGGATCGAGGTGATGATGCAGTTGATCGCGCTCGACTTGCCCGCGCCGGTGGTTCCCGCGATCAACATGTGCGGGGTGGTCGAGATGTTCAAGAACACCGAGCGACCGGCGATGTCCTTGCCGACGCCGACGTCGAGCGGGTGCATCGCGGTGCGCGCCTCGGAGGAGACCATCAGGTCACCGAGCGAGACGAGTTCGCGCTGGGCGTTCGGCACTTCGATGCCGATCGCGGACTTGCCCGGGATCGGCGCCAAGATGCGCACGTCGGTCGCCGCCATCGTGTACGCGATGTCCTTGGACAACGACGTGACCTTGGCGACCTTCACACCACCACCGAGCGACAGCTCGTAGCGCGTGACCGTCGGGCCGCGGGTGTAGCCGACCATCTCGGTCTCCACGTTGTGTTCCTTCAGCGCGTTGACCAGCAGCTCTCCCCGTTCGCGCACGAGGCGCTCGTCGGCCTTTTCGTGGCGGGTGACGGTGAGTAGGTCGAGATTCGGCAGGCTCCACACGCTTGGTTGTGCACCGGGACCAAGTGGCATCTGCTGCGGCTCCGCCTTGACCACGGCCTTGGCCGTCGGGTTGAGCGACGGTGCGACCGGAGCCTGGCGCTCCTCGCGACGCTCCTTGCGCTTCTTGCGCTCGCGCCTCGGGCGCTCCTGCGCTTCGTCCTCGTGGCGACCACCGAACTCTTCGTCGAGGGAGATGTCGTAGAACTCGGGTGCGCGTCGCTCGTCGAGCACGTCGTCGAAGCCGTCCTCGACGTCGGTTGCGTCGCGACGCGCGTAGTTGGACACGCCGTTGGCCCACGCGGAGAGTCGTCGATACAACTCGATGGGCGTGTTGCCGGTGATGAGGAGCACAGCACAGAACATCACGGTGAGGAGCACGATGACCGAGACCCAGTCGGTCGTGACGCGGGCAAGCGGAGCTCCGAGCATCCAGCCGACGCCGCCACCGGCGTTGCGCAGCGACGAGACGTCGCTCGTGGCGATCAGCACGTGGGCGATCGACAACTCGGCGACCACCAAGGTGGCGATGCCGAAGGTGACGCGGATGCGGTGCTCGAGCGTCGCGCGCTTCATGAGCGCCACACCCGCGGCGACGACGCCGATCGGGGCGACGTAGCGACCGAGCCCGAAGAGGAAGGCGAACATCGCATCCAAGCCGCGGCCGAGCGGGCCGGCGACGTGCAGATAGATGGACAGGGACAACACGACACCCAGGCACACGAGGGCAATCCCGCCGAACTCGTGCTCCCGGCCGGCAATCACCGTCTTTACGAGCGAGGGGCGCCGAGCGGGCCGGTAGGACTCGATCTCGTCGTCGTCCTCGGTGAAATGTGAGCGGACCACCCGGGGTCGGGTCGTGCCCGACGATGGGCGCGACGAAACTGGGCCCTTACGGGGCTTGGTGGCCATGAACCAACGGTACTCCCGGGGTCACCCCAGAATCGGGAATACCCCCTGTGGTGCTAG
>CAYSRZ010000088.1:0-4544 GCA_964433615.1 uncultured Acidimicrobium sp. | reverse complement strand
ACTGGCAAGGCGTACGTGTTCACCAACGGCGTGATGTACGAGGGTAAGTGGACCCGCGACGACCGCCTGAAGCCCTATGCGCTCACCGACTCGGCGGGAGCCCCGATCAAGTTGACGCCGGGGCAGACCTTCATCGAGGTGGCACGCGCGGGCAAGACCGCGATCGTGGCCCCCGGCGTGGATCCCGAGACGGTCGAATACATCAAAGACTGAGCACGGCTGAAGCAATCTTCGGGCCCCTCGGTACGATTGGGACCATGACTTCGTCCTCTTCAACCGGTTCGATGAAGGTCAAGCGTGGCTTGGCCGAGATGCTCAAGGGTGGCGTGATCATGGACGTGGTCACCCCTGACGAGGCGAAGATCGCCGAGGACGCGGGCGCGACGGCCGTCATGGCCCTGGAGCGAGTACCGGCCGACATCCGCCGCGACGGTGGAGTCGCGAGAATGAGCGACCCCGAGATGATCGAGGGCATCAAGGCTGCGGTGTCGATTCCGGTGATGGCCAAGGCCCGCATCGGGCACTTCGTCGAGGCCCAGATCCTCGAGGCACTCGGCGTCGACTTCATCGATGAATCCGAGGTGCTCACCCCGGCCGACGAGACCCACCACATCGACAAGTTCGCCTTCACCGCTCCGTTCGTGTGCGGTGCGACGAACCTCGGAGAGGCGCTTCGTCGCGTGAGCGAAGGCGCCGCGTTGATTCGATCCAAGGGCGAGGCCGGCACCGGCAACGTGGTCGAGGCGGTCCGTCACCTGCGCAACATCATCGGTGACATCCGCAAGCTGACTCAGGCCGACTCCGCAGAGTTGTTCGACTGGGCAAAGAAGCTCGGCGCGCCGTTGCCGCTCGTGCAGGAAGTCGCCGAGACCGGCTGGTTGCAGGTTCCGATCTTTTGTGCCGGTGGAATCGCCACTCCGGCCGATGCCGCACTTGCGATGCAGCTCGGTGCAGAAGCCGTGTTCGTCGGCTCGGGCATCTTCAAGAGCGACAACCCAAGTCCGCGCGCCAAGGCGATCGTCGAGGCCACCACGCACTTCCGCGATCCGCACATCCTCGCCAAGGTGAGTCGCAATCTCGGCGCACCGATGACGGGCATCGGCATGGATCAGATCCACCAGAAGTACGCGGAGCGCGGTTGGTGAACGATTCGAGGCCTCCGGGTGAATCCGACGATCGGCATCCTCGCGCTGCAGGGGGCATTCAGGGCGCATGAGTTGAGCGTGCGGCGTCTCGGCGCCGACACGTTGCAGGTGCGCACGCCAGACGACCTCGATCGCGTCGATGCGCTCGTCATGCCCGGCGGGGAATCGACCACGATGTCGCACCTGCTCGCCACGTCGCAGCTGTTCGACCCGATCGCCAAGCGACTGGCCGATGACATGCCGACGTTCGGCACGTGTGCCGGGATGATCCTTTTGTCCACACACGTCCATGACGCACGCGAGGACCAACGGAGCTTTGCGTCCTTGGACGTCGACGTGCGCCGCAACGCCTACGGCCGCCAGGTGGACAGTTTCGAGGTGGACCTCGACGTCGCCGGGCTCGAGGAACCGTTCCATGCGATGTTCATTCGTGCTCCGCGGGTCGAGCGAGTCGGACCTGGAGTCGAGGTGCTCGCCGAACACGACGGCGTGGCGGTGTTGGTGCGCCAGGGTCCGATCCTGGCGGCTTCGTTCCATCCCGAGCTCACGGACGATTCGCGGATACATGAACGTTTTCTCACGATGGTCAAGGAGGGGTAGCGATGTCAGGCCATTCCAAATGGGCAACGATCAAGCGCAAGAAAGGTGCGATCGACAAGGCGAAGGGAAAGACGTTCGCCAAGCTCGCCAGGCAACTCGAGGTCGCCACGCGTGAGGGTGCGAGCGGTGACGTCTCCAGCAACGCGGCGTTGCGCACGGTCGTGACGAAGGCCAAGGCTGCGCACATGACCAACGATGCGATCGATCGCGCGATCAAGCGCGGTCTCGGGGAGCAGACCGGTGCGTCGTACGAGTCGATCACCTATGAGGCATATGCACCAGGTGGCGTCGCGATCCTCATCGACGCATTGACCGACAACCGCAACCGCACCGCCTCCGACGTGCGGTCGCTGTTCAGCAAGTGGGGCGGTGCGATGGCCGAGCCGGGTTCGGTCGGTTGGCAGTTCTCCCGCAAGGGCATCGTCCAGGTCGCCAAGGACGTCTCGGAGGACGACATCATGGCCGTCGCTCTCGATCATGGCGCCGACGACATCGTGGACGAGGGCGACAACTGGCGAGTGACGTGCGAATCCTCGAGCGTGGACGACTTGAGGTCCGCACTCGAGGCACAGGGCATCGCGGTGCAGTCGGCGACGTCGACTATGGTCTCGTCGATGTCCGTTCCCGTGACCGACGTGGCCGTTGCCAAGGCGATCATCAAGATCATGGACGATCTCGAGGAAAACGACGACATCCAAGACGTCTATTCGAACTTCGACATGTCTGACGACCTGATGAGCGAGGCGGCGTCGTGAGCCTCAAAGTCGGTGACGTCGCCCCTGACTTTTCCCTGCCGGGGACCGGTGGGCGCACGTATCGATTGAGTGAGTTCCGTGGCCAACCCGTCGTCATCGTGTTCTATCCGGGCGACGGCACGCCGGTGTGCACGAAACAGTTGAACGAATACAACGGTGGTTTGGAGCAGTTCGAGCACGTCGGCGCACAGGTGCTCGCGATTTCGGCCCAGGGGATCGACAGCAAGGAAGAGTTCTCCTCCAAGCAAGGCTTCGGCTTCCCGCTCCTGGCCGACGTCGACAAGTCGGTGGCCAAGGACTACGGCATCCTCGGGCCCCTCGGATTCCCGCGACGGTCGGTCTTCGTCGTCGATGCCGCGGGGGTCGTGCGCTACGTTCACCGCGCCCTTGCCGGAGTCACCTACCGTCCGCTTGCCGAACTGATCGAGGCCGTCAACGCCGCCAAGGGCTAGGCAGATGTCGCCACGGGGCGGCACCCAGTCACTACAATCAAACACATGTTCGCCCCACAGGGAGCCGATGGTCCGCGCGGAGGTGTGGTCGTCGGCATCGACCCTGGCCTCACCCGATGCGGGTTCGCCGCCCTCGAGGATGGTGCGAACGGCATCTCCGTGGTCGCGATGGGTGTGATGACCTCGCCGAGCGACATGGACGTCGCCGAACGACTCGCCAGCCTGCACCACGACATCAGCGAGTTGTTGGACGAGACCACGCCGCGGGTCGTGGCAGTCGAAAAGGTGTTCTTCCAATCCAACGCGCGCACTGCGATGAGTGTCGCCCAGGCGAGTGGGGTCGTGCTCGCACTCGCCAGCTCGCGCGGCATTCCGGTCGTGCAATACAGCCCGAGTCAGGTGAAGAGTTCCGTTGCCGGATCGGGAACCGCCGACAAGGACGCAATCCAACGGATGGTCCAGCGTCGACTCGGTTTGTCGAGTCTTCCCCAGCCGGCGGATGCCGCCGATGCTGCGGCGATCGCGCTATGTCACCTCGCGGTCGCACCCCTCGCCAACGCCGTGAATGCCGCTCGGGTGGTGCGCGCATGATCGGGAGCCTGCGCGGCGTGGTGATCGAGCGCAACGAGGACTCCACCGCGCTCATCGAGGTCGCCGGCGTCGGCTACCTCGTGCACGTGACGCCCCGAACCCTCGCCGAACTCGAACCGACCACGACCGCATTCGTCTACGTTCACCAGCACATTCGCGAGGACGCCCAGACGCTCTTTGGATTCCTGGATCGCGACGAGCGGCGTACCTTCGAGTCGTTGATCGCCACGCACGGCATCGGTCCTTCGATGGCGATGTCGATCCTTGCCACGCACTCTCCACGCGTGCTCACCGACATCGTCGCCAACGGAGATGCCGCGTCGCTCACGCTCGTTCCGGGCGTCGGCAAGAAGACCGCAGAGCGCCTGCTCGTCGAGCTCAAGGGTCGTCTCAACCTGCCGCTCATCGATGCGGGCATCGGGGGGTCGACGGGGTCCAGTGTCGCCCAGGTGCGCGAGGCACTGGTCGGTCTCGGTTACGGACACGACGAGATCCGCGAGACGCTGCGCGAGCTCGACTCCGCGTCGAGTGCGGAGCAGTTGTTGCGCGACGCGCTGAACATGTTGGGGTCTCGTCGTGCGTGAAGACTTCGTCGACCCACGTGCAGGTGCGAGCGACGACGAGCGTGTCGTCGAGGCGGGCCTACGACCGACCGCGCTCGGCGACTTCGTCGGTCAACGCGAACTGAAGGAACACCTGAACATCGTCCTTGGTGCCGCACAGAAACGCGGCCAGGCAGCGGACCACCTGCTTCTTGCAGGGCCGCCAGGACTCGGCAAGACGACGCTTGCGGGCATCGTGGCGACGGAGATGGGGGCAACGTTGCACGTCACGTCCGGCCCCGCACTCGAGCGAGCCGGAGACCTGGCGGCGATCCTCACGTCACTTGAGGCAAACGACGTGCTGTTCATCGACGAGATCCATCGCCTCTCGCGCACGGTCGAGGAGATCTTGTATCCGGCGATGGAGGACTTCCAGATCGACCTCGTCGTCGGCAAGGG
>CAYSRZ010000087.1:0-4580 GCA_964433615.1 uncultured Acidimicrobium sp. | reverse complement strand
AGTTGTGGGTCGCCGTCGTCAAGCCGGGTCGCGTGCTCTTCGAGTTGTCGTACCCGAACGCCGCAACGGCACACCAGGCCCTCGATCGCGCAGTGCAGAAGTTGCCGATCAAGGCGCGCGTCATCAGCCGCGAGGAGGCGATCTGACATGGCACGTGAACTGAACGACCTGAAGGACATGGACCTCGCGACGCTCGTCGAGGAGCTCCGCGCATCCAAGCAGGAGGCCCTCAACCTGCGTTTCCGTCACGCGACGGGACAGCTGGACAACACCGCCGAGCTCGGCAAGGTGAAGAAGGCCATCGCACGCATCAACACGCTCATTCGTCAGCGCGAAATCGCCGCTGCGGAATCAGCAGGGAAGTGAGTAGGACATGACCGAGACATCAGCATCCGCAGTCGTCGCAGACGCACGCAACGCACGCAAGGTGCGCGAGGGCGTCGTCGTGTCGAACAAGATGAACAAGACGATCGTGATCTCCATCGTGGAGCGCGTCCGTCACCCCAAGTACGCGAAGTTCGTGTCGCGCACCAAGAAGCTCTATGCCCACGACGAGGCCAACGATGCACAGATCGGTGACCGCGTCCGCGTCATGGAGACCCGTCCCATGTCGAAGCAGAAGCGTTGGCGCCTCATCGAGGTACTGGAGCGTGCAAAGTGATTCAGCAGGAATCTCGTCTTCGCGTCGCTGACAACAGCGGTGCCCGTGAGGTCTTGGTCATCAAGGTCCTCGGCGGCACCCGTCGTCGCTACGCCTCAATCGGTGACGTCTTCATCGGCACGGTCAAGGATGCAATCCCTGGCGCCGGCGTGAAGAAGGGCGAAGTCGTCCGTTGCGTGGTCGTTCGCGTGAAGAAGGAGAAGCGCCGTCCAGACGGCAGCTACATCCGCTTCGACGAGAACGCCGCCGTGTTGATCAAGGAAGATCTCACGCCGCGCGGCACCCGCATCTTCGGACCGGTCGGTCGCGAACTGCGCGACAAGAAGTTCATGCGAATCATTTCGCTCGCACCGGAGGTGTTGTAGTCATGAAGTTGAAGAAGGACGACGTCGTGATCGTCATTGCTGGCAAGGACAAGGGCAAGCAAGGCAAGATCACCAAGGTTCTGCCGAAGGAGAACAAGGTCGAGATCGAGGGCGTGAACGTGGCCAAGCGCCACCTCGCAGCCCGCGGTCAGACCGCCAACACCGGCGGCATCGTGGACAAGGTCATGCCCGTGGACGCATCCAACGTGATGCTCGTGCACAAGGGCAAGCCGACCCGCGTGGGTTTCAAAGTGAAGGGTGACGGCACCAAGGTGCGCGTCGCCAAGTCGACCGGAGATGAGATCTGATGGCTGCCGTAGAGACATACGTCCCCCGCCTCAAGGCGCACTACAAGAACGTCGTTCGCGAAGAGCTCATCAAGGAGCTCGGAGTGAAGAACGTGATGCAGGTTCCGAACCTCGAAAAGATCGTCATCAACATGGGCGTCGGCCGCGCAACGCAGCAGTCGTCGCTCATCGATGGTGCGGTTGCCGACCTGACGGCGATCACCGGCCAGAAGCCGATCGTCACCAAGTCGCGCACCTCGATCGCGTCGTTCAAGCTCCGTGAGAACCAGGCGATCGGCGCCAAGGTCACGCTGCGCGGCGATCGCATGTGGGAGTTCTTCGACCGACTGATCTCGGTCGCCATTCCCCGCATCCGCGACTTCCGCGGTCTCCCCGGCAAGTCCTGGGACGGCAACGGCAACTACACGTTCGGTCTCACCGAGCAGCTCGTGTTCCTCGAGGTCAGTTACGAGAAGGTCGACACGACTCGCGGCATGGACATCACGATCGTGACGTCGGCAAAGACCGACCTCGAAGGCAAGGCACTCCTGGACGCGTTCGGATTCCCGTTCCGCAAGGGCGAGATGCCGGCATCCACCAAGAAGTCGCGCAGCGCATCCAAGCGCTCGCTGAAGAAGTAGCAGGAAGATAGAGGGATCAACCACACATGGCAAAGAAATCACTCGTCAACAAAGCAGCGGCAACTCCGAAGTTCAAGGTGCGCGCATACACGCGTTGCCAGAAGTGCGGCCGAGCACGTGCGGTGTACCGCAAGTTCGGTCTGTGCCGCCTGTGCCTGCGCAAGCTCGCCCACGCCGGAGAGATCCCCGGCCTGACCAAGGCAAGTTGGTGATCGCGTCATGATGACTGACCCAATCGCCGACATGCTCACCCGCATTCGCAACGCGAATGCCGCGATGAAGGACGAAGTCGTGATGCCCGCCTCGAAGCAGAAGGCAGCACTGGCCGAGATCCTCAAGCGCGAGGGCTACATCTCCGACTACTCGACCATCGACAATCCGAACGGTCCGGGCAAGTCGCTCAAGATCGGCCTCAAGTACTCCGACGACCGCAAGCGCACGATCTCCGGGATCAAGCGCGTGTCGACCCCGGGCCTGCGCGTCTATCGCGCAGCGACCGAGGTGCCGCGCGTCCTCGGCGGTCTCGGCGTCGCAGTGTTGTCCACAAGCCACGGGCTCATGACCGACCGCGAGGCGCGCCAGCGCAACGTCGGTGGCGAAGTCATGTGTTTCGTCTGGTAATCGGGAAGCAACAGGGAAAGAAGCACTCACATGTCACGTATCGGTAAAGCAGCAGTGGTCGTGCCCTCGGGCGTCGACGTCACCATTGCGGGAGCATCGCTCACGGTCAAGGGCCCGAAGGGGACCCTCACCCGTGAGTTCCCGAGCGGTGTGTCGATCGCGCGCGAGGACAACACGGTCGTCGTGAGCCGCGACAACGACGAGCGCGATTCCCGCGCACGTCACGGTCTCGTGCGCACGCTCGTCAACAACATGATGATCGGCGTCACCGAGGGCTACGCAAAGGAACTCGACATCATCGGCGTCGGTTTCCGCGCCGAGGCCCAGGGCCCGAGCAAGTTGAAGCTCGCGCTCGGCTTCTCGCACCCGGTCGTCATCGACGCACCTGCAGGCATCACCTTCGAAGTTCCGGCCCAGACGAAGATCATCGTCAAGGGTGCGGACAAGGAAGTGGTCGGCCAGGTCGCCGCGAACATCCGTGAGATTCGCAAGCCGGAGCCCTACAAGGGCAAGGGCGTGCGCTACGTCAACGAACGAGTCCTGCGTAAAGCAGGCAAGACCGGCAAGAAGTAATCGGGAGACTGTGAAGTTATGACAGCAGCATCAAGCCAACGCCACGCGGGTCGCCTTCGCCGGCACCGTCGCGTCCGCAAGAAGATCACGGGCACCGCGGAACGTCCTCGTCTCGCCGTGTACCGGAGCAACAAGCACATCACCGTGCAGGTCATCAACGACCTCGACGGGCGCACGATCGCGTCCGCCTCGACGGTCGAGGCCGAGCAGCGCAAGCAGGGCTCGGGAGCCACGGTCGATGCAGCCAAGCGCATCGGAGCACTCGTCGCCCAGCGCGCGAAGGCCGCCGGTGTGTCCAAGGTCGTGTACGACCGCGGTGGATTCATCTACCACGGTCGTGTCGCAGCGGCAGCAGACGCTGCCCGAGAAGCAGGGTTGGAGTTCTAATGACTGACATTTCACAAGCAAAGAACGACGTTCGCGTGACCGAGCCAGGTCAGCTCCGCGAGTCGCGCGTGGTGCACATCAACCGCGTCGCCAAGGTCGTGAAGGGTGGACGTCGGTTCTCCTTCACCGCGCTCGTCGTCGTCGGTGACGGCGCAGGCCGCGTCGGCCTCGGGTACGGCAAGGCCAAGGAAGTCCCCCTCGCCATCCAGAAGGGGACCGAAGAGGCCAAGCGCAACTTGTTCAACGTCGCGCTCGCAGGCTCGACCATCACGCACCAGATCCTGGGCGTCAATGGTGCGGGTCGCGTGCTGTTGAAGCCCGCAGCCCCCGGTACCGGAGTCATCGCCGGTGGTGCAGCCCGCATCATCCTCGAAGAAGCCGGTGTGCATGACGTGCTCGCCAAGTCGCTCGGTTCGCCGAACGCGATCAACGTCGCGCGCGCCACGATCAACGGCCTGAAGGAACTGCAGCGTCCGGACGAGGTCGCGAAGCGTCGCGGCATCCCGGCCGACTCGTTCGTTCCGAAGGGTCTCCTGCGCGCGTTCAACGAGCGCAAGAAGTCGACCGGAGGAGCGCACTAGCCATGGCCGCATTCAAGAAGCCGGGTCGTACGACCCGCGACCGCAAGCCTGCGGCGAAGAAGGCAGCAGCCGCAGCTCGCGCCGCGGCGGCAGCCGAGAAGGCCGCGTCGGGCAACACCTCGACGAAGAAGGTCGCTCGCGTGAAGGCCGCACCGAAGGGTGCGACCCTCACCGTCACGCAAGTTCGCTCGGAGATCGGCAACAAGCCGAAGAACCGTGCGACGTTGCGTGCCCTCGGCCTGCGTCGTATCGGGCACACGAACACGTTGCCTGACCGTCCAGAGATCCGCGGCATGATTGCCCGCGTTCCCCACCTCATCGAAGTCAAGGAAGGCAAGTAACCATGCGCGTAGACGAACTCGCACCATCGAAGGGTGCAAAGAAGAAGGCCAAGCGCGTCGGTCGTGGCATCGGCGGCAAGGGCGGCAAGACCGCAGGCCGCGGTACCAAGGGTCAGTACGCCC
>CAYSRZ010000086.1:0-4770 GCA_964433615.1 uncultured Acidimicrobium sp. | reverse complement strand
GGGCACGGGCAGTGGTTGACGACCTGGGTCGCAACCGAGCCGAGGAGCAGACCCATGAACCCACCGTGTCCGCGGCGACCGACGACGACGAGTTCGGCGCCCTTGGCGGCAGAGAGCAGCGCCTGGGACGCAGATCCTTGGGTGACGATGTCGTTGACCTGCACGCTGCCGCGGGTCGAGTCGACCTTGGCCATCACCTCGCGCAGCACCTTCTTCGCCGCGGCCTCTTCGTCGGCGGTGTAGCCGACGGTGGCAAAGCCCATCGGGTCGATGATCGGCACGTGGTTCCAGACGTGGATCACGTCCACCGTGGCCTTGCGCAACCCGGCTTCGTGCAGCGCCCAGCGCAACGCGCCGAGAGAGTTGTCCGAGCCGTCGGTGCCGACGACGATGCGTGGGAGTGGTGTCGTGTTCATGGTTCACAGCCAACCTGTGTGCGACGCGGCGACCAACGACCAATTGTCCCGATCCTCACGTGCTCACGTCGCGACGCTCGAAGGCGACGATCGAGCCGACGAGCACGACGAGTGAACATCCAAGGGCGACGGCACTCGAGCCGATCGAGAGCCCGTGCTTCAGCGACTCGACCCCGATCGTCCACTGCATCGGGTTGAACGGATTGACGTCGTCCATGACTCCGACGAGCGGGGCGAGGGAGTAGACGACGAACGAGGCGATCGACAGGGTGAGTGCGACGCCGAGGGCCATCGAGCGGCGACCGCTCAGTGCGCCGACGAGGACGGCGAAGGATCCGAAGCACAGCCCGGCGAGGGCGGTGGCCCAGGATGCGGCCGCCACGCGCGCGGTCGGAATCGACATGTCCACGATCGGTGCACCGATCCACAGCGCGGCGGTGAGCACGGCGGCGAGGAAGCCGAGCACGCCGACCATCGCGGCGATGCGCCAGGCGATGAAGTGCGTGCGCGAGATCGGCAGGCTGAGGAGCACGTCGGCGGTGCCGGCCTCGATCTCGTCGGTGGCGACGCGCGCTCCCCAGGTGACGCCGACGGCGATGAAGATGAGCGGAAGCGTCGCCGAGAAGAGCTCGGTCGAGAGGTATCCGACCGCGCTCGTGTAGTCCTCCATGCGGAAGATCTTCTTGAACGCCTCCGGGAACGCATCGGCGAAGTCGGTGATCCTGTTCGTCGTGTCCCGCACCGTCGGATAGACCGACAGTTGCACGGCGACGAGGGCGACGATTCCGAGCGTCCATCCGGCGATCCCGCGCGCGTTGTCCCGGAGCGTCTTTCGCAGCAGTGGTGCTCGCGTCAGTTGGTCGTCGGCGTCGGTTCGACTCACGCTCGCTCTGGCGGTTCGCTGATGATGCTCAAGAAGATCTCGTTCAGGCTCGGGTCGTGCGTGTGCACCCCGACGACGCCGTGGGCGACGGCTGCGCGCAACAGTTCCGTCTCGGGTCCGACGACGTTGCACGACAGCACGCGCTGGGACGCCTGCACGTCGCTCACGCCGGCGATCCCGCGGAACGCCTCGGGGTCCACGGGTGCGGCGAACTCGAGGTCGACGCGGCGGTTGAAGCGCGACTTGAGCATGATCACGTCGTCGATCACCGCGAGCCGACCTTCGCGCATGACGGCGACGCGATCGGCGAGGCGTTCGACCTCGGCGAGCACGTGTGAGGAGAGCACGATCGTCGCGCCGCGCAGGCGGGTCTCGTCCACGAGCGCCTCGAACTCGCGTTGCACGAGCGGGTCGAGCCCCGACGTCGGCTCGTCGAGGAGGAGCAGGTCGGGGGCGTGCATGAACGCCTGGATCACGGCGACCTTCTGCTTCATTCCTCGTGACAGCTCCCCGATGCGCCGGCGCGGGTCGAGGTCGAAGCGTTCGCACAGGCTGCGCGCGGACGCCGTGAGGTTCAGCCGGCGCAACGCGGCGATGAACTGCAGGTAGTCCCACACGCTCTGGTTGTCGTACAACCCGAGGTTGCCGGGGAGATAGCCGATGCGCGAGCGGAGGAGCGGCCCGCCCCGTGCGATGTCGACGCCGAAGATCGAGATGTGCCCGTCGGTGATGTGGAGGAGACCGAGCATCATCCGCAGAAGCGTCGTCTTGCCCGAGCCGTTCGGCCCGAGGAGGCCGAGGATCTCCCCGTCGCGCACGGCAAAGGAGACCTGGGCGACGCCGACGTCGCGTCCGTAGCGCTTGGTCACCTCGCGAACCTCGACGACGGGCGTCGGGTCTTCGTCGGCGAGGAGCGTGAGGCTCATCGCGTCACGTCCGTGCGATGTAGGTGGCGTACCAGCGGCGGGCGAGTTCCACGATCTCGGCGCGATCGAGCGCGGAGAGGTCGCTGCCGATCTCGCCGATCACGCGTTTGGCGATCTCCGGTCGACGCGACTGCACGTGGGTGAGGAACGCACGCGAGGTGCTCGAGCGGCCGTGGCCGTGACCGACGAGGAGGATTCGTTCTGCATCGCACACCGCATCCGCGACCGCCTCCATGTACTTCGGGTCGTTCGGATCGCGGTGGTGCATGTGCTGGCCCTGAGCGGTGCGCACGTGGCGGTGTTCGCGGTCGCGGTCCGGCGCCGAGACGACCTGCGGTTCGGTCTGCGGTGCACCTGCGTCGCGCGGAGGCAACCCGTGCCAGATGGTCGTCTCGAGTTGGTTCATGACGACGACGTCGAGTGCGTGCGGGAACGACGAGGGCTTCTCACGCACTGCGTACCTGCGTTCGTGGCCTCAGCAACACGTCGGTGTCGACCAGGTCGCCGAGTCGGGGCACGCTGCACTCCCAGCCGAGACGCTCGGTGACGAGCGCGCGCAATGCCTCGGAGGCGTCGGGCTCTCCGTGGTTGATGAAGGTGTGGGTCGGCGGTCGACCCATCGAGCCCATCCACTCGAGGATGTCGCGACGATCCGCGTGTGCGGACAGCATCTGCAGGTGCTCGACTCGTGCGCGAATCTTCACGTCTTGTCCGTAGATGCGCACCATGGTCTCTCCGTTGACGATCGAATGCCCGCGCGTGCCGATCGCCTGGTGGCCGACGAAGAGCAACGTGTTGCGCGGGTCGGGGGCGAGCTGGATGAGGTGGTGCAACACGCGACCGCCGGTGGCCATCCCGCTCGCGGAGATCACGATCTTCGGGGCGTAGTCCTTGGTCAGGTCCTTGGACTCCTCGATCGAGCGCACGTAGTTGACGAGCGACGACATCGACTCGCACTGTTGCTCCGTCAACTGGTGCTCGTCGCGATAGCGCAGGAACAAATCCGTCGCGTTCGTCGCCATCGGGCTGTTCAGATAGACCGGCACGTCGGGCAGGCGGCCCGCGGCGCGCAGTTCGCCGAGCAGGAACAACACCTCCTGGGTGCGTCCGACGGCAAACGAGGGGATGAGGAGCGTTCCACCGCGGGCGATCGTGTCGTTCGTGATGCGCCCGAGTTCGTCCCGTCCATTCGACTCGGGGTGGTCGCGGTCGCCGTAGGTCGACTCGACGACGAGGACGTCGCCGTGTGGTGGTGCGGCTGGCGCGAACATCACGGGATCGTTCGAGCGTCCGAGGTCGCCGCTGAACACCACGCTCGTTGAGCCTTCCTCGATGCGCAGCGTGGCCGCGCCGATGATGTGGCCGGCGTGGGAGAAGCTCGCGCGCACGCCGTGGACGGGTGAAAAGGGAAGTCCGAAGGGTTGCGAGCGCAGGTGTTCGAGTGCGCGTTCGGCGTCGCGAAGCGTGTACAGCGCGACGGCGGGGTCGTGGCGCGAGGTGCGGTGGAGGTTCGCATAGTGCGCCTCTTCTTCGCCGAGGTGAGCGGAGTCGGGCAAAAGCAAGTGGCAGACGTCGGTGGTTCCCGGCGTGCACCACACGGTTCCACGAAATCCGTCGCGCACGAGCGCCGGAAGGTATCCCGAGTGGTCGATGTGGGCATGGGTGAGGATCACCGCATCGATCGTGTGGGGTGCGACGGGGAACGGTGCGCGGTTCAGTGCGCGAGTCGCGCGCTCGCCCTGGAACAGTCCGCAGTCGACGAGGATTCGCGAGCCGTTCGTGTCGACGATCGTGCGCGATCCGGTGACGGTGCGATTCGCTCCCCAAAATCCGATGCGCATGTCGTCACCGTACCGAGCACGTCGTCGCGAAGGAGTCGAGACGACGAGATGAGGACAACTGTTCGTTGCGTCGATGTGCGACGAGTTCTACCGTGACGATTCGTTACACATCCGACGACGAAGGAGACTCCAATGTCATTGATCCACACCTCACCGGTCGATTGGACCGTGCCCTCGTGGCTGCGCGATCGACCGTTCGCCTGGCCGTCGTGGCTGGACGACGTGGCCACGACCACCCACATCCGTGTCGAGGAATACGAGGAGGGCGACGAGTACGTCATCCGCGCAGAGGCACCGGGCATCAACCCCGACACCGACATCGACCTGACGATCGACGGGTTCGTCTTGCGCCTCGACGTGCGTCGCCACCAGAAGAAGGAGAGCGACAAGCGCAAGCATCGCCACAGCGAGTTCTTCTACGGCTCGTTCACGCGGGTGATCACGCTTCCGCGCAGGGCTGCCGTGAAGGACGTCAGCGCGCAGTACGAGGACGGGATCCTCGAGGTTCGGGTGCCGCTCAACGGGAAGGACGCGGACACGCGCCATGTGCCTATTCGGCACAAGTAAGCGGCAAACCGGCGGGAAGGGCCGTGGGTGATGACTCACGGCCCTTTTCGTTGTCCCGGGTGCGGTTCACCGACGTGCAGTGGTGCCCCCCCTCGGATTCGAACCGAGGACCTGCGGATTAAGAGTCCGTTGCTCTA
>CAYSRZ010000085.1:0-4846 GCA_964433615.1 uncultured Acidimicrobium sp. | reverse complement strand
AGCCACGATGCGCCGCACGCGTAGATGATCGTGGAGCCGAGCAACATCGCCGGCAACGATGATGCGAAGGAACGGTCATGCTTGCGCTCGGCAAGGTGGCCGATCGCATACGCCGCGAGGATGAAGCCGACCAAGTAGCCCATCGTCGCACCCGTGCCCTTTTCCCATCCGCCGGCGCCGCCCGAGTAGAACGGCAGACCGATGAGGCCCGACAACCAGTAGACGCCTTGGCTCAGCGCACCGCGGCGAGCACCCAGCACCGCACCGGCGAGCAATACCGCGAAGGTCTGTCCAGTCAGCGGAACGGGGGTGAATCCGAGCGGAATTTCGATCTGAGCGGCGACAGCCGTGAGCAACGCAAAGCCGACGACGAGCGCTGCGTCCTGGGTGACGGCCTGCGAGCGACTAGAGCGGCGGGGGGCGTAGTCGGCAAGGACTCGGATTTCTGCAGTGGTCATGCTCGCAACGCTACCGAATTGACTCGCATCTCGACCATTCCCGGGTCAACCGTGTCAAAGTCCCACGGATAGTGTGAATCTCGTGACGACACCGGCGATCGATTGGGACGTCCTTCGGGAGGCTGCTCGCAAGGCACAGGCTCACGCATATGCGCCGTATTCGAACTTTCGTGTCGGTGCAGCCGCGCTCGTCGACGACGGACGCATCATCGCCGGCTGCAACGTCGAAAACGCGTCCTACGGCATGACACTGTGCGCAGAATGCGCGATGATCGGTGCGCTGCACATGGGTGGTGGAGGGCGACTCGTCGCAGTCGTGTGCTTCGGCAACGACAATGCGGTGACGCCGTGCGGTCGATGCCGCCAGATCCTCTGGGAACACGGCGGCCCAAACCTGTTGCTCGAAGTCAACGGCGTGCCGCGACCGATGAGCGAGATGCTCCCCGTCGCCTTCCCCGAGCATTCTGTCTTCGAGAACTGACATTGCGATGACGACGACCACCGACGTGCTCAGCAGCCGCGAAGTCGATCGATTCCACGACGAGGGCTTTCTTGTCTTGCACGACTTCGTGTCCGAAGATGACTGTCTCACGTTACGAACAAGGGCAATGGAGTTGGCCCAACGACTGGTGCCAAGCCCCGAGGAGGCGACCATCTTCACGGCCGACACCGAGGCGCGCCATGCCGCAGACAAGTACTTCTTGGAAAGCGGGGACAAGATCCGGTGCTTTTTCGAAAAGGATGCCTTCTCCGCCGATGGTGTGCTCAAAGCCGATGCACACTTGAGCTTGAACAAGCTCGGTCATGCGATGCACGATCTCGATGACGTGTTCTCCGGCTTCAGCAGGACGCCGAAACTTGCATCCGTGGCCCGGCAGATCGGGATGAGCGACCCACGACTGCTGCAGTCGATGTACATCTTCAAGCAGCCACGCATCGGTGGCGAAGTGAACTGCCACACAGACCACACATTCCTGTGGACGGAGCCACAGACCGTCATCGGATTCTGGTTCGCAATCGACGACGCGACGACTGAAAATGGATGCATGTGGGCGCTCCCGGGCGGCCACCGAATTCCAGTGAAGTCGCGCTCACGCCTGAACGAGACGCGAACCGCGACGGTCACCGACGTGTTCGATCCCACCCCCTATCCGACCGACGGACTCGTACCGCTCGAGGCACCTCGCGGCACACTCGTCCTGCTGCACGGGACGCTTCCCCATTTGTCTGGGGCGAACACGAGCGACAAACCGCGACATGCGTACACGATCCATGCGATCGACGCGACGGCGAACTATCCGACCGACAATTGGTTGCAGCGACCGTCGCTACCGATGACGGGGTTCAACTGAACGAACTACTTGACGAGTAGTTCGGCGATTTGCAGCGCGTTCAGCGCTGCTCCCTTGCGCAAGTTGTCGTTGGAGACGAAGAGTACGAGCCCCCTGTTTCCGTCAACGCTTTGGTCCTGGCGAATCCGACCGACGTAACTCGGGTCCTGACCGGCAGCCAACAACGGGGTCGGGATGTCGTCCACGCGCACACCAGGTGCCGTACCCAGGATCTCGTAGGCGCGCGTGGGTGTGATCGCAGAAGCAAACTCGGCGTTGATGCTGAGCGAGTGCCCCGTGAACACCGGGACCCGCACACACGTGCCCGACACTTTCAGATTCGGTATGTGCAGGATCTTCCTGCTCTCGTTGCGCAACTTCTGCTCTTCGTCCGTCTCCAAGGAGCCGTCGTCGACGAGCGAACCTGCGAGCGGCAGGACGTTAAATGCGATCGTGCGAGCGAACTTCGTCGGCTGTGGGAAATTCACCGAACGTCCGTCGTAAGTCAACGAGCTCGCGTTTGCGCTACCCGCTTGTGCCTGTGCATCTAGTTCAGCGACACCTGCGACCCCACCACCACTGACTGCTTGGTAGGTACTTGCGATGATTCGCACGAGCCCGGCCTCGTCATGCAACGGCTTGAGCACCGGCATTGCAGCCATAGTGGTGCAATTCGGATTCGCGATGATTCCCTTCTTCGCAAGCGCGACGTCCTCGGGGTTGACCTCGGCGACAATCAACGGAACGTCTGGATTCATGCGCCACGCAGAGGAGTTGTCGATCACTGTCGCACCAGCCTGCGCATAGCGCTCGGCAAGAGCACGAGAAGTCGTCGCACCGGCAGAAAAGAGCACCACATCGAGACCATGGGGGTCCGCGGTCGCCGCATCCTCGACGGTGATGGTTCGACCATTCCAGTCGACCGTGGAGCCCGCCGATCGAGCGGATGCAAAGAGGCGCAGTGAGGTCAACGGATACTTGCGGTCGGCCAACAACTGGCGCATGACCGTTCCCACCATTCCCGTTGCGCCGACGACTCCTACATGCATCGTGATCAGGATAGTGGGGTCGACTCGTCCGACTCCGACGAATTTGTCCTTACGGCAACAACCAGTCCCGCATCTGGCGTTCAGTCAGGTTGCTTCCGCACACGATCGTCCCCACACGTCCGAGTCGGAGGTTGCGATGTTCGACCAGTGCTGCAATTCCTGCGACTCCTGCTGGCTCGCCGACGATGCCAGATGCGACAAAGAGTGTCCTCATTGCCTCGAGGATCGAGCTCTCGGTGACGAGGACCACGTCGTCCACGATCCCCCTCATGTCATCCAACGCCTCAGGCACGGGAGTGCGCACGGCAATTCCATCAGCAATGGTGTCCGCGGACTCACGCTCGATGACCGAGCCCGAGCGCCAGGAGGCCTCCATTGCGTCCGCGTTCGCACTCGACACTCCAATCACGCGGGTCGTGGGTCGCACATGCTTGATCCACGTCCCAACCCCGTTGATAAGCGCACCGTTACCAAGAGGCACGAGCACAGAGTCAAGTTCGCATCCCGACATCAGCTCAACGGCGATCGAGCCAGCTCCCTCCGAAATCGCTACGTCCCTCCCATCCTCCACGAAGTAGGCGCCCTCAGTCGCACAAAACTCCTTCGCAGCCACCTTTGCCGCATCGAAATTCGCACCAACTTGTCGCACGTCTGCGCCGAGCTGTTGCATGCGCTTCACCTTCAGAGGATTGGCGTTCGTCGCGCAAAACACGATCGGTCGCTGGCCGTTGCGAGCCGCTGCATATGCGACGGCTTGCCCGAAATTCCCGGCGGTAGCACACACCACTTGACGTGTAGACAACATTGACCGGTTCTCCCGGAAGAAGAAATCCGCACCACGACCTTTGAAACTACGAATCGGATTGAGCGTCTCTACCTTGAGCGTCAGGCGACAACCGAAGGTGTCGCTCAACGCATCGCACTCGAACTGTGGCGTGTGCGTGAAGACGGGATCGATGTCACGGACCGAACGCTCAATGTTGGCGGCCGAGATACGTGACCGGCTCATGGCTTGACGACCGTTGCAACGAGCCACCAGTGGCTGCGATTGGTTCGCTTCAACACTCCGACCTCCACGTTCTCGCGACTCACGGACCTGGTCCGACGATGGGAGTGGAGGACACGCACGTTCTTCAGTTTTGCGAGTTCACCATGACGCTCCAGATGAGCGAGCACCTCGTCGGGGCTGAGTCGGTTTGCCTGCCATCCGAATCGTGTGGCCCATCGTTTCGTAGACAGCAACTTGCCGAGGACGGGTAAACGCCATGCAAGACGCACGAGCGAACCAAGCGGCACAAGTACGGCATCGAGTGGCACCCAGGTTCGATAGTTGAGCATCACCAGTCCTCCATCGCCCGTGACCCTCACGGCCTCGGATGTCAGCGCGAGTGCATCGTCGTGTTGACAGTGCTGCAAGACGATGTAAGAGAAGACGAAGTTGACGCTGTCACTTGGCATCTCCAGCGTCCTGCCATCGGCGACGTGAACGGTCTGCAACCGCTCTGGTCTGCCATGGGCGGCGACGGTCTGCCGACATCGCTCCAGGAACGCGGCATCCACGTCGGTAGCGACCACTCGTGCGCACATGTTGGTGAAGGCTGCGGTCATGCGACCAATACCACTGCCGATCTCGAGGAGGGTCCCGCTTGCCAGCAGTTCCGGAGACACGCCGAAGTGACGCATGAACCGCCGAGTCTCGACGTCGCCCGTGCGCACGAAGTCGGCGAGCGTGAGCTGCGAACCCGTTTCGTTGTTGAACACCCACCCCGTCTCGCGGACGACGTCATCAGGTGTTCCGCCTCCTTCGGTCTTGCTCCCTGCCGCCCTCCAGGGGGTGAACTGGGTGCGCCAGCTCTTCACCTGCGGGTCGGACATGTGCAGCGGCGCCCTATTTCCGCTCGGGGAGCGGCGCGGAATAGTCCGACCCACTGTCGAGATCGAACGCAGTGTGCAGCGACTTGACCGCGACGTCGAGCTTTGACTTCTCGACGACCACGGAGATGCGAAT
>CAYSRZ010000084.1:0-4849 GCA_964433615.1 uncultured Acidimicrobium sp. | reverse complement strand
CCCGTCCACAGGTGACGCTCGAGATAGCCGTCGGCATCCGCCGATTCGCGTAGCTCCGCCTGCCGGGCCACGCCCGCGGACTTCGAGTCCAAGGACTTCTCTCGAATCACACGCCCGGTCTCCTCGTCGAGTCGACTGAGCAACACGCGCGCTGCCTCGCGCGCCTCGGACTCGGTCTCGCGCACGATGACGTGCGAGCGCCAGCCAAAGCGCATCGTTCGCCCAAGGTCGTTCGCCCGCCTCGTCATCTCGGCGATCACTCCCGACACCTCACTCGTCACGTCCGGCCACATCAAATAGACGTCCGCGATGCGTGCTGCGCAGTCCTTGGCCTCCTCGCTCAGCCCACCGAAGTAGATCGGCGGCACGGGAACCCCGCGTGCGGCCTGTTGGCGGGCGATGCGCGGCGCATCGACGGCGAGCGAGACGAAGCGACCGTCGAGGTCCACCCTTTCGCCGGCGAGCAAGGACTTGAGTGCAAGGAAGTACTCCGTCGTGCGCTCGTAACGCTCGGCCGAGGACATCGACTCGCCGGGAACGTCGCTCGAGATCGCGTTGATCGTGAGTCGACCCGCGCTCACGTCCTGCAGCGTGGCGACCTGGCGCGCGAGTTGCGGCACGACGAGCTCCCCCGCGCGGACCGCCAGCAACAACCTGATGCGCTCGGTGACGGTCGAGACGGCGGCGGCGAAGGTGGTCGCGTCGATCCCGAGTTCGTACCCCGACGGCAGGAGCACGTTGTCGAAGCCGTTGGCCTCGGCACGCATGACGATGTCGCTGCAATGCAGCCATGAACTGGCGAGTTCGGGCTCGGGAACTCCGAGGAACCGATAGTCGTCGTCACACAGCGCCGCGAACCACGCCAGTTCGACGGGTTCGCGGCGCGATGAGTTCAACGAGGCTCAGGAACAGCCGCTGGACGACCCGCAATCACCGCAGACGTAGCAGGCGCCTGCGCGCTGCATGTTGGCCGAGCCGCACGACGAGCAGATGGCGCCCGTCTTTGCCGGCGTCGGTGCGGCGTACGAGCCCGCATCGATCTGGGCGATCAGGTCCGAAGCCGACGGAATCGTCTTCGGGTCGCTCATCACGTCGGTGCCCTGGGTGGTCTCGACGACCGACTCCTCGACACCGGGCAGCGTCGGCTGCATGCGCTCTTCACGCGTGTAGATGCCGAGCTCGGCGCGCTCTGCGGCCGACAGGTACTCGACCGCCAGGCGACGGAAGAGGTAGTCGACGATCGACGACGCCATGCGGATGTCGGAGTCGTCCGTCATGCCGGCCGGCTCGAAGCGCGTGTTGATGAACGCCTCGACGAAGGCACGCAGCGGCACGCCGTACTGGAGGCCGTACGAGATGCTCTTGGCGAAGGCGTCCATGATGCCGGCCAGGGTCGAGCCCTGCTTGGACACCGTGAGGAACACCTCGCCCGGACGGCCGTCCTCGTACTCGCCGATGGTCGCAAAGCCCTTGCAGTCCGCGACGCGGAACTCGAAGGTGCGACCGCGACGCGAACGCGGCAACTTCTGGCGGACCGGCTGGTGCACGACGCGCTCGATGACCTTTTCGACCGCGGTGGTGGCCGCATCGGCCTTCTCGCCGTCCTTCTTGGCCGTCGACAGCGGCTGGCCGACCTTGCAGTTGTCGCGGTAGATCGCCACGGCCTTCACGCCGAGTTCCCACGCGAGCATGTGCAGGGCTTCGATGTCTTCGATCGTGGCCTCTTCCGGCATGTTCACCGTCTTGGAGATGGCACCCGAGAGGAACGGCTGGGTCGCACCCATCATGCGCACGTGGCCCTCGTAGTGGATCGTGTTGTCACCCATCGAGCAGGCGAACACCGGCAGGTGCTCGACCTTCAGGTCGGGCGAGCCGACGATCGACTTGTTGGTGTCGATGTAGGCGACGATGCGATCGACCTGCTCCGGGGTGTAGCCGAGGCGAACGAGCGCACGCGGGACCGTCTGGTTGACGATCGCCATGTTGCCACCACCGACGAGCTTCTTGAACTTCACGAGTCCGAGGTCTGGCTCGATGCCGGTCGTGTCGCAGTCCATCATCAATCCGATGGTGCCGGTCGGTGCCAACACCGACGCCTGGCTGTTGCGCACGCCGTACTCTTCTCCGTCGCGCACGGCCGAATCCCAGGCCGCGGTCGCGGCCTCGACGAGGTCGCTCTGCACGACGCCGACGTTGCGGATCTTGCCGTTCTCCTCGCGGTGCATGCGCAACACGTTGAGCATGTAGCGCTCGTTGGCGGCGAAGCCGGCGAACGGTCCCATGCGGCTCGCGATGCGTGCGCTCGTGGCATACGCGTGACCCGTCATCATCGAGGTGAGTGCTGCGGCCCACGCGCGACCACCGTCGGAGTCGTACGGCATGCCGAGTGCCATGAGGAGCGCACCGATGTTGGCGTAGCCGAGGCCGAGCTGACGGAACAGGCGGCTGTTCTCGCCGATCTTTTCCGTCGGGTAGTCGGCGTTGCCGACGAGGATCTCCTGGGCGGTGAAGACGACCTCGATCGTGTGGCGGTAGGCCTCCACGTCGAAGGTGTCGGTGTCGTCCAGGAACTTGAGCAGGTTGATCGAGGCGAGGTTGCACGCCGAGTTGTCGATGTGCATGTACTCGCTGCACGGGTTGGAGCCGTTGATGCGGCCCGCGGCGTGAGCGGTGTGCCACTTGTTGATCGTGGTGTCGAACTGCAGACCCGGGTCCGCGCACTCCCACGAGGCGGTCGCGATCTGGCGCCACAGGTCACGGGCACGCACGGTGCGCACCGGCGAGCCGTCCTTGACGGCGCGCAACGTCCAGTCGCGGTCTTCCTTCACGGCGTGCATGAACTCGTCCGTCACGCGCACCGAGTTGTTGGCGTTCTGGTACTGCACCGAGAACGAGTCCTTGCCGTCGAGGTCCATGTCGAAGCCGGCGTCGCGCAGCGCACGCGCCTTCTGCTCCTCGCGCGTCTTGCACCAGATGAACTCCTCGATGTCGGGGTGTTCGACGTTCAAGATGACCATCTTGGCGGCGCGGCGAGTCTTGCCACCCGACTTGATCGTTCCAGCGGATGCATCGGCGCCGCGCATGAAGCTGACCGGACCTGATGCGGTGCCGCCACCCTTCAGGTGCTCGGCGCTCGAGCGGATGTTGGACAGGTTGATGCCCGCACCGGATCCACCCTTGAAGATGATTCCCTCTTCGCGGTACCAGTTCAAGATGCCGTCCATCGTGTCGTCGACGGCGAGGATGAAGCACGCGCTCGCCTGCTGCGGCACGCCCTTCACTCCGATGTTGAACCACACCGGCGAGTTGAACGCCGCGCGCTGCGTGACGAGGATGTACTTCAACTCGTCGCGGAAGGCCTCGGCCTCGTCTGCATCCGCGAAGTATCCACCCTCGATGCCCCAGTTGGCGATCGTGTCGGCGACGCGATCGATGACCTGCTTGAGCGACGTCTCACGCTCCGGTGTTCCCGGCGTGCCGCGGAAGTACTTCTGCGCGACGATGTTGGTGGCGTTCAGCGACCACGAGACGGGGAACTCGACGCCGAGCTGTTCGAAGGCGACGGTGCCGTCCTTCCAGTTGTTGATGCGCGCATCGCGCTTTTCCCACGCGACGAGGTCGTACGGGTGGGTGCCCGGCGTCGTGAACTTGCGGGTGATGCCGATGGTGAGACGCTCTGGCGCGAGAGACATGATGATCGTTTTCCTTTTGTGGTGAGTTTCGTTGGTGAGTTCTTGTGTGTGCTGTGTGTGAAAGATCTGGCGGTGTTCGTGGATTCGGTCGACAAATGTGGCGTTCGGTGTTCTTCGTTTCTTCCCTTGGCTCTTCCTTGCGTTCCTTGCTGTGGTACTGCACTTTCCTTGCTTGCTTCCACTGGCTGTGAACGAACGTCCAAGGGGTCAGCCGGACCACTGTTGAGGCCTCCGGAGAGACCACAACATGTTGTGTCGAAACTCGCCCCATTGCAGGTTCGCCCACAACTGGTAGGGATTGATTACAGCATTGTAATTCCCTCCGGTCAAGCATTCCCAGTCCTGTCAGCACCTCGTTTCGTCCCGATGTTTCTTGGGTTCCGACCGGGTTCCCAAAAAGTCATCGCAGTGTCATGAAATGCAACCGGCTTCGTCGCAGACCCCCCGCCACAGGTCCAGGATCGAAACCCCAAGCTGCCGTGAAACGTTGTTGCGCCGTCGCCGGTTGCGCCCCGAAATATAGGGGTGTCCCCCTGTGTGGAGGAAGTGGACAACCGTGTGAATTACAGGAAAGTTCTGGGGATCAGCCTGTGGGTCGCCTGTGGACGAACTGGGGACGAGATGTCCCTAGCTGTGGGCAACCTCGACCGTCACGGGAATGGCGTTCAACACGGCGTTGCCCGACAGCGGATCCATCTGGTCGTGGTCCGTGAGCACGTTCGAATTCACGCCCGCGTACCGACGCGCCACGTCGAGCACCACGCCGTCGAGGTCGTGGCCCCATCCGTGCGGCAGCGACACGACGTTCGGGCGGATGTCGCTCGTGACTTCGACCGTGGCGACCACGCTGCCGACGCGGCTCGAGACCTTCGCCGATCCCCCGTCGACGACGCCGATGCGACTCGCATCCGACGGATGGATCTGCAGCGTGCAGCGCGGCTTGCCCTTCACCAACACCTCGACGTTGTGCATCCAGGAGTTGTTCGAGCGCACGTGGCGACGACCCACGAGCATCATCGAGTCGTTCGGCGCCTCGCCCATGAACGCTTTCAGTCGCGCGACGTCGGCGAGCATCGGCTCTGGTGCGAGCTCCACCTTGCCGCTCGGCGTGCGCAACACCTCGGGAATGCGCGGCTCGAGTGGACCGAAGTCGATGC
>CAYSRZ010000083.1:0-4883 GCA_964433615.1 uncultured Acidimicrobium sp. | reverse complement strand
AGGTGCGCATAGCGTGTTTGAACTATGCCCTCGACAACCGTGAGCACCAAGGCGTCTGGGGCGGTGCGACCGCGCGCGAGCGTCGGCGACTGCTGCGCATCCGTCGTCGTAGCGCCTGATCGGATCTCACGATGAGCGCCATCGAGCGCGTCGGCGGTTGGTCGTCGATCATCTCGCGCCTGATGGCCCGCGAGGACCTCGACGCCGCACAGGCGAACGCCGCGATGCAGTCGATGCTGTCGGGCGAGGCAACGTCTGCACAGATCGCCGCGTTCCTCGTCGCCCTGCGCACCAAAGGTGAGACGGCATTCGAACTCTGGGGCTTGCTCGACGCGGTGCGTGGCGCATCGGCACGAGTGGATCTGTCGCCCGATCTTGCTCGGCGATCGATCGACATCGTCGGCACGGGCGGGGACTCCTCGCACTCGGTCAACGTCTCGACCATGGCGGCACTCGTCGTGGCCGGAGCCGGAGTGCCGGTGTGCAAGCACGGAAATCGTGCGGCGAGTTCGCGCTGCGGAACCGCTGACGTGCTCGAAGAACTCGGTGTCACGCTCGAGTTGACGGGCGAGGGCGTCGCGCAGTGCGTGCAGCGCGCAGGGATGGGCTTTGCCTTCGCCCCCGTGTTCCACCCGGCCTTCCGCCACGTCGGTCCGACGCGCAAGGAGCTCGGGGTGCCGACCGCGTTCAACCTGCTCGGACCGATGGCCAATCCCGCAGACGTCGCATTCATGGTGGTGGGGGTCGGCCAGCCTCGATTCGCTCGCGTCATGGCAGAGACCCTGCAGCACCGAGGGGTGCGACGTGCGTGGGTCCTCCACGGCCACGGCGGGCTGGATGAGTTGTCGCTCGGTGGTCCGAGCCACGTCCTCGACGTGACTGCATCGGGCATCTCGGAACTCGTCGTCGATCCCCAGGGGCTCGGCCTCGAGCGTGCCGAGCTGTCGGCGGTGCGTGGTGGTTCCCCGCAGGACAACGCTCGAATCCTGCGCGAGACGCTGGAGGGCGCCAACGGTGCGGTGCGCGACATCGTCGTGTTGAACGCAGCCGCCGGTCTCGTCGTCGCCGGTGTGGCCGCGTCGATGGCCGAGGCGCTCGACGTCGCGCGAGAATCGATCGACTCCGGTGCGGCCGCAGGCGTGCTTGCGTCCCTCGTCGAGACCAGCCGTGCTGTGGCACGATAGACCGCGATGTCGATGAGTTTTTCCGTTCGTGTGCCGGCAAGTTCGGCCAACCTCGGTCCGGGATTCGACGCACTCGGCATGGCGCTGTCGCTGTATCTGACGGCGGGAGTGAGCACAGATGATGTCGTGCCCGACGGTGCGCGCGTCGTCGACGACCACCATCCGGCACAGGTGGCCTTCGTCGAGTGTGGCGGAACTGGTCGGCTCTGGGTCGCATCGAAGATCCCGATGGGTCGTGGCCTTGGCTTCAGTGGGGCGGCGCGTGTGGCGGGTGCCGTCGCGGCCCACGTATCGATGCACGGAGCGGGTGTCGACGCCTTCGCCGAGGCCCGCAAGTCGATCCTGCATGCAACGACGGCGATGGAGGGCCACCCCGACAACGTCGCGGCTTCGCTGTACGGCGGGGTGACGGCGAGTGCATCCGGGGAGGTCGTGCGCCTGCCGCTCGGGGTCGATCCGGCGATCGTCGCGTGGGTGCCCGAGACGCAGACGTCGACGGAGAAGTCACGCACCACGATTCCGTCCCAGATTCCACTGTCGGATGTCGTGTTCAACATCGGCCACACCGCGCTCGTGCTCGGTGCGCTCGCCTCTGGGGACACCGCGGTGATGCGCACGGCGTTCCGTGATCGCCTGCATCAAGACGTGCGCTTGGCCGCCGCACCCACGTCGAAGGCGGCCCTCGAGGCCGCGTTGTCGACCTCGGCCTGGGCGGCCTGGCTGTCGGGTTCCGGACCGACGGTCGCCGTGATGTGCGACAGGGCCTCGGCGGCCCAGATTGCCGCTCAGTTGCCTGCGGACGGTGCGACCCACGTGCTTGCCATCGACACGGCAGGCGCCGTGATCTCGGCGTCCTGAACAGGGCCCACACCCACTTCGTCACACCCCCTGGTCAGGCTGTCCTTCGTGCACCCCGCGTGCACACATCCACGACAGCAGCACACGCACCCAGCCAGAGACCAAGGAGCCAGACGATGACCGAAGAGTTGTTTCCCACTGACGGGCCACAGACACCCGTTCTCGTGATCAGTTGCGACACCTGCGTGATGCGCGAGACGAACGCCTGCGACGACTGCCTCGTCTCCGTGCTCTGCACCGATCCCGAAGACGACGCAATGGTCTTCGACTTCGCCGAGCAGCGTGCCGTGAAGATGCTCGCTCAAGCCGGTTTGGTGCCTACGCTTCGGCACCGTGCCGCCAGCTGACCGACTCGAGGCCTTCACCCCGACGGGGGACCCGTACACCGACGAGATCTTCTCCCTCGCCGTGGCACACGGACTGCACCGCATCGGTGCGACGGACGCGACTCCGCTCGACGAGGCCCGGGTCGCCATCGAGTCGCGCATCGCCGATGGTCGCAGCGACACGATGCAATTCACGTTCCGCAATCCGAGGAGGTCGACGACCCCGACCGATGCCCTCGCGGGTGCGCAGTCGATCCTCGTGGCCGCGATGTCGTATGCGGCTCCGGACGTCGAGTCGAACTACGAGCTGGGCGGGAAAGTGGCTCGCTACGCCTGGGTCGAGTACTACGAGCCGCTGCGTCGCGCGCTCACCGTCGTGCGTGATCGGCTCCGTCACGACGGACACAAGGCCTTGGTGTTCGCCGACGACAACTCTCTCGTCGATCGCGCGGTCGCTCACCGCGCCGGCATCGGCTGGTTCGGCAAGAACGCGAACATCCTCGTGCCGGGGGCGGGGAGTTTCTTCGTCCTTGGCAGCGTGGTGACGACTGCTCCGCTTTCGCCCGCACCTGCACCGGTCGCAGATGGGTGTGGGGGATGTCGGCGGTGCCTGGACGGATGCCCGACTCGGGCAATCGTCGAGCCTGGTGTCGTGGATGCGCGCAGGTGCCTTGCGTGGCTGTTGCAGAAGCCTGGAGTCTTCGATCGTCGCTTTCGGGTCGCCCTCGGCGATCGCATGTATGGCTGCGACGACTGTCAGGAGGTGTGTCCGCCGACGAGTCGAAAGCGCCTGCGCGTGGATGGGTTCGACGATGCCCGTGCGTGGGTCGACGTGCTTGCGCTGTTGGAGATGGACGACGACGAACTGCTGCGCACCGTCGACTGGTGGTACGTCGCAGAACGAAATCCTGATTGGGTCCGTCGAAACGCACTGGTCGTGGTCGGCAACGTCGGCGACCCGCGGTCCGCGTCGGTGCGACGAGTGATGACCCGATACGTCGAGCATCCCGATCCGATGCTGCGGGCCCATGCGGTGTGGGCGTGCGCGCGTCTCGGTTATCTCGACTGCATCCCGCACCACGACACTGCACCTCTCGTCGTCGAAGAATTGCGCGTGCTCGCCGACGTGCCGGTGCGCGCCGTCGACTGACACAATGGTGGGCGCCCACCATGAAGCATCTCCTCGTCACCAACGACTTTCCTCCGAAGATCGGCGGCATCCAAAGTCTGCTGTGGGAGTGGTGGAGGAGGTTGCCGAGCGAGTCGTTCGCCGTCCTCACCTCGCCGTATGCGGGGAGCGAGACCTTCGACGCATCCCAGCAGTTTCGAATCGAACGCACGCGCGAGCCGGTGCTGCTTCCACACCCGTTGATGGTGCAACGGATCAATTCGTTGGCTCGCGAGATCGGCGCCGACTTCGTCGTGCTCGATCCCGCAGTGCCGCTCGGTCTCGTCGGTCCGTCACTCGCGTTGCCCTACATGGTCGTCGTCCATGGGGCGGAGGTCACCGTTCCCGGTCGGCTGCCGCTGTCAAACGTCGCGCTCGGTCGCGTATTGCGACGCTCGATGCACGTGATCGCAGCCGGTGGCTATCCCGCCGCGGAGGCGAGACGACTCGCCGGTTCGGTGCCGATCACGGTCATCCCGCCCGGAGTCGACGTGGAGCGCTTCTCGCCGCTCGACGATGACGAGCGCGCGCGAGCTCGCGAGTCTTTCGGCGTCGACCGCGACGCGCAGCTCGTCGTCGGACTCAGTCGACTGGTCCCGCGCAAGGGATTCGACGTCTTGATAGAGGCGGCAACGCGACTGCGCGACGACTTTCCGCGACTCGTCGTGCTGATCGGCGGGAGTGGCCGCGACGAGTCTCGACTGAAGGGTTTGATCGAGCGACATCGGGCGCCGGTGCGCCTCGTCGGTCGTGTGCCGAACGAATCTCTTGGTGCGTTCTACGGGTGTGCGGACGTGTCGGCGATGGTGTGTCGCTCGCGGTGGGGAGGCCTGGAGCAAGAAGGTTTCGGCATCGTGTTCGCCGAGGCGGCGGCGTGCGGGGTTCCGCAATTGGCGGGTCGAAGTGGTGGCGCGGCAGAGGCGGTGGTCGACGGCGAGACTGGGATCGTGGTGGACGACCCGACCGACGTGGCACTGGTGGCCGAGGCGCTGCGGTCGCTTCTGTCCGACGACGTGCGACGGTCGTCGATGGCACGTGCGTCGCGGGCGCGTGCGGTCGCCGAGTTCGACTACGACGTCTTGGCGAGGCGGCTCGGCTCGGTGCTCGGGGTGAACTCGTGACGCAGCGCGCCAACGTGGCGCTCACCGCGGTCTTCGTCGCGGTGACGGGAATCGGAGTCGTCCTTTTCGACGACCTGTGGCGGGGGGTGGTCGTCGTGGTCGACCTCGCGCTGTTTTCTGTCGGTGTGGTCACCTTCATCCTCGGATACTTCGCCGCGGTCGCACGCAGCAGGACCGAGGAGATCTCGGTGGTCGGGGCGTTCCTCCTCGCGGGCGAGGTGGCGCC
>CAYSRZ010000082.1:0-4904 GCA_964433615.1 uncultured Acidimicrobium sp. | reverse complement strand
GGCGGCACGACGAGCGGGACGAGAACGAGCGATCGCACGACCGACCTACCGCGCCAGCGCCCCCGCGCCATGACCCACGCGAGAGGTATGCCGACGACAGCCGCTAGGACCGCGGCGACGACGGAGGTGACGAACGACAACCACAGCGCACTGCGCACTTCGGGTGTCGACACGAGCGACCCGAACGACCCCCACTCCACCTTCGTCACGAGCCCGAGGAAGGGAACGACGAGGAGACCCACGCCGAACCCGGCAAGGACGACGAGTGCGCGCGGCGCGCGGTCGACGGCGCGAGAGGTCTTCACGGGCTGAGAAACCCCCACCTCTTCAAGATTGCTCGCGATTGTGCGGAGCTCACAAAGGCGACGAATGCCGATGCGGTCGGACCGTTCTTCGATCCTTTGACCACGGCGATCGGATAGGCCACAGTCACGTTGAGCGAGCGCGGTATCGCCACGCCGCTCACCGACGACGCACTCGCCAGAACGTCGGTGACGTAGACGAGTGCGGCCTGAGCATCACCGGAGGACACCTGGGTGACCACCGCCCGCACGTCGGTTCCTCGCGTGATCCGCGACTCGGGAATCGACACCCCCGCCCGAGCGAGCGCCGTCTTGGCATACGCGCCACACGGCGCGGTCGCCACGCACATCGCCACGACGCCGACTCGATTCAGGTCGGCCACCGAGGAGACCTTGAGCGGATTCCCCTTCTTCACCGCAATCATCATCGAATTGCGGGCAACCACCGTCGGTGCCGTGGCGAGGAGACCCGACGACACGAGTCGGTCCATCGTCGCACGGTCGGCGAACGCGGCGACGTCCACAGGTGCGCCGGCAGAAATCTGGGTGACGAGGGTTGCGGAGGAACCGAAATTGAAGCGCACCTTGGCCTCGGGGTATCGAACACGAAAGGCCTTGCCGATCTCGGTGAAGGCATCCCGCAGCGACGCAGCAGCCGAGACGGTGATCGTCCCGCGGACGTCGCTTTGTGCGACCGCCCCGCTCGACGTCGAGAGCAGCGACAGGATCGCGCAGGTCGCAACGACGCATCGGACAAGCCGTTCACGTATCCTCCCATTTGGCGGTCCGTCGACCATCGTCGCTCCTCATCAGCACATCGTGATTTCGACTTCGAGTTATAATAGTCACAATGCGACTAAATGACACCTTGATCGACCACGTGGTGCTCGCACTGATCGGCGAGGGACCCCAGCACGGCTTTGCCATCGCCCGCACGCTCGCCAACGACCCCGAGTTGTCCGCCGCGGTGTCGATCTCGCGTCCGCTCGTCTATCGCTCCATCGACACCCTGTGTGGCGACGGCCTGATCGCCTCGCACCGAACCGAACCGGGAACTCGGGGAACCCGTCGGGTCGTCTATCGCATCACGCCCCGCGGCACTCGGGTCAACGACGAATGGTTGGATGCCGTCGTCGACACACCGCGGGATGCACGAGTGGACCTCGTCACGAAGTTCATCCTGCGCACCCGTCGCGGTCTTGCCAACCGCGCTCTGGCCAAGCGCCAGATGAAACACTTCGCCCCGCTGTCGAAGAAGTTGTCCACCGACGAAGGCTCGGGGCTCGTCGCCATGTGGCGCCAGGAGACCCTGGATGCCACGATGCGCGCACTCGCCCGAATCGCCGGCTGAATCGGGTCGACGCCGCGACCACTAGTGTCGCGTCCATGACTCCACTCGAACTCGTCCGTCAGGCCTGCCCGATCATCAACGACACCGGATGGGCGTACTACTTCACTCCGGAAACCCAGGCCAAGGGCGCCGAGCTCGGACTCAAGGGTCCGATGTTCTACTTCGCCGGCCGCGGTGGCGTGCTCGGCGACTGCGACGCCGACGTCGTCACCGCCGCCTTCGGCTACTTCAATCCCGCCGTCATCAGGCGCGCATGGGAGTCCGCGACGGCGATTCGTCCGGCACGGGAAATTGGCCGTGCACACTTCGAGTGCTGCGCAGATCTCGGTCGCCAAAAGCTCGGTGGTGTCGCGAACCTTGCTGCATTCGTCGAGGCGGCAGACGCGGTGAACCGAGCCGCCGAGCCAGACGGGCTTGCGTTGTATGCAGCCTTCAAGGCCGAGCCGCTCGCGAGCGACCTGGCGGGTCGGGCGATGCAACTCGTCGCCATCCTGCGCGAGTTCCGCGGGAGCGCCCACCTCATCGCCGTGCGTGCGAGTGGGCTCACCACCAAGCAGGCGCACTTTTCCAAGCGACCCAACGACGTCGCCATGTTCGGCTGGACCCCCGAAGACGCCCCCGTGTTGAACGACGACGTCGCCGAACGAATGAAGGCGGCCGAAGATCTCACGGATCAGATCGTGCTTCCCGCATTCTCGGTGCTCGACGACTCGGGAGCCCAAGCCCTGCTCGACGGAGCGCGAGCGATCAAGGCCGCCGTCACCTCCTAGCCGTCCGCGCAAGTCGTCGAGCCACTAGGTTCTTGGCTCGTGTCGCAGAACCGTCGTCTCCTCGGAACGGCGCTCACCTTCATGGCGTGTGTGGGATTTTCAATCGTCCCCGCTCTCGCCAAGTCCTCCTACGACGCCGGGGCAAACGCCCTCGGCGTGATGACGGTCCGCTTTTCGATCGCCACGGTGCTGCTCTTTGTTGCGAGATTCGTCTTCGGTCGCAAGGAGTCTTGGCCCGACCGTCGGCGGATCGTCGAGCTCCTCGTCATCGGGGCGGTGGGCATCACCGCGGTCTCGCTCACGTACTTCATCGCCATCGACGACATCGACACGAGCCTCGCCATCGTGCTCTGGTACGTCTATCCGATCTTCGTCGTCGCGGTGTCGTGGGTGCTGTTCAAGAAGCGGCCGCGAAGGAACGTGTTCATCGCGCTCCCCTTCACCCTCGCCGGCATCGCCATCACCGCGGGCCAGGTCTCGGGAGGATCGGGCACGGCGATCACGCTCGTCATGGTCTCGTCGTTCCTGTTCTCCTTCTACATCCTCGCCCTCGACCGCGCGAGCAGGGGCGTCGGCCTCATCACCAACGTCACCGTGCTCTCGCTCGGAACTGCGATCGGCTATTGGATCGTGTGCCTCACCCCGATCACCCCGCTCGAGGCCCGCTTCCCCGACGACACGCGCACCTGGGTGCTGATCACGACTCTCGCGGTCTTCGGCACGACGGCCCCGTTCCTCTTCTCCGTTGCGGGTCTCACGCGCCTCGAGGCGAGCACCTACTCGGTGATCACGACGATCGAACCGGTCATTGGCATCATCGTCGCGGTCCTGTTCCTCGGCGAATCGATGTCACCGGAGCGCCTCATCGGGGCCGCGCTCGTGATCGGCGCACTCGTCGGATTTTCGGTGAGCGAATCCCGCGCTCCCGCTACCCCCGCCCACCAGTAGCGGGAAACGCAGCGACGAGTCGTCGCAGCGACACAAGAAGGGTCGCCCGCAGGTCGGCTGGGGTCTTGCCGAGGCGCACGACGACGAGGTCACGACTCGGACACACGACGATGTGTTGACCCTCATAACCGGCGGCCACCAGTGCATCGGGTTCGTCGGGCAAGGTCCACCAGTGCGATCCGTAGCCAAGTCCAGAGTCGGCGTCGATCACATGTTGGCGACGGGCGTGATCGACCCAGCCCTGCGGCAACAGCCGTTCATCACCCCAGACGCCGTCGCGCAAATAGAGATAGCCGAAGCGGGCAAAGTCACGGGCCGAAGCAAAGACATACGACGAGCCGACGAAGGTGCCGGTGGCGTCGAAACGAGGCTCGGCGACCATGCCGAGGGCGCCAAAGAGACGTTGCAGAAGTCGGTCCATGTGCTCGTGCGAGCCGGCCGTGTCTCCGAGCAGGTCGCCAAGGATGCGCGTGATCACGTTCGTCGTCCCCGACGAATACAGCCAGGTCGACCCTGGCGGGGCTGCAAGCGGGCACGCCGTCGCATACGCGGCATGGTCGGCTTTGCCCGAACCAAAGAGCATCGCGATGACGTCCGAGGTCTCCCCGTCCACGTAGTCCTCGATCCAGCGCAATCCCGAACGCATCTCGAGCAGGTGCTGCATCGTGATCGTCGAGCGCTCGTCGTCCCGCCAGGCCTCGACCGCCACGGGTGAATCGACGTCGACCACGCCATCCTGCACGCACATCCCGACGAGGGCATCGGTGATGCTCTTGGCCATCGACCACGAGATGAGCGGGGTCGTCGTCGAGACGCTTGGCGCGTAACGTTCGGCGACGAGGCGACCCCGGTGCACGACGACCAGGGCGAGGGTCTCGCCATTGAGCGACGTGTCCACGCAGAGATGGTCGAGCTCGTCATGAACGGCCCCGGCGTCGACGTCGCTTGCCAACGATCCGTCGACCCACGCGCCGGTCGGGAACGTCACGGCGCCACCTCGATGACGCACACGAGCCCCGACTCGACAGTGAACGAGGTGCGTTCGTCTGCGATCACCGCGTCACCGGGGGCAAGAACCATCGACTCGTCAAGCGACTCGACGACCGAGTCGCGTATCGCCACGACGATGCGGCCGTGGTGGCTTCCCGCTGACGCCACGAGCATCGAGCCTGACGCAACCCCTCGGCGGACCATCACTCCGCAGTCGCGAGTCGGGCCGTGCGGGACGCGGGCCGACACCAGCGATTCCCCGGCGAACGCGAGCGTCTGGCCCTGCCCCACATGCCGTTCGACCCCATCGACCGTCACCTCGAGGGGAGCCTCGTCCATCACCACGAGCTGCCGATCGACCCCGGGAAGGATCGAAAACGGGCCGTCGTCGACGACCGGTGCGATCGCCACGCGCCACGACCACTCGGTCTCGCCATGGCGAGCAACTTCGTAACTCGTTCCGCGACCGTTGGCCCACGGCATCGCGGTGTGCTCGGAGAATCGCTGGATGCGCACGCAGGAAACCTAGTCCAATAGCGTGGG
>CAYSRZ010000081.1:0-5014 GCA_964433615.1 uncultured Acidimicrobium sp. | reverse complement strand
GGAGTCGAACCCGGGACGTGTCGTCGGTGACGTGGGCGGGGATGACGACGGTGAGCACTTCTGCGAGGGACGATCGTGTCGCAGTCGCGATCGGGTGAATCGCCCCCGCGAGGACGAATCGGGAGGTGAGCGGCGGATGGAACTCGGGCAGGGGCGTGCCACGCTCCAAAGCCCGTGCGACCTCTCGACCTGACTCGCTCAATCTGAACACGGTGAGCGGTGAACCCGCGACGAGCGTTGTGGCGTCATTCGGTCGATACCACGAGGAATCGACGATGAACGAGGTCTCAGTGCTCATGGATGATGCTCGGTCGCATGGGCGACGAGTTCGTCAACGAGGAACGACACGATTCGGTGGCCCTCGTCGGCCGTGGCGCTGCGAGGGTCGCCGAGCACTCCGTTTGGGCTCACCGAACGAACTCCGGTCGTGGTCAGTTGATTGGCGAGATCGGAAATCGGTTGGACGTTGCCGGCGTGTGCACGATCCATGCGCACGAGCGTCGGGGAGATTGCGAGCATGATCGACGTCTCGACATGACCAGCATGTGCATCGCCGCCAACAACGTGGGGATTCCAGACGGAGACGGCGCGTGACTCCGAGCGAAGCAGGTTCGCCGCGTGCGTCAGTGCCGAGACGTTTCCTCCGTGGCCGTTGACGATGAGGACGTCGTGGGCCCAGTGTGCGGATCGGACGAGCTCGACGAGCGTGTTCGACGTCGCCTCCCGGCCGATCGACAACGTGCCGGTGAATCCGGCGTGTTCGCCGCTCGACGAGACGGTGATCGAGGGACCGACGACGACCCGTGGATGACGGGTGGCGAGTGCGTCGGACAACGCCTCGGCGATCAGCGTGTCGGTTGACAGCGGCAGGTGTTCGCCATGTTGCTCGCACGAGCCAACCGGAATGACGAGCAGGGGGCGCTCGAGGCGCGACAGTTCTTCACTCGTCATCTCCGCGATGCGGCGCAACCGAGGCATCAGGACGTACGACGAAGTCGCTTGATGCCGGCGCGGACCAGTTCGATGATGACGGTGACGGAGACCGCCGTGCCGAAGGCGACGACGAAGGCGAGCGTGTGGTTTTCCTCGAAGGTCTTTCCGCCGATGAATCCGAGCAGTGATGCATACAGCGCCCAGATGGTCGCAGCGATGCCGATCCATGTCGCGTACCACCTCCTGTCTTGGCGCGTGATGCCACAGGACAGCGTGAGGATGGTCCTGCCGCCCGGGATGAATCGTGCGGTGATGAGGAGCAAACCGCCACGCTCGTGGATCTGGTGGATGACCGTCTCCAAGCGCCGCTTGCCCTTCTCCGTGCGTTCGTATCGGCGCGTTACCGCCACGCTCGCTCGACGACCGATGAGATAGCTCATGTTGTCGCCGGTGAACGCCCCGAGTCCCGCTGCGAGGACGACGAGGACGATCGACAGATCACCGAGACCAGCAGAAACGCCGCCGATGATCACGAGCGTCTCACTCGGCACGATCGGCAGGACCGAGTCGAGCACCGCGATCACGTAGATGATCACGTAGAACCAAGGGGACGAGGAGAACTCCTTGAGGGAGTCGAAGAACTCGGTGATGATCGTCGCCATCGTCACACGGCCCTAGGCCGCGTTTTCCTCGCGTGACCACAACCGCTTGATGTTGGCGGTATGGCGGATGACGATCAGCACGACGAGGCCGAGTGCGTCGAGGAGCTCCCAGTTGTTGTCGCGGAAGAAGAGGATGTAGAGGGGCACGCAAATCGTGATCACGAGCGAGGCAACGGACGACTTTCCCGTCACCTTGCGGATGACGAACCACGACGAGCAGAGAACGAGGCTCATGAGGGGATACAGCACGAACATCGAGCCACCGCCTGCGGCGACGCCCTTGCCTCCGACGAAGCGTCGCGTGACGGGGAAGGTGTGGCCGATCACTGCCGCATATGCACAGAGATAGCCGAGTTGCGTGACGCGATCACCAGACGCGATGGCTGCAAGACCGACGGCAAGGGCCCCTTTGCCAATGTCGAGGATCATCACGACCGCTCCGTACTTCCAGCCGAGGAGCCGCACGACGTTCGACGTTCCGGGATTGCCAGAACCTGCCGCCGTCACGTCGATGCCTCCGCGTTTGGCCACGAGGAGAGCGCTCGGGAACGTTCCAAGAAAGTAGGCAACGACGAGCAGGACGACCACGCCTCCGACCGATACATCGTTCATGATCCGTGTCCTCCTTCGTTACGTGCGCCGACGAGAGACGGACGCAATCCCTTGACGGTGAGCTTCACCGGTTTCGAATGGTTCATCGAGGGTCGGGGAATGCTGCCATCGCGGTGATCGTTCAATGCATCCTCACCGTGGCCCGTGACGCACTCGGGATCCGGCCCATCGAGGGGGAGACCGGTGAAGAACTTCGCCGCCATGCATCCGCCTTGGCACGAGTCATAGCTTCCGCAGGACGCGCAGGCCCCGGGGGATTCGGGTTCGCGAAGCGACGTGAACAGATCACTCGACGTCCATACCGCCCTGAATCCACCGTCACCGAGGACGCTTCCCGCCTTGAACTCCTCGTGGATGACGAACGGACACGCATAGACGTCGCCGAGCGGATCGATGAGACACACGACGCGTCCCGCACCGCACAAGTTCAACCCGGGAAGCGACTCGCCGAACGCGTTGAGATGGAAGAACGAGTCCCCGGTGAGGACGTTCTCGCCGTGGCGGATCAGCCAGTCGTAGATGATGCGTTGTTGGGCATTCGTCGGGTGTAGTTCGTTCCACGTGTCGGCGCCACGGCCAGCTGGTCGTAGTCGGGTGATCCGCAACTGTGCCCCATAGGAATCGGCAAGCGCCTTGAAGTCGTCCAGCTGTGACACGTTGTGTCGCGTCATCACGACGGAGATCTTGAACGGCCCGAAGTTGGCGGCGCGAAGGTGTTCCATCGCACGTATGGCGGTGTCGTACGAGCCTTCACCGCGGACGCGATCGTTCGTCTCTTCGTCCGCGCCATCCATACTGATCTGGATGTCGAGGTAGTTCATCGCTGAAAGTCGTCGAGCGCTCTCGGCCGTGATGAACGCGCCGTTGGTCGAGAACTTCACACCGATGTTGCAGGCCTCTGCATGCTCGAGGATCTCGAAGAAGTCGCGACGCACCATCGGCTCGCCTCCACCGATGTTGATATAGAAGACCTGCATGTCCCGCAGTTCGTCGAGCACGGCCTTGGCTTGTTCCGTCGTCAGCTCACGTGGATCGCGCATCCCGCTCGAAGAGAGACAGTGCACGCACTGCAGGTTGCAGGCATACGTCAACTCCCAGGTGAGACAAATTGGGGCGTCAAGACCCCGCTTCATCTGGGCTGCGAGTGAGCTAGTGGACACGGATCACGTCCGACTTGGCGAGGGAGTCGAGGGCGACGACGAAGGACTGCCAGCGGGACTCGTCGATGCCGTTGACGGACAGCGCGTCACGCAGTGATGCATGGTTGGCGACGTCGCGTACGACCGTCACCACGTCGGGGTGCTTGAGGAACACGAGGCGGCGGTTGCCGTAGTGGTAGGCGAGCGCTCCGAATGGTTCGGGGCGTAAGGCGACGTCGGGGTGCAGTTCACACGCCGAGTCGAGCGTGACGGTCATCGTGGGTGGTCGCGCGGATCAGTAGACGCCGCACATGCCGTCGATGGAGATCTCCTCGATGAGGAGCTCCTCCACGACCTGTGGCTGTGCCGCCTCGTGAGTTCCGTTGGACTCAGCGGTGCTGACGCGGTCCTGCTCGAGTGCTGCTGTTGGTTCCATTGCATCCCACAGTAATCAGGGGCCGTGGGTCGGGGTAGCGTCGCCTGAGGGGTTTGGGCAACAATATGCCCAGGCAGGACAACGGCGTGGTCGTACCGCGCAGAGGTGGGGGTCGAGTGTGAAGACGAAGGCAGCGGTCTTGTGGGAATTGAACGCTCCGTGGAGCATCGAAGAGATCGACCTCGATCCTCCCGGCCCGAACGAAGTACTCGTGAAGCTCGTCGCGTCGGGCATGTGCCACAGCGACGAACACCTCGTCACGGGTGACTTGCCCGCAGGTCTGCCGATCATCGGTGGCCACGAGGGTGCCGGCGTCGTGCAGCAGGTCGGCTCGGGCGTCACCTGGTTGCAGCCCGGCGATCACGTCGTCTTCGGCTTCATTCCGTCGTGCGGTCGCTGCCCGAGTTGCAGCACCGGACATCAGAACATCTGCGACATGGGTCAGTTCCTGGCGACCGGACTGCAGATCGCCGACCAGACGTCGCGTCACCACAAGGACGGCAAGGACCTCGGCATCATGTGCCTACTTGGTACGTTCGCCGAGCACACCGTCGTCAACGAAGCGAGCTGCATCAAGATCGAAAAGGACGTTCCGCTCGAGCGGGCGTGCCTTCTCGGTTGCGGCGTCGTCACCGGTTGGGGATCGAGCGTCTATGCGGCAGAGGTGAAGCCTGGCGACACGGTCGTCGTCGTCGGTGTCGGTGGCATCGGTGCGAACGCCGTGCAGGGTGCTCGACTTGCCGGAGCCAAGCGCATCATCGCGGTCGACCCGATCGAGTTCAAGCGTGAGAAGGCGATGGAGTTCGGTGCGACGCACACGGCCTCATCGCTCGCAGAGGCGATCCCGATGATCCAGCAGTTGACCTGGGGCACGATGGCGAACAAGGTGATCATGACGATGGGTGTCGGCAACGGTGCGATGATCGCCGAGGCGATGGCCGCCGTGTCGAAGGGTGGTCGAGTCGTCGTCACGAACATCCATCCGCTCCTCGAGATGACCGCGAACATCAGCCTTCTCGACCTCACGTTGTCGGAGAAGCAGCTCGTCGGCTCGCTCTTCGGGTCGGGTAATCCCCGTTCCGACATCCCGAAGTTGTTGGGCTTGTTCCGCGAAGGTCAGCTCGACCTGGACGGTCTCGTCACCCGCGAATACGCGCTCGAGGAAGTCAACGAGGGCTACCGAGCGATGCGCGACGGCGAGAACATTCGCGGCGTCATCAAATATGCCTAAG
>CAYSRZ010000080.1:0-5108 GCA_964433615.1 uncultured Acidimicrobium sp. | reverse complement strand
CCGGTCGTCAAGTGTGTCTACTTCGCACTGTCCGGGCGCTACAAGATGGACTCCGTGGAGGTCGCCGAGCCGTTGAACACCTCGACGTCGTTCGCCGCGCCGCCGAGCGGACTGCGCAACCCGTCGTGTCTCGCAGGCGGCAGATCGGACAGCAGGGACTGATGTCATCGACCTTCGAACGTTTCCGCCCGATCGGCTCGCAACGCAACGCGACGGTCACGGGTAGCTACTCGGACCCGATCCGCAACATCGACTGGGTGCTGATGGGCTCGGTGATCACACTCGTGGTCATCGGGTTGTTCACCGTGTTCTCGGCCACCTATCGCCGCCTTGCCGAGCAGGGCTTCGATCCCTACGTGTACACGCAGCGCCAGGCGATCTTCGTCGTCGCGGCCTCCGTCGTCGTGGCGATCGTGATGACGGTCGGCCACGACTGGTTCCGCACGCAGAGCGGGTTCTTCTTCGGCGGGGTGCTCGTGCTCCTCGTGCTCGTGTTGGCCACGGGTGCAGTCACGGGAGGCGCGCGACTCGCGTTCGACCTCGGACCGATCTCGATCCAGCCGGCCGAGCTCGCCAAGCCAGCGGTGCTGCTCGTCGTCGTCGGATACTTGAGTGAAGCCACGACGGAGCGCATCGACTGGCACCACTTCGTGATGACGCTCTACATCGTGATGGTGCCGATCGGTCTCATCTTGATGCAGCCCGACCTCGGATCGGCGTCCGTCGTCGTCGCCGGTGTGGCCGGCGTGCTCTTCATTGCCGGTGCCCGTCGTCGATACATGGCGCTCGTTGCGTCGTTGTCGGCCGCGACCATCGGACTGACGTTTGCGTTCTTTCCGTACCAGTGGCGCCGCTTCGACGCGTGGTTCAACCAGAACTCCTACGACAAGGACCTGGAAAAGATCGTCTTGCAGGTGCGATTCGCCAAGCGCGCCGTGTCGACCGGTGGAGTGTTCGGCAAGGGCTATCTGGACGGACCACTGACCAACGGCAAATACATCCCCGTGCAGTTCACCGACTTTCCGTTCTCGGCGATCGGCGAGCAGTTCGGTGCCATCGGCGGCGGGGTGGTGCTCGCGCTGTTCGGCGTCGTGTTGTGGCGCGTCTGGCGCATCGCCCAGATGGCCCGCGACCGATTCGGCTACTTCCTCGTCACCGGCATCTTCACGATCCTCATGTGGCAGGTCTTCCAGAACATCGGCATGAGCATGGGCGTGACCCCGGTGAGCGGGCTTCCATTGCCCTTCATTTCCTACGGGGGATCGCACCTCGTGTCGTCGGCGATCCTCATCGGGTTGGCCCAAAGCGTGCACATGCGCCGCCTGCGCTAGGGCAGAAAGTCCCGCCAAAGCCTCCCCGCGGGGACACGAGGGGGGTAGCCTGAAGGTCACGGACGGGCAGTCGCCCTTCCAAAGGTCGACTTCGCGAGTGCGAACCGGCCGATGAGATTCCCCCGAGTCCGTCGGCGAGGTGCGCGAGCGCGACGGCTGCGAGCGCGGATTGTTTCCCGCGAATGTGGCTGAAATACACGAAACGAGCGAGAAAAATGAGTGAGATGAACGCTGGGGCCTCGGGCCCTGAGCAGTCTGCAGGCGCCAATGGCGGAGCAAAGAAGCGCCGTCGCGGCCGTCGCGGGGGAAAGAACCGCAATCGCAGCCGTCAGGCCGGTGCGCCGAGTGCCTCCGCAGTGCCGATGGAGCTGCCCGATCCGCCACGTGAAGGAAAGATGGTGAGCCCACAGGCCGCCAGCGACGCCCTCGTGCGCAAGCCGCAGATCGGCGACACGCGTCCCGCTCCGCCGATGGCGCCGAAGCCGGAGGCCGCCAAGCCAGCCGCGGCCGACAAGTCGAAGGGCAAGTCCCGCCGTGGCGGTCGCCGTGGCGGACGCAACCGTCGCCGCACCGGGGGATCGGATTCAACCGTCGTCGGCACCGATGCCGAGCTGATCGAGCGCCGCCGCGGCAAGGAGCGAAACGGCAAGGCCGTCGGTCGCTACATGATGTGCGTGCAGGTGCGGCCCGAGTTCACCCAGGTGGCGATGCTCGAAGGGCGTTCGCTCATCGAGCACTACGTCTCACGACCCGCAGACGACGAGACCCAGATCCACGGCAACATCTACCTCGGTCGCGTGCAGAACGTGTTGCCGGGCATGGAAGCCGCCTTCGTCGACATCGGCACCCAGAAGAACGCCGTGCTGTATCGCGGCGACGTGCAGTTCGACAAGGACGACGTCGTCGAGCAGGGCCCGGACCCGCGCATCGAGCAGGTGCTCAAGTCGCGCCAGTTGATCCTGTGTCAGGTGACGAAGAACCCGATCGGCGCAAAGGGCGGTCGTCTGACCCAGGAAGTGTCGTTGCCAGGTCGCTTCGTCGTGCTGATCCCCGACTCGCGCACCTATGGAATCTCCAAGCGACTGCCAGAAGGTGAGCGTCGTCGCCTGCGCAGCATCCTCGATCGCATCAAGCCGGAGGAACACGGCATCATCGTGCGCACCGCCGCCGAGAACGCGACCGAGCACGAACTGACCACCGACCTCACGCGCCTGCTCGAGCAGTGGGCGACGATCCGCGAGGCGGCGACGAAGGCGAACTCGCCGACGTTGCTGTATCGCGAGCCACCCCTTGCCGTGCGCGTGATCCGCGAGGAGTTCTCGAGCGACTATCGCAGCATCGTGATCGACGACCGCGCCCTCTACAACGAGGTGCGCGACTACATCCAGGCGTTCAACCCCGAGTTCGCCGACCGCGTCGAGTACTACGACCAGACCGCAGAGGACCTCGCACTCTTCGAGCAGCACCGCGTGCACGAGCAGTTGCGCAAGGCCCTCGACAAGAAGGTGTGGCTGCCGTCGGGTGGTTCGCTGATCATCGAGCACACCGAGGCCCTCACCGTGATCGACGTGAACACCGGCAAGAACGTCGGCAAGTCGAACCTCGAGGAGACCGTTTTCCACAACAACCTCGAGGCGGCCGACGAGATCGCCCGCCAGCTGCGCCTGCGAGACATCGGCGGCATCATCGTCATCGACTTCATCGACATGGAGGTGCGCGAGAACCGCCGCCGCGTGCTCGAGGCATTCAAGGACGCCCTGGCCCGCGACAAGACGCGCACCCAGGTGTTCGAGATCTCGGAGCTCGGGCTCGTCGAGATGACCCGCAAGCGCATCGGGGAGGGGTTGCTCACCAACTTCGCCGACCCGTGCGTGGTCTGTGAAGGCCGCGGGGTGACCCTCGATTTGTCGATGTTGGACTAGTTCGCAAGCGCCGGGAACTGGTTGGAGAGCCAGAATCGGCACGGATAGAGTAAAGGACCGCTATGTACGCAGTGATCGCAACCGGAGGCAAGCAAGAGAAGGTGACCAAGGGCCAACAGGTCCAGGTCGAGCTCTTGGGCGCCGCAGAGGGCTCCGAGGTGAAGTTCACCCCGGTGCTCGTCGTCGACGGTGCGACGGTGCTGTCCACCAAGTCGGAGCTGTCGAAGGCCGCCGTGACCGCCAAGGTCATCGGTCAGGTCGCTGGCCCGAAGGTCGACGGATTCACCTACAAGCGTCGCACCAACCAGCGTCGTCGCTTCGGCCATCGCCAGAAGTACTCGCTCATCGAGATCACGTCAATCGCGAAAGGCTGAACCATGTCAAAGACCAAGGGTGGCGGCTCAACCAAGAACGGCCGCGATTCAAATGCACAGCGTCTCGGCGTGAAGGTGTTCGACGGAACGAAGATCTCCGCAGGCACCATCCTCATCCGCCAGCGCGGAACCAAGGTCCACCCCGGCAAGAACGTCGGTCGTGGCAAGGACGACACCCTGTTCGCACTCGCTGCGGGCAGCGTGAAGTTCGGTGAGCGTCGCGGCCGCAAGGTCGTCGACGTCCTGCCGACCGCCTGACGATTTCGTCTAGGTGACGTCGATTCCCTTCGGGAGTCGAGACTCGTCGAATCCCAACAGCGCCTGTCCCTGTCTGCACGCGTAACGATCGGTCATCCCGCCGACGAATCCGACCGCGTCGTGGAACGCCTCGTCGCTGCCGACCGGAGCGATCCTCGTGTGGGTCGGTGATACGCCGAGCATCAGATGCGGATTCGCCGCGTAGTGCTCGACGAGTGCTCGAAGCAAGTCGATGACCGACTTGGCCTGTGTGCGGGACGCATCGCGCATGTAGATGCTGTCGTAGTTGAACTGGCGAAACGCCGCAAGAGCCTCAGCCTCGTTGCGCAGCATGCCGATCCGACCTGTTTCACGCGAGGCGTTGATCATGGCGGTGATGAACGCGCGCAACTGTGACGAGCGGGTCGTGCCGCAGGTTGCGCGCACGGCCTCGGGCAGTGCGTCGGGTGTGACGAGTCCGGCTGCGACCGCGTCTTCGAAGTCGTGACAGACGTATGCGATGCGGTCGGCCCACGAGACGACCTCGCCCTCCGGGGTCATCGGCGCTGGTCGCGACCACGAGTGGTTGCGGATGCCGTCCAGGGTCTCGGTGCACAAGTTGAGGGGCTTGAGCGTGACGTCGGCACCCCAGGTCGCATGGTCGAATCCACCGGGAACGTACGGAGACAGTGCGTCCTCGCTCGCGTGTCCGCCGGGCCCGTGCCCACAGTCGTGGCCGAGTGCGATGGCCTCGGTGAGCGCGACGTTCAGACCCAGTGCGCGGGCGACCGATGCGGCGACTTGGGCGACCTCGAGTGCATGGGTGAGCCGAGTGCGCTGGTGGTCCTGGGGGAACACGAAGACTTGCGTCTTTCCCGCCAGGCGTCGAAACGCCGAGGCGTGCAAGATGCGGTCACGGTCGCGTTCGAAGCACGTGCGGTAGGCGTCGGGTTCCTCCTCGATCTCGCGGTTCCCTGCGCCGAGTGCGACGGTGGCGTGCGGGGCGAGCGTCGTCGCCTCGGCCTCTTCGCGCTCCGGGCGGGAACGCACGGCGGTCGAACCCGTGCCCGCCCAGGAGTCGGCGTGCGCGAAACGGATGGGGTGGTCGGTGTCGTCGAAGCCCTTCATCGTGGACGCCCACTGGGTGGTGCGTTCCGTCGAATGGTCGGTGGGCATACGACCACGATACGCACCCCGTATCTCACGGATGGGGCAGCCGTAGCATGGAAACCCCCTATGAGTGC
>CAYSRZ010000079.1:0-5111 GCA_964433615.1 uncultured Acidimicrobium sp. | reverse complement strand
GGAGCGACGGGCTCGGCGACGGTCGCTGCGCGGGTCTGGGCGATCGTGGTTCGTGGTGGCGTGCTCGGTGTGCGGCGGCGACCGACGACGACCACGCCGATGCCGAAGGCGATGCCGGCGACGGCGAGCACGAGCAGGATGATCTGCGACTGGCTCATGGTGCCCTCAGGTTATGCGGAGGCGGCGCTCGCGCGCTCGACGATCACGCGCGACGATCCGCCCGGCTGCATCGTCACGCCGAGCAGGCAGTCTCCCGCCTCCATCGTGCGCTTCTGGTGGCTCACGATGAGCAACTGGGCGTCCTTGCGGAACTCGTTCACGAGCGCGAGGAAGCGGTGCAGGTTGACGTCGTCCAGGGCGGCCTCGGCCTCGTCCATCACGTAGAACGGGGACGGGCGGCTCTTGAACACCGCGAACAAGAATGCGAGCGCGGTCAGCGAGCGCTCGCCACCGGAGAGCAACGACAACTTCTTCACGTTCTTGCCCGGGGGACGCGCCTCGATCTCGATGCCGGTGTTCAAGATGTCGTTCGGGGTGGTCAGGATCAGCTTGCCCTGGCCGCCCGGGAACAGCGAGTTGAAGATGCGGGAGAAGTTCTCGCTCACGTCGGCATAGGCCGAGGAGAACGTCATCTGGATCTCGCGGTCGACTTCCTTGATCACCTTGATCAACTCGCGCCGGGTGTTCTTCACGTCCTCGAGCTGTTCTTCGAGGAAGGTGTGGCGCTTTTGCAGCTCGTCGAACTCCTGCAGGGCGAGCGGGTTGATCGGGCCCATCAGGCGCAACTCGCGCTCCAACTCGCGCACCTTGGAGATCGGCGTGACGCCGTCGGGCAGGTTCGGCATCGGCGCGTCCATCGCGGCCTGCGGCTCGCACGAGTGGTCTCGACGCAGCGCCTCGACGGTGGCCTCGAGACGCATGCGCACCTCGGCCTCCTCGACGTCGATGCGGCGGTTGCGCTCGCGGCGCTCCTCGAGTGCACCTTCGTTCGTCGAGCGCTCCTTGCGCGCCTCGTCCAGTCGCTGGGAGATCGCGCGCACCTCGTCGCTCTGGCGACGGCGCACCTCCTGCAGTTCCCCCTGGCGCACGTCGAGTGCACTCGCGTGTCCTTCGACGAGTGCCGACAGGCGCACGAGCGCGGCGAGCTGGCGCTCCACCCCGCGGCGTCGCTCGGCCGCGGCGTTGCGGGCCTCGACGTCGGCCGCGAGTCGCGAGTCGATCTCGGCGAGGCGGGCCTCCAAGAACTGGCGACGCTCCTGCAAACCGGCGGTCTTGACCTCGAGGTCGTTGCGCAACACCGAGAGCAGACCCTGCAGCTCGGCCTGCACCGAGCGCAGGTTGTCGTAGGCACTCGCGAGTCGTCGCGAGTTGTCGCCCGCGGTCGTGCGGTGACGCTCGATCAAGGTGAGCGCGGATGCGTGTGCGTCGCGGGACTGGGCGAGCTTGGTGCGCGCGTCGTTCAGGTCGGCCTCCGCGCGCACGAGTGCGTCCGCGGCGCGTTGCGCGCGGCGCTGGGCCTCATCGAGTGCGCTCTGGGTCACGCCGCTCGCCCCGACGCGCATGCCGGTCGAGGCGAAGCGATCGCCGTCGCCGGTCACGACCACCATCTCGGGGTGCGACATGGCGGCTTCGAGGGCATCCGACCAGGACTGCACGAACACGACGCGCGAGAACAACACGTCGAGCAAACGATTCACCTGCACCTCGTGCGCACCGGCCTTGGCCCGCACGTGGGAGCGCAGGGACGAGCCCTTGTTCACGACGGGGGTGAACGGGATGGTGGTGATCGCGTTCAGCGCGAGCACCGCGCCGACGCTTCCCGACTGGCGCAGTTCCTGCAGCGCGCGACGCGCGGCATCCACGTTCTGGGCGACGACTCCGGAGAGCGAATCGCCCAGTGCCACCTGCACGGCGACGCGGCGATCCGCGTCGATGTCGATGAGGTCGTTCAACGTGCCGAGGGCTCCCTCGACCTCGCGCAGCGCCGATGCACTCGCTGAGTTCACGTCGAGTGCCATCTGCAGCGCGTCCGCCTTGGCCGCCGACGTCGTGGCATCCGACTGCGCGGTGGCAAACAGCGCCTGGGCGGCATCCGCCGCCGCCTCCGCGGCGATGCGCGCGGTGTCGGCCTGGGCGAGGCGCAGGGCAAGTTCCGACTCGTTGCGCACGTCGGTGTCGACGACGATGCGCAGTCGATCGATGTCTTCGTTCAGCCCGCGAACCTGGGCGGTGAGCTCGTTCACCTTCTGCGTCGCTGCGCGCGCCTCTTCGAGGGTGTTCGTCTGTTCCCCACCGACGACCGAGTCGGGGTTCACCGCGGCGACGGCGGCGAGTTGGTCGACGACCTTGGCGAGGTCGTCGCGCAACTTGGAGCCTTCGGCCTCGAGGGTGGCGACGACGTCGGAGTCCATCAGCTGACCGCGGTCGCGTTCGACGGAGCGACGACGCTCGGCGAGCACGGCGATCAGACCCTTGGCACGACCGCGCAGTTGTTCGATGCGCACGAGTTCGTCGTTCACGCCCGAGTCCCCGCGCGCCGACAGCTGTGCCTCGGCGGCCATCACGGTGGTGTCCAGGCTGGAGAGCTTGGCGCGCAACGCGCGCTCGGCCTCCTCGCCGGCCAACTTGTCGTTGGCGAGGTTCGTGAGTCGCGACTGGAAGCTCGCGATCTCGCGACCCGCGAGATAGGTCTGCAGTGCGCGCATCTCGGCGATCAACGCGCCGTGACGACGAGCCGCATCCGCCTGACGCTCGAGTGGCTTCAAGTTGCGCCGCACCTCGCGCAGCAGATCTTGTGCGCGCAACAAGTTGGCCTCGGTGCCCTCGAGTCGACGCTCGGCTTTCTCCTTGCGCTTGCGGTGCTTCAACACGCCCGCTGCTTCCTCGATGATCGCGCGGCGATCCTCGGGTGAGTTGCTCAACACTTCGTCGATGCGGCCCTGGCCGATGATCACGTGCTGCTGGCGACCGACGCCGGCGTCCGAGAGCAACTCTTGGACGTCCAGCAGTCGACACTCGACGCCGTTGATCGCATATTCGCTCTCTCCGGAGCGAAACAGGGTGCGCGACACGGTGATCTCGGAGAATTCGATGGGCAGGAGCCCCTGGGAGTTGTCGATCGTGAGCATCACCTCGGCGCGACCGAGCGCCGGGCGCCGGGCGGTGCCGTTGAAGATGACGTCGTCCATCTTCTGGCTGCGCACGGCCTTCGGGGCCTGCGCGCCGAGCACCCAGGCAATCGCGTCCACGACGTTGGACTTGCCCGAGCCGTTGGGGCCGACGACCACGGTCACGCCGGGTTCGAGCTCCATCGTCGTCGCATCGGCGAAGGACTTGAAGCCTTTGAGGGTCAGGGATTTGAGGAACACGTCAACCCGCGAGAGTAGTTGATGTCAGGGATCCCCCCGACATCGACTCCTCTGCGTTTCAGCGCTGACAGACCCGGCAGTAACAGGTGGTGCGGCCCGCGAGCGTGGTGCGCGAGATGCGTGTTCGACGACACGTGCGACACGTCTCCCCCGCCCGGCCATAGACGCGATGTTCGAGCTGGAACCAGCCCTCGTTGCCCTCAGCGTCGACGTACTGGGTGTCCTCGAGCGTGCTGCCCCCGGCTGCCACCGCCTCGGCGAGCACCCCGACGATCGATGCGTGCAGGCGCTCGAGCGTGTCGCGGCGCAGCGACCCCGCGACGCGATGCGGGCTGAGTCGGGCCCGATGACAGATCTCGTCGGCATAGATGTTGCCGATCCCCGCCACCACGGCCTGGTCCAAGAGCGTCGCCTTCAGGTTTCCCCGCTTGCCGCGCAGGCGCGCGGCCAACACCTCCGCCGTGAAGCCCGACTCGAGCGGATCCGGGCCGAGCCGCGCAAGCTCGGGCACGAGGTCACTCGGTCGGCTCGGGTCATAGACGACGACCTCGCCGAAGGTGCGCGGGTCGACGAACCACATCTCGCCATCAGGCAGCCGACTCGTCGACTCGAGGTGGAACACGACGTGCGTGTGGGGCGGTCGCGGGGTTCCCGCATCGACGACGAGCACGCGACCGCTCATGCGCAGATGGATCATGATCGCCTCGCCCGAGTCCAAGTCGCACGACAGATACTTGCCGTGGCGTCGCGTGGCGACGATGCGCGTGCCGGAGGCTCCGTCGATCAGCGCCTCGCGGCTCGTGCGACGCACGGTGCGCTCGCGGCCGACCTCGACGCGGGTGATCAGCCGACCGACGACGAGTGAGTCGATGCCTCGCCTGACCGTCTCGACCTCGGGCAACTCGGGCACGAGTGCCCCTAGGCGTGTTCGCGTGCGAGGGTGTCGCAGGCGATCTCGGCTGCGAGCTGTTCCGCCGCCTTCTTCGAGCGACCCTCGCCCGATCCGAGCGCGCGACCCCCGACGTAGACGGTGGCAAAGAACGTCTTTTCGTGGTCCGGGCCTTCGTCGTGGATGTCGTAGCGCACCTGTTCGCCCAACAACCGCGAGGCAAGTTCCTGCAGTCGGGTCTTGGCGTCCAGTCGATCGAGACCATCGAGAGCACCTTGCAGGCGCGAGGTCATCAGCGTCGTCAACACGCGGTGCGTGGTGGCCGCATCGGAGTCCATGTAGATCGCACCGAAGAGCGCCTCGAGGGCGTCCGAGAGGATCGAGGTCTTCTCGCGACCGCCGCCCTGTTCCTCGCCGCGGCCGAGCATCACGCACTCGCCCACCCCGAGGTCCTCGGCGAGTTCGGCGAGCGCGGCCGCATTGACCATCGACTTGCGCAGGTCGGTGAGCTTGCCCTCGTGCATCTCGTCTTGGGCCCGATAGACGAGGTCGGCCACCACCCAGCCGAGCACCGCGTCCCCGAGGAACTCGAGTCGCTCGTTGGATTCGAAGCCCTCGTTTTCGGCGACGAAGGAACGGTGACGCATCGCGGTCACGGCGAGCGACTCGTCGCGGAAGCGGTAACCGACCCGCTCGCAGAGCCTGGAGAGCGCCTCGTTCATGCGTGCGCGATGGCAGCGGCGATCTTGCCGACCATGTCGCAGTCGACCATGTCGCGGGCCACCTTGATCCCGTTCAACATCGCCCGCGCACTGGACGAGCCGTGCGAGATGATGCACACGCCATCCGTGCCG
>CAYSRZ010000078.1:0-5195 GCA_964433615.1 uncultured Acidimicrobium sp. | reverse complement strand
CCGCTTCAGCAGTTGCGCCAAATCCAAGCAAAGTAAGGATTCTGACCGTTCGGTTAGTTTTCGGACGCGAGTCCGCTCGCTTGACGAACCCCGAGTGCGGGCATACGCTGAGGCCAACGAACTCGTCACCACACGGTGTCGAAGAGGGGGAAATAATGAACAAGAAACTCGGTTCTTCCCGCATGGGGAAGCGCCTTGCCGTGGTTCTCGGCGTTGCAGTTGCAGCGTCGACGGTTGCCGTTCCTTCGAGCGGTGCCGCCAAGATCTCGGCGAGCGCAAAGAACGACCTGTTGATCATGATCAACGAGCCGGACGCCGGCTGGTGCAATCAGGACTCGCCAGGTATCGACCAGGTGGCGGCAAAGAACTCGGTTCTTGAAACGCTCACCATCATGAACGACAAGGGCAAGATCGTGCCCTACCTCGCCGAGGCCTTCTCGTCGAGCGCCGACTTCAAGCAGTGGACCGTCAAGCTGCGCAAGGGCGTGAAGTTCCACGACGGTGAAGAACTCACCGCCAAGACCATCCAGGTCAACACGCTCGCCAACCTTGGATTGATCCAGGCATTCATGGGCAAGGGTCAGGCTGGATCGCTCCCGGCGATCGGCTGGCTCGACCTCGCCGGAATCAACCCGTCCGTCAACCGCCGCAAGCCGACGACCCCGGTCGACGGTGCAGCAGCGATTGCCGGCAAGTGGGCGTCGTTCTTCAAGATCATCGACGACTACACCGTGCAGTACAACCTCGCGACGCCACGTCCGAACTTCCCGTTCTACTTGTGGAACGTCGGTCGCGGCACCGTGATGTCGACGAACTCGTTGCTCAGCCCAAGCTGTGGCACGACGGTCGCTGCAGGTACCGGACCATTCATGGTCAAGTCGAAGGGCACCGACCCCAACACCACCGTGTTGGTCGCCAACCCGAACTACTGGCGCAAGGCCAAGGACGGCAGCAAGCTCCCCAAGGCGAGCACCGTCACGTTCAAGACGGTGGGTGACGCCGCTCAGCGCGTCAACGCCCTCCAGCGTGGACAGGCCGACCTCGCCACCTTCGGTGCGACCTCGGGAACCCAGATCAACTTGCTGAAGACCCTGAAGGGCAAGGTCACCTTGTTCGAAGGTCCACGCGACACGTCGTGGGTGTTCCACCTGAACACGACCCAGTTGCCGTTCGCCAAGAAGAGTGCACGCCTCGCGTTCGCTCACGCGATCGACACCAAGGCGTTCGCAACCTTGATGACCAAGGGCAACGGAACCCCGGGCGACGCGATCGCTCCGTCGATGCACCCCTTCTACGTGAAGAACGCATCGCCGAAGTTCGACATCGCCAAGTCGAAGGAGTACGCAGCTCAGTACAAGGCGGAGACTGGACAGGACCTGAAGGTCGTGCTCCCGGTCAACACGACGACTGAGTCGACGAAGGCCAACCAGGCGATCTGCAACATGCTCGGCGCGGCAGGAATCCCCTGCTCGCTCATGGCGCCGGTCACCTCGACGCAGTTGATCCTCCGTGGATTCGCACTCCAGCAGCAGGCTTCCTGGTTCAACGTGAACTCGGGCCCGTACGCAGAGTTCGGTCTGCTCTTCGTGACCAACACCAACCTCGAGCTCTCGGGCTTCGGTTTCACCGACCCGACCTTGACGAAGTGCTTCGAAGACGCCCGTTCGGTCGGCACCAAGGCCGCCCTCGGAGCGTGTGCGAAGAAGGTCGCCGAAGAGGCCTACCAGGTTCCGACCTACTTTGAAGGTGGGTTCCTCGCCTGGAACAACAAGGTGAAGGGTGTCGGCGCGACACCGCTGCCCGGTGGCGGAAGCCGACCGATCATCAGCGGCTCGGGCTTCGACATCGCATCGGCCACCAAGGGCTGATGATCTCGCCCGCACACGCGGGATGAGCTCGCACAAAAGTGCGGCGGCGAAAGCCGCCGCACTTTTGCTTTTCCCGCCCATGTTGGTGTGCGAAACAATCTCGAGCGTGATTTGTAAAGCCGCACGGCAACGGCAAGAATGAGGGCCGTGGGGAAATTCGGGGGAATTGCCAAACAGTTGGCGCGCGTCGTCATCGTGCTCGTCCTCGTCACCTTCGGCGTCACCGTCATCGTGAGGTTGCTCCCCGGTGATCCGGTCACGACGTTGCTCCCCTTCGGCACCCCCGAGCAGCACGACGCCCTGCGCAAGGACTTGGGCCTCGACGTCAACATCTTCCAGTACTACTGGTCGTGGTTGAAGGACTTCGTGCGCGGCGACTTCGGGCAGACCTACACCACCGTGGCCGACGGCGGTGTGGCCGTTCGTGACCAGATTGGACTCACCCTGCCGCGAACGCTGCTCCTCATGACCTACACCACGGTCTTTTCGCTCCTCATCGCCATCCCACTCGGCATCCTGCTCGCCTACAAGGCCGACACCAAGGTCGACCGCATCACGAGCAACGTCCTCTTCGGTTTTGCGTCGATTCCCAACTTTGCGATCGGCCTCGGGCTCGCCTACCTGCTCGGCGTGAAGTTCGACCTGTTGAACCCCGTCGGTTACGTACCGATGACGGAGAACGTCGGCGAACACTTCAAGTCGATGATCATGCCCGTGCTCGCGTTGTCGATCGGCCTCATCAGCACCTTCACCCGACTGCTGCGCGTCGACACGATCGCCACCCTGAAGGAGGACTTCGTCACGATGGCGTCGTCAAAGGGCCTGTCCAACCAGTGGATCCTGTGGCGCCACGTGCTGCGCCCGTCCTCGCTCACGCTCCTCACCTCTGCTGCGCTCAACATGGGCGCCCTCATCGGTGGCGCCGTCGTCGTCGAGACGGTCTTTGCCTTCGACGGTCTCGGCACGTTGATCGCCCAGGCGATCTATTTCCGTCAGTACCTGGCGATCCAGTCGCTGATCGCACTCGTCGCAGTCGCCTACATCTTGTTCAACCTGATCGTCGACATTCTGTACGGCATCATCGATCCGCGAGTGAGGGCACACCGTGGCGTCTAACCGCAAGTCCGTCGGCTACTACCTGAGCGCAGGCTGGCTCGGGCTGTGCGTGTTCATGAGCATCTTTGGTGACATGTTGCCGCTCACCGACTGGCAGTACAACGACTTCGAGGCAGCGGGCGTCGGACTCTTTTCACCCAACCACATCCTCGGCACCGACTTCGACGGCGTCGACATGCTGTCGGCGGTCATCCACGGCACCCGCTGGTCGATCGTCATCTCGTTCGTCTCGGTGTTCGTCGCCTCGGTGCTCGGTGGCGCGCTCGGCATCGTCGCGGCCTACTGGCGCGGTTGGGTGGACTCGGTCATCACGATGTACTTCAACGTGACGCTGTCCATCCCGACCCTCATCTTGACGCTCGCAATGGTCGCAGTGTTCGCGAGCCCGGATCCGTTCAACCCGTCGGCCGGCATGCCCCGCATCTTGGTCCTCATCATCTCGCTCACCTTCGTGATCATGCCGATCCTGGGCCGCATCGCCCGGTCCTCGGCGCTGTCGTGGACGGGACGTGAATTCGTGATGGTCGCCGAGTCGGTCGGCATGAAGCGTCGCCAGATCCTCTGGTCGCACATCGTGCCGAACGTGGTGCCGTCGATGATGTCGGTCGGCTTCCTCGCCGCCGGCGTCGTGATCGTCGTCGAGGGCGGTCTCGCCATCCTCGGCGTCGGCACCAACCCCGGCCAGTCGTGGGGCTCGATGCTCGCCAAGAACCGCGGCGACATCAGCATCGTGCCGCACACCACGCTGATTCCCGCCGCAGCCATCGCCCTCACCGTGATGGCGCTGAACTACTTCGGCGACTATTTCCGCGGCCAGATCGACGGACGCGAGTCGCGCATATGAGCCAGATGTTCGAGATCTCCGACCTGCGCATCACGTTCGACACCAAGCGCGGAGAGCTGAAGGCCGTCCGTGGCGTGACATTGTCGATCGCCATGGGCGAAAGCGTCGGCATCGTGGGCGAATCCGGCTCGGGCAAGACCGTGATGTCGCGAGCCTCGATGGGGCTCCTGCGTGGCCGACGCGTCAAGCGCGAAGGCAGCGTGAAGTTGAACGGCGTGGAGTTGCTGACGATGACGGCAAAGCAGATCCGCGAGCTGTGGGGCAAGCAGATCGCGATGGTCTTCCAGGACCCGATGACCGCACTCAACCCCGTTCGCCGCGTCGGACCACAGATGGCCGAGGCGCTCGTCAAGCGCATGGGGATGACGAAGGAGGCAGCCGACGCGCGGGTGCTCGAACTGCTCGCGCTCGTGCGACTCCCGGAGCCCGACAAGCAGATCGCCAAGTATCCGCACCAACTCTCGGGCGGCATGCGCCAGCGCGTCATGATCGCCATGGCGATCGCCTGCGAACCGGAGATCCTGTTCGCCGACGAACCGACCACCGCGCTCGACGTGACCGTGCAGGCACAGGTGCTCGAGTTGATGGGCGAGTTGCGTCAGCGACTCGGCATGGCGATGGTCATCATCACCCACGACCTCGGCGTCGTCGCCACCCACACCGACAAGATCGCCGTGATGTACGGAGGCGAGGTCGTCGAGATCGCCTCGACCAAGGACTTGTTCGCCAACATGCGCCACCCGTACACCGAGGCGCTCATGAAGTCGATCCCACGTCTCGACCGTGCTCCGGGAGAGCGCATGCCGGCGATCGCCGGTACGCCTCCGGATCCCGTGGCAGACAGGGTCGGCTGTGCGTTCGCCGCACGTTGCGCATACGCGACCGACAAGTGCCACAAGGAACACCCCGAACTCACCGACGCAGGCAACGGGCACTCGTACCGTTGCTTCTTCCCGCTGGGAGCGAAGTAGTCATGGCCGGAACCGGAAAAGCACACCTTCGCTCCACCGACGGCGCGGTGTTGCGCGTCGAAGACCTCGTGATCGAATACCCCGGTCGCGACGGGTCGGCCGTGCAGGCCGTGTCGGGCATCTCGATCGACATCGTCGAAGGCGAGACGCTCGCCGTCGTCGGTGAATCCGGCTGCGGCAAGTCCACGTTGGCCAAGGGCGTGATGCGACTCATCAACACCAAGTCCGGCTCGGTGAACCTCCTCGGCACCGACATCGCGGCGCTCAAGGGCGAGGCGCTGCGCACGGTGCGCCCGAAGATGCAGATGATCTTCCAGGACTCGATCAGCTCGCTCGACCCGCACCTCAAGGTGAACGCACTCGTCGAGCAGCCGCTCAAGGTCTGGAACCGCGGCG
>CAYSRZ010000077.1:0-5527 GCA_964433615.1 uncultured Acidimicrobium sp. | reverse complement strand
CCGCCGAGGAAAAGCAGCTGATGCAGGCCGCGCACGCCTGGGCGGAGATGAACCCAATGCTCGGCACGCGCGGCGTTCGTCTTGGCGTGATCAAGCCCGGACTGTACGCCATGCAGGTGCGCGCGTTGCTGGCCGCCGCCGACATCGTCGCCGCCGAGGGCTACCAGCCCATCGTCGAGGTGATGATTCCGCTCACGGTGACCAAGGACGAACTCGCCCTCGCCCGCAGTTGGGTGGAGGAAGCGATCGTCGAGCACTCGCGTCAGCCGAAGCCGTCGGCGAAGAAGGGCGTGAAGGCCGCCAAGCGTCCAAAGGTCACGATCGGCACGATGATCGAGACCCCGCGGGCTGCGCTCGTGGCCAACGAGCTCGCCGAGCACGCCGACTTCTTCAGCTTCGGTACCAACGACTTGACGCAGATGACCTTCGGCTTCAGCCGCGACGACGTCGAGAGCAGGATGATGCCGGCCTATCTCGAGGCGGGACTACTGAAGCGCAACCCGTTCGAGACGATCGACCAGGTGGGCGTTGGCGAGCTTGTGAAACTTGCCTCAGCCCGAGGTCGCAAGGCCAAGCGCGGAATCAAGCTCGGTGTGTGCGGAGAACATGGGGGAGACCCCGAGTCCATTGGGCTGTTCTACCGTGCAGGACTGGACTACGTGAGCTGTTCGCCGTATCGTATTCCCATAGCCCGACTTGCCGCCGCGCAAGCGATCATCGGGGGACATAAGACCGAGACGAAGTAGTCGGCACCCCGGCTGTGAGTCTCTCCGTTACCCGACGGATCGACAGAAAGTACACATACCAATCATGCTGATAGCTGCGGGCGGTTCCCGAGACAACTTCGTCGACATCACGGTGCCCTCATGGGGTTGGCCGATGTTGCTCGGCCTCATCACGGTCCTTTTGTTGGTGGACATCCTGGTGTTCCACCGCAAGGCCCACGTCGTCACCATCAAGGAAGCCGGCATCGAGTCGGCGGTGTGGGTGTCGATCGGACTCGCGTTCACCTTCGTCCTGTGGTGGATGTTCGAACGTGCCGCGGCCGTCGAATACATCAGCGGATATCTGATCGAAAAGAGCTTGAGCGTCGACAACGTCTTCGTGTGGGCGATGATCTTTTCCCACTTCAAGGTCCCGCGTCAGTACCAGCACCGCGTGCTGTTCTGGGGAATCTTCGGAGCGCTCGTGATGCGCTTCATCTTCATCTTCCTCGGCGTGGCGATCATCGAGCGCTTCGACTACATCCTCATTTTGTTCGGTCTCTTCCTCATCTGGACGGGAGTGGGCGTGCTGCGTCACGGTGGCGAGGACGACACCAACCCGTCCGACACGCGCACGATGAAGTTGTTCCACAAGTTCGTCCCGACGACCGACCAACTGGATGGCCAGAAGCTGTTCACCCGGATCAATGGCAAGCGCTTTGCGACGCCGCTGCTCGCGGTCCTCGTCGTCGTCGAGATCTCGGACCTGATCTTTGCGATCGACTCGGTTCCGGCAGTTCTCGCCGTCAGTCACGAACAGTTCATCGTGTTCGCGGCGAACGCGTTCGCGATCATGGGTCTGCGGGCGCTCTACTTCCTCTTCGCCGACATCCGCGAGCGCTTCTATTACCTGAAGCCCGCGATCTCGGTGCTGCTCATCTACGTGGGCATCAAGATGCTGTTCGCCCACTGGTACCACTTGCCGACGGCGTTCTCGCTCGGGTTCATCCTGGTCGTGATGACGACGGCAATCGTGGCTTCCGTGGTCAAGGACCGCAGAACTAGCCTTCGCTAGGTGGCCATCGCCGAAGACGACATCGAACGCCTGCGGGACACCGTCTCGCTCGTTGACGTCGTCCAGGGATACCTCCAGCTGCGCCGAGTAGGGCGCAACTGGGTGGGTCTGTGTCCGTTTCATGCGGAGAAGTCCGGCTCGTTCAACGTGCGCGAGGAGACCAAGCGTTACCGGTGCTTCGGCTGCGGTGCGTCGGGCGACGTGTTCAAGTTCGTCCAAGAGATCGAGCACCTCGACTTCGTCGGTGCCATCGAGCACCTCGCCAACAAGGTGGGGATGCAGCTCACCTACACATCCGCCGGCCAAGGCAAGGATCGTCAGCACCGCAAGCGCCTGATCGAGGTGATGAACTCGGCCGTGGAGTGGTATCACGAGCGGCTCCTCACGGCGCCGGATGCGCGGGCCGCCCGCGACTACCTGCGTGAGCGAGGTCTCGCTGGTGACGTCGCGCGACAGTTCAAACTCGGCTGGGCTCCCGATGATTGGGACCAGCTCGCCAAGGGTCTCGGCACGCCGATCGAGGTGTTGCAAGAAGTCGGTCTTGCCTTCGTCAACAAGCGCGGTCGACCACAGGACTCGTTCCGCGCGCGAGTGATGTTCCCGATCTTCACCGACTCCGGTGATGCGGTCGCCTTCGGCGGTCGGATCCTGCCCGGCTCGACCGATCCCGCGAAGTACAAGAACTCCTCCGAGACGACGATCTATGCCAAGTCCAAGACGCTGTACGGGTTGAATTGGGCCAAGGCGAGCGTGGTGGCTGCCGACGAAGTCATCGTGTGTGAGGGCTACACGGATGTGATCGGCTTCCATCGCGCAGGTGTGACACGCGCAGTGGCGACGTGCGGTACCGCACTGACCGAAGAACACGTGCGCCTGCTCAAGCGTTTCGCCAACAAGGTCGTGCTCGCGTTCGACGCGGATGCTGCGGGTCAAGGTGCCGCCGAGCGCTTCTATGAATGGGAAAAGCGCTACGAGGTGCAGGTGAGCGTCGCCAAGTTCCCACCGGGCAAGGACCCGGGCGAACTCGCCTCGAGTGATCCGGCCGCACTTGTGGAGGCCGTCACCCACGCCAAGCCGTTCCTCGGATTCCGTTTGGATCGTGTGCTCGCCTCCGAACAACTCACCTCGCCAGAGTCGCGGAGCCGCATCGCCACACAAGCGATGGCGGTGATCAACGAACACCCGGACAAGAACGTGCGCACGCTGTATGCGGGCGAGGTGGCGAGTCACACGGGAATCCCCGTCGCAGACTTGGTCGCAGTAGCTGCTCGCGGTTCCCGCACGCCACAGGTGTCCCAGCCGACTCCGCGCGCGAGCAAGGCGAGCAGTTATGCAGGAGAGTTCGTCGCGATCGCGCTCATGATCCAGCAGTTCAACGAGATTGCGGGCTATCTCATCGAACCGCTATTTTCTGACGAGGTGTACCGGCGCGCGTTCGTCGCGCTGAGCACGTCGGAGGGTGACCTGAACGCAGCACTTGCCATCGCCGACCCAGAAGCGCGCGAGGCACTTGAGCGGGCGGCAGTCGCCGACGTGGATGCCAAGCCCATCTCCGAGGCGATGAACCTCGTCGCCGCTGCCGTGCGACGCGAGCTCGCCCAGCGCACCAGGATCACCGATCCTGCCGCGATCCAGCTGGATCGCGCGGCGCGCCTTCGCCTCGAGGATCTCGCCGATCCGCGGTCGGCCGACGACGCGTGCTCGGAATTGCTCGCATGGCTCGAGGCCGTCGCGACACACGAGGCGGTCGAGTAGTGCGCCATTCGGGAAACGTCGATTCGGGTCCCGATGCCGTGCGCATGTATCTGAACGAGATCGGCCAGGTCGACCTGCTCACGGCAGATGACGAGCGCCGACTCGGCAAGGCGATCAAGGACGGCCTCGCCGCGCAGGCCCAGTTGGACGCGGAAGGCTCGTCGCTCGGGCTGCGAGAGCGTCGCGCACTGCAGCGCGTGGTGAACGAGGGAGCAAAGGCCAAGGACCACATGGTGCGGGCGAACCTGCGTCTCGTCGTGTCGATCGCGCGTCGCTACGACCGCAAGGAACTGCACCTCGCCGATCTCATCCAAGAGGGCAACATCGGCCTCATGCACGCAGCCGACAAGTACGACTTCGAGAAGGGCTTCAAGTTCTCCACGTATGCCACGTGGTGGATCCGCCAAGCGATGACGCGTGCGATGGCCGATCAGGGCCGCAACATCCGCATCCCCGGCCACATGATGGAGGTCGTCAATCGCGTGAACCGCGTCGAGCGCGAACTGGCGACCCAACTGGAGCGCGACCCGTCTCCAGAGGAAGTCGCCGAACGTGCGGGATTGAGCGTGGAGAAGTTGCTCGAGGTGATGCAGATCGCGGTGACGACGACGAGTCTGGATGCACCGGTCGGTGCAGACACCGACGACCTCACCGTCGGAGACACCATCGCCGACGACAACTCGGCGAACGACCCCAGTCAACTCACGGAGCGCCGCCAGCTTGCGCTCGCGGTCGAGCAGACCTTGAACGACCTTCCCGAGCGGGATCAGGAGATCGTGGCGATGCGCTTCGGAATCGGCAAGTACACCGGTCAGCAATACACGCTCGAGGACGTGGCCAAGAAGATGAACGTAACGCGTGAACGCGTACGTCAGATCGAGCAGAAGACGCTGGCGAGGCTGCGTCATCCTCACAACAGCGCCAACCTGCGCGGTTTTCTGGACAGCAACTAGCCTGACCCCATGACATCCGCGGCCCCTGCGCGACGCAAGGCGACCGACTGGAAGGTCGTCACCGTCACTGCAGAAGGTCGCCAGGGATCCAAGCCCGACCACCTCGTCGCCGAGGAGCCGATGGAGATCCGTGCGGAGGCGCCTCGAACCGAGCCGCAGCAGATTTCGGTCACCATGCGCACCCCGGGGCACGACTTCGAGCTCGCGGTCGGGTTCCTCTTCACCGAGGGCATCATCACGTCGCCGTCCGACGTACGCACCGTCAAGTACTGCGAACTCGTCGAGGGCGAGGAACAGAAGTACAACATCGTGACGGTCGGCCTTACGCGGCCATTCGACCTCGCCCTGGCGCGCCGCGCGATGGTGACGTCGTCCAGCTGTGGCATCTGCGGGACCGAGTCGATCGATCAACTCCTCACCTGTACGACTCCGATGTCGCAAGAATCTGGTCCGGTGATCGATGCAGCCACGCTGCTGACGGTGTCGGACTCAGCCCGTTCGCTGCAGCCGACCTTCGATCGCACTGGTGGGCTGCATGCCGCAGCCTTGTTCGACGCCGACGGGAAGGTCTCGATCGTGCGCGAGGACATCGGTCGTCACAACGCCGTCGACAAGGTGATCGGACGCAGCGTGCTCGACGGAAAGGTGCCACTGTCGTCCAGCGGGTTGTTCTGCAGTGGTCGATTGTCGTTCGAGATCATCCAGAAGGCGGCGATTGCCCGCATCGCGTTCGTCGCTGCCGTGGGTGCGCCGTCGAATCTCGCGGTGCAGACGGCAGACGCGCTCGGCATGACCCTCGTCGGATTCCTGCGCGACGGACGCGCGAACGTGTACACACACGCTCATCGCGTGCGGATGTAGCTCTACCTACGAGAAGGTTGCTTGGCTGCTCGCCGTGGCGCGCAGCACGTCTTCGTTCAACTCGAAGCCGAGACCTGGCCGATCGGAGAGGTGGATCCAGCCTTCGCCGTCGGCCTCGATCGTCTCTTTCATCATGTAGTCGCGACGCTCGTTCGTCCACTCCGGTGGGTCGAACGGGA
>CAYSRZ010000076.1:0-5532 GCA_964433615.1 uncultured Acidimicrobium sp. | reverse complement strand
CTAGCCGACCGGATTCGGCGGCGTCTTGCCGGCGAGGATCGCGAGGCAGTTGGTCGCGGCCGTCGTCGCCATGGCGGTGCGCGTCTCGACGGTGGCGGATCCGAGGTGCGGGATGAGCACCGCGTTGTCGAGACCGAGCAGTCCCGCATGGACCTCCGGTTCCTTTTCGAACACGTCGAGTCCAGCGCCGGAGATCGTGCAGGTGGTGAGCGCCTCGACGAGTGCGGCTTCGTCCACGACCGGTCCGCGCGCGGTGTTGATGAGGAAGGCCGTCGGCTTCATCTTCTTCAACTGCGGCGTGGAGATGAGGTGGTGGGTCTCTGGCGAGTACGGGCAGTGCAACGAGACGACGTCGCTCGTGGCGAGCAGTTCGTCCATCTCCATGTGCGTGGCGCCGAGCTCCTTGGCCGTCGCCGCATCGAGCGGGCTGCGCTTGGTGTAGGCGATCGTCATGCCAAAGGCCTTGGCACGACGCGCGGTGGCGATGCCGATCTGGCCCATGCCGACGATGCCGAGCTGGCGACCTTGGATTCCCGAGCCGAGCATGTAGAACATGCCCCACTGCCACGGGGCCTGGCTGCGAATGACGCGCTCACCTTCGGCGAGTCGGCGCGTGACCATCAAGATGAGCGCCATTGCGATGTCGGCGGTCGCGTCCGTGAGCACGCCGGGAGTGTTGGTGACGAGCACCTTGCGCGCCACGCAGGCGGGGACGTCGATGTTGTTGTAACCCACGGCGACGTTGGAGACGCTCTTCAATTGCGGTCCGGCGGCGTCCAGCAGTTCGCCGTCGACCTTCTCGGTGAGCAGCGTGACGAGGGCGTCGGCACCCTTCACGCGCGAGAGCAACTCTGCGCGCGGGATCGGTGTCGCCTCTTCCCAGGCGACGACGTCGTGGGCTGCGCGCAACGACTCGAGTGCGACCTGCGGGATCTTGCCGGTGACGACGACTTTGGCCATCAGGCGGCGATCCACTTGCCGAAGAGCTCGAGACCTTCCGTGATGTCCTTGTTGCTGATGCCGGAGAAGGCGAAGCGGATGTATTGGCGCTCCTCGCCCGGCTGAGGGCGGCCGAAGTGGCGGCGCGTGCAGAACGACACGCCGGTTGCGTGCAGCGCCTGCTCGGCGAAGACCGCGAGATCGTCGATGCCCTTGGCCTTCATCGCCCCCGTGACTTCCGGGAACAGATAGAAGGTCGCCTCCGGTGAATGGACGTTCACTCCGGGCATCGCGTTCAACATCTTGACTGCGGTGTCACGGCGCTCGCGGAGGGTGTCGAGCATCGTCGTCACGCTGGACTGGTCGCCACGGATGGCTTCGACGCCCCCGTATTGCACGAAATGCGTCGTGCACGACTCGTCGTTGGTGTTCAACTTGGCGATCATGGTGGCGAGTTCGTTCGGGGCGATCGCGGCACCGAGGCGCCAGCCGGTCATCGCGAACTTCTTCGAGAACGTGTACAAGATGACGGTGCGCTCGAGCATGCCGGGCAGCTGGGCGATCGACTTGCTCTTACCCGAGTAGCGCATCTCGAAGTAGGCCTCGTCCGAGAGCACCCACAGGTCGTGCTTGATCGCCAGTTCCGCGATCGCCTCGCGCTCGGCGTCGGTGGACTCCGCACCGATCGGGTTCTGCAGGTCGTTGTAGATGATCGCCTTGGTCTTCGGCGTGATCAGCGACTTGACCTGGTCGAGGTCGATCGCGAATCCCGTCGAGGTCGGCAGGTAGCGATACGACTTGGCGACGCCGCCGAAGTATTCGATCTGACTCTCGTAGATCGGATAACCCGGGTTCGGATACAACACTTCGTCGCCGGGGTTCATCACGGCCTGGATGAACTTCGTGATGACAGGCTTGCCTCCCGGCTGCACGACGACGTTCGACGGCGCGAAGCGGAGACCGCGGCGCGAACCGACGTCGTCGGCGAGCGCCTCGCGCAACTGCGGAATGCCGGCCGCCGGGCAGTAGCCGGTCTTGCCGTCGGCGATCGCCTTGTCCATCGCCTCGACGACGTTCTTCGGGGTGGCGATGTTCAGGTCACCGAGGTGGAACGGAAAGATGCGGTTGCCCTTCGCGCCCCATTCGGCGGCGGCGAGAGAGACGGCGAACGCCGTCTCCGTTCCGAGCTGCTCGAGCCGTGTTGCAAGCGCCATGTCCCCACCCCCGTGATAGACCTCTGATATATGACCAACTTTACCTTATGTTAAGCGGGCCGTTTTCCCCAAATTACACGGCTGGCGCAGGGGTCTAGGACTCGACGGCTGCGGCCGGTGCCGTCGGGGTGCGCATGGTCAGCCAGACACCAGCGAGCGCGACGACGAGGGCGACGATCGCCAGTCCCGAGAGACGTTCGGAGAACAACACCGCGGCCTCGAGGGCAGACAGTGCCGGCGTCAAGAAGAACAGGCTGCTCACGCGTGCCGCCGAGTGGCGACTGATGAGGAGCATCATGAGCAACACCGCGGCGAGCGACAACACGAGCACCGACCACGCGAGCGCGAGCGACATCTCGAGGTTCAACTCGAACCTTCCGTCCTCGAAGATCGCAGTCGCGATCCCGAGCACGATCCCCGACGACAGGTACTGCACCGCAGTTCCCCGCACGAGCGGCATCGATCGCGCCTTGGCGCGCTGGATGAGCGTGCCGGTCGACATGCCGATGACCGAGCAGACCATCGCCACGAGCGCGAACGTCGTGACGTCGTTCGACCCGACGCGCAGCTTGTCGGCGACCACGACGACGACTCCGACGACGCCGAGCACGACGCCCAACCACTGACTGCGACGAAGCTTCTCACCGAGCAGCACGCGACCCGCGACGGACGTGACGACGGGATGGATGCCGGCGATCAGTGCGCCGAGACCGGAGGGAAGTCCCCTGCTGATCGCGACGAACACTCCTCCGAGATAGACCGCGTGCATGAACAGCCCGACGAGGGCGCTCGGTGCGACGAGCTCGCGTGGCATTCGCGGTGCGTTGGTGACGGTCGCAAAGATCAGCAACAGGCCCGCGGCGAGCACCATGCGCACGGCGAGGAAGAGCAACGGATCGGCGTTGTCGGTCGAATAGCGGGCGACGACGAAGCCGGTGCTCCACAGGGCAACGAAGATCCACGGGCTCAGCCGTTCGAAGACGCTCGAGCCACCCACGAGCGGACCTAGGCGGTCAGGAAGGTGGTGAGGTCGCGCAGACGCACGTCGTTCGAGAACACCTCGATCGGGGCCTGGGCCTCGAGTCGTAGACCACGCTGGATGATGCGGCACGTCGTGTGCTGGTTGTATTCCGCGAGCGTCACGGCCCAACCATCGCGACCCGCGCGAGCGGTGCGACCGGAGCGGTGCAGGTAGGTCTTCACGTCCAACGGCGGGACGTAGTGGATGACGGCGGCGACGTCGTCGATGTCGATGCCGCGGGCGGCGACGTCGGTGGCGACGAGGATCCGCAGGTCGTTGGCGGCGAACTTGTTGAGCGCCTTCTCGCGCGCGGCCTGGGCCATGTCACCGTGCAACGCGGAGGCCTTGGCGCCGAGCTTTTGCAGCGACTCGGCGACCTTGTCGCAGACGCGCTTGGTGTCGCAGAACACGACCGTCTGTCCGGCGCCTTCGGCGATCGCATTCACGACGCGGTCCTTGTCCATGTGGTGCACGGCGAGGAACAGGTGGCGCATCGTGCCGACGGTGTCGGTCGGAGCGTCGATCGACACTTCCTTCGGGTTCTTCATGTAGCGCTTGACGAGGTTCGCGACTTGGCCGTCGAGCGTGGCGGAGAACAGCATCGTCTGGTGCGCACCGGTCACGTGGCGCATGATCCACTCGACCTGGGGCATGAAGCCCTCGTCTGCCATCCGGTCGGCCTCGTCGATCGCCACGCACTGGATCGCCGACAGGTCGCACTCGCTCGACTTCATCAGGTCGATGAGGCGCAGCGGAGTGGCGACCACGATCTCGACGCCCTTGTTGATCTCGGTGACCTGCTTGTGGCGGTCGGCTCCGCCGTAGACGGCGAGCACGCGCACGCCGCAGGCCTTGCCGATCGGCTGGAGCACCTCGGCCACCTGCAGGGCCAGTTCGCGGGTCGGCACGAGCACGAGTCCGTGCGGCTTGCCGGAGGCTGCCGGTGCGTCGATGCGGGCCATCATCGGCACGCCGAAGGCGAGCGTCTTGCCCGAGCCGGTGCGGGCACGCCCGCAGACGTCCTCGCCGGCCATGGCGACGGGGATCGCCTCCTTCTGGATGGCGAACGGGGCGGCGAATCCGGCCTTGGCGAGACCCTCGTCGATCCGCTGCGGCACCCCGAGGTCGGCAAAACCCGTCGGGGTCGTCACGTCGGGTGTCGTCATGAAGCGTTCACGCTACCAACCACCCGCGCCGACGCTCGGGAAGCGTCGGGACAAATCCGCGGAAATAGTAGGCAGAGCCCCTCATTTTCTGTATGGTCGCTATTCGTGTTTACGACTACTAAGGAGGTGCTCATGCCAACCGACAATCTTTCGTCTGGGGAATCATTCCTGGAGAATCGCCATACCAGCATCGAGCCCTCCGTGACGGGCCGCAAGGGTCTGCCATACGACTGGCAGGGACTCTTCCTGCCGTCCGATGCGGTGTTCGAGGCATGCCTGGAGACGTTGCTCAGCGCACACGTGTCCACCGATGCGGGTGACGTGTCGTCGCCCTCATCGAAGTGACGCTGCAGTTTTCCGCAACGGCTCGCCACCCCCGCCGCACCCTCGTCTTGGGCTGTGGCTCCGTTGCGCAGTGCACCATTCCGATCCTGATTCGTGACCTCGGGTTCGACCCGCGCTCGATCCACATCGTCGACTTCCGCGACAACCGCGCACGAGTCGCCGATGCGTTGCGCCAGGGCGTGACCTACGAACAGGACCGCGTGACGAAGGAGAACCTGGACTCGTTCCTCTCGGCCCGCGTGTCCGACGGCGACATCCTGCTCGATCTCGCCTGGAACATCGACTGCCCGACGATCCTCGAGTGGTGTCGCGACCATGGCGTGCGCTACCTGAACACCTCGGTCGAGCTGTGGGATCCGTACCACGACATGCAGACCACCACCCCGCAGGACCGCACGCTGTACGTGCGTCACCAGTCGATCCGCAAGATGATCGAGCGCTGGGGAACCAACTCCGGTCCCTCGGCCGTCGTCGAGCACGGCGCGAACCCGGGCATGGTCAGCCACCTCGTGAAGCGCGCGCTCGTCGACATCACGACGGCGATGCTCAACTCGGGTCTCGGCGGGGAACACACCGCGGGTCTGCAGGCGGCGCTCGCCGCCGAGCAGTTCAACGTGCTCGCCCAGCTCACCGGCACCAAGGTCATCCACATCGCCGAGCGCGACACCCAGATCACGAACCGGCCGAAGGAAGTGGACGAGTTCTGCAACACCTGGAGCGTCGAGGGCTTCTACGAAGAGGGCATCGCTCCCGCCGAGATCGGCTGGGGCACGCACGAAAAGTGGATGCCGGCGAACGCGCACGAGCACCACGACGACGGCCCGCGCAACCAGATCTGCCTCGCCCA
>CAYSRZ010000075.1:0-5571 GCA_964433615.1 uncultured Acidimicrobium sp. | reverse complement strand
AGGGTCAGTACGCCCGCAACACGGTCGCACGAGGCTTCGAAGGTGGTCAGATGCCGCTCAAGCAGCGCGTGCCGAAGTTGAAGGGGTTCAACAACCCGTTCCGCGTCGAGTACTACGCCGTCAACTTGGATTCGATCGAGTCGCTCGGTCTGTCCGAAGTGACGCCCGAGGTCCTCGTGAAGAAGGGCGTCGCCCACAAGGGCACCCTCATCAAGGTGCTCGGTCGCGGCAAGATCAACTCGGCCGTCAAGGTCTCGGCTCACGCCGTGTCCAAGTCGGCGCAAGAGGCGATCACCAAGGCCGGCGGAAGCGTCACCATCCTCGCCTTGCCGCACAAGGGCGTCCGCCCGGCAGCCAAGGGCAGCCAGTTCACCAACCGCTAGTACTGTCGATCCTCGTGGCGCATCGAGCGCTGCGAGGGTGACTGCAACATTCGGGAGAACACACGATGTTCAGCAATGTGAAGAACATGTTCAAGGTGGAGGACCTTCGCAACAAGCTCCTCTTCACGCTGTGCATGGTCGCCGTCTACCGCTTCGGCTCCGCGATTCGCGTGCCAGGAGTGGACGGCCAAGCCATCAAGCAGCTGCGTGAGGCCTCGAACTCTCAAGGTGCGCTCGGATTCCTCAACCTGTTCTCGGGTGGAGCCTTCGGCAGCTTCTCGATCTTCGCACTCGGCATCATGCCGTACATCACCTCGAGCATCATCATGCAGGTGCTCGGCGTCGTCATCCCGAAGCTCGAGCAGTGGCAGCAGGAAGGTGCGGTCGGCCAGCGCAAGATCACCCAGTGGACGCGTTACGTCGCCATTGGCATCGCGCTCCTGCAGGGTGCCGGTCTCACGTTCATCTTCGGCCAGGGTCGTGGTTCGGCGTTCTTCGGCGCCGCGGGCACCGCACCGGACGTCGTGTTGCTGGATCCGTTCATGCCGCGGGCCCTCATCGTGATCCCGTCGCTCGTCGCCGGGACCGCGTTGCTCATGTGGATTGGTGAGTTGGTCAGCCAGCGCGGCATCGGCAACGGCATGTCGATGCTCATCTTCGCCTCCGTGGTGAGCGGTCTGCCGTACAGCTACTACTCGCTGCTGCAGAGCAAGAAGGTCATCGTGTTCATCGTCCTCGTCGCGGTGTCGCTCGCGATCCTCTTTGCAGTCGTGCGCGTCGAGCTCGGCCAGCGTCGCATCCCGGTGCAGTTCGCCAAGCGCGTCGTCGGTCGCAAGATGTTCGGCGGCAACAGCACCTACATTCCGCTCAAGGTGAACCAGGCGGGCGTCGTGCCGATCATCTTTGCGAGCTCGGTGTTGCTCCTGCCCGTGCTGTTGTCCAACATGCTCGGCAGCGCGGAGGGCTGGCGCGGGTCGATCGCCCGGTTCGTCAACGACTACATGGTCAACAGCCAGAACATGTTGTACATCTCGCTGTTCTTCCTGATGATCATCGCGTTCGCCTACTTCTACAACTCGATCGCCTTCGACCCGATCCGTCAGGCCGACCAGCTGCGCAAGCAGGGTGGATTCGTGCCGGGCATCCGCCCTGGCCCGCAGACCGAGTCGTTCCTCGCCAAGGCCGTGAACCGCATCACGTTGCCCGGCGCACTCTTCGTCGCGTTCATCGCCATCCTTCCGTACATCATCTTGTGGCTGGGCGACGTGCAGTCGTTCCCGTTCGCAGGCACCACCGTGCTCATCGCGGTCGGTGTGGCATTGGAACTCATGCGCCAGATCGACAGCCAGTTGATGCAGCGCAACTACGAGGGCTTCTTGAAGTGATTCCTTCCTGAGCGAAGGAATCATCGAGCCGACCACCCAGGACGAACCAGTCATGTCGAACGGAATTCGTGTCATCATGCTCGGGCGCCAAGGCGCAGGCAAGGGCACCCAGTGCAAGCGTCTCGCCACGCACTTCACCGTTCCCCACATTTCGACGGGGGAGATGTTGCGCGCTGCGATCCGCCAGGAGACCGTCGTCGGTCGCGCGGTGAAGGACGTGCTCGACCGCGGCGAGTTGGTCAACGACGAATTGATGGTGAGCCTGGTGCAGGGGCGAATCGGCGAGCCCGACTCGCGCACCGCCGGCTACATCTTGGACGGCTTCCCGCGCACCGCGGGCCAGGCGAGGGCCTTCGACCACATCACCGAGGTTCGCCCCGTCAACGTGGTCATCGACCTCGAGGTGAAGCGTGAGCTCGTGCTCGAGCGCCTCTCGGCGCGCCGCACGTGCCAGTCCTGCGAGGCCAACTACGTCTCGAACGGCAACGACCCGGCGCCGTGGAACTGCGAGAAGTGCGGGGGAACGGTGACCCAGCGGGCAGACGACACGCCCGAGGCGATCAACCACCGCCTGGACCTCTACGACGAACTGACCGCGCCGCTCATCTCCTACTACCAGGAGAGGGGTTCCCTGCAGGTCGTGGACGGCCTCGGGACCCCGGACGAGGTCTTTGCCCGCCTGGTGGCCTGCGTCGAGTCGAGCCGTTGAGGCCGTCAAAAGCGGGGTTTTCAGGCGCCAAGGGCCGCCGATAGAGTCATCCTTCGCCTTTTGGGGGGTTCATCCACCCGAGTGGCATCCGTGAACGTTGTGTTGAGGAGAGAGTTCTGCCAAAAAACAAGGAAGACGCGATCGTGCTGGAAGGCACGATTACCGAATCGTTGCCGAACGCAATGTTTCGGGTCGAACTCGACAACGGACACACAGTGTTGGCTCATATCTCCGGGAAGATGCGAATGAACTACATCCGCATCCTGCCGGGGGACAAGGTCCAGGTAGAGCTGACGCCATATGACCTCACCAGGGGTCGCATCACCTACCGACACAAGTAATCGATTCTCTAGACACCAACGACATCGCGAGGCAGAAGTGAAAGTAAAACCAAGCGTCAAGAAGATTTGCGAGAAGTGCAAGGTCATCCGCCGGCACGGTCGCGTCATGGTGATCTGCGAGAACCCACGACACAAGCAGCGCCAGGGCTGATAAGGACACACGACGATGGCACGTATTTCAGGAGTTGACATCCCGCGCGAGAAGCGCCTCGAGATCGCACTGACCTATATCTATGGGATCGGCCGCACCACCGCGCAGAAGATGTGCAAGGAGCTCGACCTGAGCCCCGACACCCGCGTGCGCAACCTGACCGACTCTGAGGTCAACAAGATTCGTATGTACATCGAGAACAACCTCAACGTCGAGGGTGACCTGCGACGTGACGTGCAGACCGACATCAAGCGCAAGATCGAGATCGGCTCCTACCAGGGCACGCGCCACCGCAAGGGACTCCCTGTCCGTGGCCAGCGCACCCACACCAACGCTCGCACCCGCAAGGGCCCGAAGAAGACCGTGGCCAACAAGAAGATGGCAGTGAGGAAGTAACCCATGGCAAAGGCACCAGCACCCCGCAAGCGCAAGCGCGACCGCAAGAACGTCGCGACCGGCGTCGTGCACATCAAGAGCTCGTTCAACAACACGATCGTGTCGATCACCGACACCGAGGGCAACGTCATTTCGTGGGCGTCCTCGGGCGGCGTCGGCTTCACCGGTTCGCGCAAGTCCACCCCGTTCGCCGCGCAGATGGCAGCCGAGAAGGCCGGCCGCGCAGCGATGGACCAGGGGCTTCGTCGCGCCGAAGTGCACGTGAAGGGCCCGGGCTCGGGTCGCGACACCGCACTGCGCTCCATTCAGAACCTGGGCATCGAAGTGTCCGGCATCAAGGACGTGACTCCGGTGCCGCACAACGGTTGCCTCCAGCCGAAGCGAAAGAGGCCGTAACCATGGCTCGCTACACAGGACCGAAGGTACGCATCTCGCGTCGCCTTGGCATCAACGTCTACGAGAACAACAAGGGCTCCAAGGCCCTCGAGCGTCGTCCGTTCCCACCGGGAACCCACGGCCGCACCCGTCGCCGTGGCGCCGGTAGTGAGTACCTCACCCAGCTGCAGGAAAAGCAGAAGGCGAAGTACATCTACGGCGTGCTCGAGCGTCAGTTCCGCAAGACCTACGAGGAGGCGACCCGTCTCTCCGGCCCGACCGGTGAGAACCTGTTGCGTCTGCTCGAGTGCCGTCTCGACAACGTCGTGTACCGCGCCGGCTGGGCGAGCACCCGCCCGCAGGCACGCCAGTTCGTGAGCCACGGTCTCGTGATGGTGGACGGCAAGCGCGTCAACATCCCGTCGTACTCGGTGGGTCGCGGCCAGGTCATCACCCTGAGCGACAAGGCCAAGAACATGATCATCATTCAGCACAACATCGACACCCTCGACCGCAAGGTCGTCGGTTGGATGGACGCAGCAGAGGGTGGCAAGCAGGTCACCGTCCGCGAGCTGCCGCAGCGTGAACACATCGACGTTCCCGTCCGCGAACAGCTCATCGTCGAGCTCTATTCGAAGTAACCCCCGACCAGTCATCGTCAACAGGAGAGATCAATGCTTGTCATTCAGCGCCCGTCAGTGGAAGCAATCGGCACCCCGGAGAACAACCGTCAGAAGTTCTCCATCGGACCGCTCGAGCCGGGTCTCGGCTACACGATCGGCAACTCGATTCGTCGCATGTTGCTCTCGTCGATCCCGGGTGCGGCGATCACGACCGTCAAGTTCGAGTCGGCCCTGCACGAGTTCGACGTCATCGACGGCATCACCGAGGACGTCACCGAGATCATCTTGAACCTGAAGGACGTCGTCGTCACCTCCGAGAGCGACGAGCCGGTCGTCATCACCCTCGACGTGAAGGGCCCAGCCGAGGTCACCGCCGCAGACATCGCCTGCCCGGCAGGTGTCGAGGTGTTGAACAAGGGTCAGCACATCGCCACGCTGTCGGCCAAGGGCCGTCTGGTCGTCGACCTGACGATCGAGCGCGGCAAGGGCTATGCCTCGAGTGACCGTGACACCCGCAAGGTGATCGGCGTCATCCCGATCGACGCGATCTTCTCGCCGGTCCGTCGCTGCACGTTCACCGTGGAGCCGACCCGCGTCGAGCAGTCGACCAACTACGACAAGATCGTCCTCGACATCGAGACCGACGGCACCATGGAGCCACGCGAGGCACTCGCCTCGGCTGGCGCCACGTTGCGTTCACTCGTCGACCTCGTCGCCACGATGAGCGACGAGCCCGTCGCCCTCGAACTCGGCGAAGTCATCGGTTCTGGTTCGGGCTCGCCCGACCTCGACCTGAGCATCGAGGACCTGGACCTGTCCGAGCGTCCCCGCAACTGCCTGAAGCGCGCCCAGATCAACACGGTCGGCGAGCTCCTGTTGCGCAGCGAAGAGGACCTGTTGAACATCACGAACTTCGGTCAGAAGTCGTTGGACGAAATCAAGTTGAAGCTCGACGAGCGCGGCCTCTCGCTGCGTATCTGAGCGAACGACGTACATAGGAGACGATGAGACATGCCAGCAACACCACGACGCGCTCGCAAGTTCGGTAGCAGCGCACACCACCAGAAACTGATGATGGCGAACCTTGCTGCGTCGCTGTTCGCAGCGGAGGGCATCGTCACGACCGAGGGCAAGGCAAAGGCACTGCGCCCGATCGCCGAGAAGTTGATCACGAAGGCGATCAAGGCCCAGGAAGCCGGCCCGATGCG
>CAYSRZ010000074.1:0-5580 GCA_964433615.1 uncultured Acidimicrobium sp. | reverse complement strand
GCCAGCACGGCAAGCGCAACCGCGTCACCACCCAGTACTCGGGCGGTCGCGTGCGCCGTCGCGCGTTGAAGAAGTCGAAGAAGGGTGACGTCTCGGCAAAGGCCGAGGAGATGGACGCCAAGATCCCCAAGCCGGAGCGCCTGCACGGACGCCACGTGCTGAACCGCTACGAGGACGGGATGGAAAAGTGCATCGGTTGCGAGCTGTGTGCGGCCGTGTGTCCTGCCAAGTGCATCCACGTGCGCGGCGCAGACAACGACCCGGAGAATCCGACGTCACCGGGTGAGCGCTTCGGCTGGATCTACGAGATCAACTACCTCCGCTGCATCCACTGCGACATGTGCGTCGAGGCGTGCCCCACCGAGGCGATCACCGAATCGAAGCTCTTTGAGTTCTCCTTCACCAACCGTCAAGATGCGATCTACACGAAGGCCGAACTGCTCGTCGGCGACGACGGCAAGCCCAAGCACCTCCCGTGGGAGGACTGGCGCCCGGGTGAGGACGCGAACACGTCCGCCTGGATGCGTGCGACGGCCCCGTCGGGTGACGCGAACTTCGTCGGCGTCGTGGGTTGGAGCGGCGAGCTCGGCTACGGCGTCCGCAAGCCGGAAGAGAGCAGCCAGTAAGTGGAACTGTTCGTCTTCGTCTGTGCCTCGATCATGATCCTCGCAGGGGCCCTCGGGGTCGTGCTGCGCAGCAACCCCGTTCATGCGGCACTCAGCCTCGTGCTCACGCTTTTCGGTGTGGCCGTGCTCTTCGTCGCGCAGCACGCCGAGTTCTTGGCCGCGGTCCAGGTGATCGTCTACGCGGGCGCAATCGTGGTGTTGTTCCTCTTCGTCATCATGTTGCTCGGCGTGGATCGGGCTGAGGACCTGAGCACCGAGCCACTCGCCGCACAGCGCTGGATTGCGGGCCTGCTCGGTGTCGCCATGCTCGGGCTGTTGGGCATTGCGATCCTCACCGGCGTCGATGCGGTGTATCCGCGAGGCGAGGGGATCGCGAGCGTGGTGGCGGGTGACAATCCGGACGCAAACATCGACCAGCTGGCCCACATCATCTTCTCCGACTATGTCGTGGCCTTCGAGGTCACCTCGGTGCTGCTCTTGATCGCCGTCGTCGGAACCGTCCTCTTGGCGCGCAAGCGCAAGGCGGTCAAGTGACGATGAGCGCCCTCGTGATCGCCCCCACCCCGACGTGGTATCTGCTCCTGTCGGCTTTGCTCTTCGTCATCGGCATGGTCGGCGTGATGGTGCGGCGCAACCCGCTCATCATGTTCATGTGCATCGAACTCATGTTGAACGCAGTCAACCTCTCGTTCGTCACGCTCGGACGTCGCCTCGATGACATCCATGGCCAGTCGATCGTGTTCTTCGTGATGGTCGTGGCTGCCGCGGAGGTGGTCGTCGGACTCGGCATCATCGTGTCGATCATGCGCCGTCGCTCGGGCGTCAATGCCGACGATCTGTCGGAGTTGAAGGGCTGACCATGACCTCGCAACTCTGGCTCCTTCCCGCGTTCCCGCTGCTCGGGGCGACGCTCATCTTGCTGTTCGGTCGTCGCCTCGGCGACCCGAAGGCTGGATACTTGGCGGCGCTGATGCCGATCGCTTCGTTCGTCGTCACCGTCGGCATCTACTTCGACCTGTTGTCCCGCCCTGCGGAGGAGCGCCACGAGGTCGTCACCTTGTTCTCGTGGATTCCCGTCGGGTCACTGCAGATCGATGCCGCCCTCCTGGCTGATCCGCTCAGCATCACCATGGCGCTCTTCATCACGGGTATCGGCTCGCTCATCCATCTGTATGCAGTCGGCTACATGCACGGGGACGCCAAGTTCTCGAAGTTCTTCCTCTATCTCAACCTGTTCGTGTTCAGCATGTTGATGCTCGTGTTGGGGGAGAACCTCCTCGTCACCTTCCTCGGCTGGGAGGGCGTCGGTGCGTGCTCCTACTTCCTGATCTCCTTCTGGCACACCCGCAATTCGGCCGCCGTTGCCGGCAAGAAGGCGTTCGTCACCAACCGCATCGGTGACTTCGGTGTGATGACGGCGATGTTCCTCGCGTTCTCGACCGTCGGCTCGGTCTCCTACGGCGCGATCAACGACGCCGCCCACCATGGTGAGCTTGCTCCCGTCACCGCGACGGCGATCGCGCTCCTGCTCTTCGTCGGCGCCTGCGGCAAGAGCGCCCAGTTGCCGTTGTATCTGTGGCTTCCGGACGCGATGGAAGGCCCGACACCGGTGTCTGCACTCATCCACGCCGCGACGATGGTCACCGCCGGGGTGTTCCTCATGACTCGCATGGCACCAGTTCTCCACGAGTCCTACTCATGGGCACCGACGATCGTCGCGTCCGTCGGTGCCGCGACGGCGCTGTATGCGGCAACTGTCGCCGTTGCCCAGAACGACATCAAGAAGGTCTTGGCATATTCGACGGTGTCTCAGCTCGGCTACATGTTCCTCGCAGTCGGTTCCGGTGCCTACGTCGCAGCGATCTTCCATATGGTCACGCACGCATTCTTCAAGGCGCTGTTGTTCCTTGGCTCGGGGTCGGTCATCCACGGCATGCACCACGAACAGGACATGAGAAAGATGGGTGCGCTGCGCAAGGCCATGCCGATCACCGGGTTCACCTTCATCATCGGTTGGTTGGCGATCGCCGGTGTGCCACCGTTCGCCGGCTTCTGGTCGAAAGACGAGATCTTGCTGTACGTCTATGCGAACAATCGCTTCCTCTACGTGGTCGGTCTCCTCACGGCGTTGCTCACCGCCTACTACATGACGCGCCAGGTGATCATGGTGTTCTTCGGCAAGGCTCGTTGGAGCGACCACAGCGCGGACCATGGTGCGCACGGCGAGTTCACCCCGCACGAGAGTCCGAAGATCATGCTGATGCCACTCGTCGTCCTCGCCGTGCTCTCGGTCGTCGGCGGGTTCATGCAACTACCGTTTTCCAAGGATCTGCACTTCCTCGAGCACTGGCTCGCGCCGGTCGTGGAGGAGTCCGAGGCCCACATCGGCGAGACGTGGGCCTATCAGAACAAGTACCTCTTGCTTGGAGTCGCTGTGCTCATTGCGATAGTCGGCATCGCCGCTGCAATCGTGGTGTATGCGAAGGGCAAGGTGAAGCCCGTCGAGCCGAAGGTCCTCGAGCAGGCCTGGTTCTACGACGCTGGTGCCGCGAAGCTGGTCGCAGGTCCAGGAGCCGCAGCGTTCTCCGCGGTGGCCTGGGCTGACGCAAAGATCGTCGACGGTGCGGTCAACGGGACGGGGGCTGTCGTCCGGCGTGTCGCCTCGACGCTACGCAAGGCCCAGTCCGGATTCGTCCGCGGTTACGCGGCAATCGTCGCCCTCGGGGTCGTGCTGCTCCTTGCCTGGTTCGTGTATCGAGGTCTCGCGTGATCGCCGCCGCAGCGTCCGCATCCGTGGGGTTCCCGATCCTGACGATGCTCGTCCTCGTTCCGCTCCTCGGCTCGATCGTGGTCGCGTTGCTGTCCAGTCGCCGACCGGAATGGATCAAGTTGAGCGCCCTCGTGTCGAGCATTGCGACCGGAGCGATGAGCATCTGGATGCTGGTCAAGTTCCCCACGGGGGAGGCGGGTTTTGAGTTCGTCTCCAAGCACACGTGGATCACAGAGTGGGGTATCTCCTGGCACCTCGGTGTCGACGGCATCTCGCTCTTCCTCGTCGTGCTCACGGGCATCTTGTTCCCGCTCGTGATCGTCGGAATCGATCCACACCACGACGAAAAGCCCTATCTCGCATGGTTGTTGCTCCTGGAGGCCGGAGTGATGGGCAGCTTCTTGAGCCTGGACTTGTTCCTGTTCTTCGTCTTCTTCGAGATCGTCCTCGTCCCGATGTACTTCCTCATCGGCAACTGGGGATATGACCAGCGCGTCTATGCCGCAACGAAGTTCTTCCTCTACACGATGGCCGGATCGGCATTCATGTTGGTCGGGATCGTGGCCACCGCGTTCATCGCGCGCCGCGACATCGGGTTCCTGACCTTCGATCTCGTGGAGATCGCCGAGAAGGCGAACTTCGGCATCGCAACCGGGCGCTGGCTCTTCGTCGCGTTCATCATCGCGTTTGCCGTGAAAGTCCCGCTCTTCCCGCTGCATACGTGGTTGCCCGATGCGCACACGCAGGCCCCGACGGGCGGCTCCGTCATCCTCGCGGGCGTGCTCTTGAAGATGGGCACCTACGGCATGCTGCGCTTTGGCATCTACCTGTTCCCTGAGGCGTCAGTCTGGGCGCGACCCGTGATGTACACCTTGGCCGTGATCGGCATCATCTACGGCGCGATCGCTGCCACGATGCAAAAGGACTTGAAGCGCCTCGTCGCGTATTCATCCGTCGCCCACCTCGGATTCATCGTGCTCGGAACGTTCGCACTGACGTCACAGGCCGTCACCGGCGGAGTGATGCAGAACATCAACCACGGCATCTCGACCGGCGCGCTCTTCCTCATGGTCGGCATGATCTACGAGCGTCGCCACACCCGCGCCATCGCAGAGCTGAAGGGAATCCAAGCCGTCGCTCCGGTGTTTGCCGGGTTCTTCACGGTCATCATGCTGTCCTCGATCGGCCTACCCGGGCTCAACGGCTTCGTCGGTGAGTTCCTCGTTCTGATTGGTGCATTCCCGACGGCCCGCTGGTGGGTCGTCGTCGCAACGGTCGGCGTCATCCTCGCCGCGCTCTACCTGCTGTGGGCCTATCAGCGCGTGTTCCACGGCGAGCCCGACGAGGCGAACTCGTCGTTCAAGGAACTCACCGGACGCGAAGGCCTGCTCCTCGCGGCGTTCGTCGCGATCATTGTCTTCACTGGCGTCTATCCGAAGCCGATGCTCGAGCGAATCGAGCCGAGCGTCAAGTCGCTCCTCGAACACGTCGAGTCGCGCACGGACTATCGCCAACCTGAAGCGGCCCACGGAGGTGAAGAGTGATGCTGGCAGCGCAGTCATTCGTTGGTCCAGCAATCGACTGGTATCGACTGAGCAACGTCCTCGTGATCCTCGGTGGGGCGCTCGTGTTGCTTCTCGTTGGTTCGCTGACGCCGACGTGGCGCAAGGGCATGTACGCCCTCGGCAGCGCAGTGACCTGCGGTGCGTCAGCGGTGATGACGGTCTTGTTGTGGCGCGACCTTGGCGACAAGGACTCGGTTCCCCTCGTTGGCAACACCCTGACACTCGATCGATTCGGGTTACTGGCGATGCTCGCGATGACGGTGTCGGTGTTGCTCGTGTCGCTTGTCGTCAACGACCACCTCGAACGAGAAGGCGAAGACGGCCCCGAGGTCTACGGGCTGATGCTGACCGCGCTCATCGGCGGATATGTGATGGTCGCAGCAAACGACCTGCTGGTGCTGTTCCTCGGGCTCGAGACCCTGAGCCTGGCGTTCTATCTCCTCGTCGCAAGCTCGCGGAAGCGCACGACAAGTGGTGAGGCCGGGTTGAAGTACTTCATCCTGGGTGGTTTCGCCTCGGCATTCTTCCTCTATGGAATCGCACTCATCTTCGGTGTCGCTGGAACCACGAACATTGCGAAGATTGCACAAGGTTTTGCAGGAGTCAATGTGCAGGCGAG
>CAYSRZ010000073.1:0-5628 GCA_964433615.1 uncultured Acidimicrobium sp. | reverse complement strand
ATCATCTCGATCGTCGTCGCCAGCGACGAACACGCCCACAAGTACTGCGCGTGGCGATCTCGGGACACGACTTGCGTCGCCGGCACAGGCGAAAGTCCCAATGTCGCACCCACATGACGCTCGACGTCTGGTGAGATGTTCGAATACGTTCCGACCGCACCAGACATCTTGCAGACGGCAATGGCCGTGCGTGCATCTCGTAACCGCGTGCGGTCGCGATCGAGTTGCAATGCCCACAGGGCGACCTTGGCCCCGAACGTCGTTGGTTCTGCATGAATCCCGTGGGTTCGACCGACCATGACGGTCGAACGATGTTCGCGAGCGATTCGACACGTGTCGGAGATCAACTTTGACAACTCTTCGAGGATGACGTCTGCCGCGTCCCTCATCATCCAGCACCATGCGGTGTCGACGACGTCGCTACTCGTGAGTCCGTAGTGGATCCACTTGGCCGACTCGCCACCGATTCGAGATTGCACGACGTCGACAAAGGCAGCAACGTCGTGGTTCGTGACCGACTCACGTTCTTCGACGGCAGCAACGAAGTCGTCGTCAACTCGCGGTGCAGCATCCCGACACGACCGAGCGACCGACTCGGAGACGATTCCGACCCGTGAGAGCCCTTCGAGCGCAACGAGCTCGATCTCCAAATAACGAGAGAACTTCGCGACGTCACTAAAGATGTTCGACATCTCGGGAGTCATATATCGATCGATCACGAGCGCACCACGCATTCGTCTCGTCCTGGGCCTACGCCGATCATTGAAACCGGCACGCCAACTTCACGTTCAATGAGTTCGACGAACTTCCGTGCGGCATCGGGAAGGTCGTTGTACGAACGGCAATCTCGCAATACGGCCTTCCACCCGTCAAGAGTGACGTAGACCGGCGTGACTCGCTCCAGCAACGAGACGTCGTCGGGATATCCACGCAACATGCCGCCGTCGAGTTGATAGCCCGTGCACACGCTGATCGAATCGAAGTCGTCCAACACGTCGAGCTTGGTGAGTGCAAAATCGGTCAGCGAATTGAGACGCACTGCGTGACGCAGCATGACGAGGTCCAGCCACCCCGGACGACGACGTCGCCCGGTGACGGTTCCAAACTCCTTGCCAATGTCGACGATGCGATCCCCGCGATCGTCGGTCAGTTCGGTCGGGAAAGGACCGGCTCCGACGCGAGTGGTGTATGCCTTCGTGATCCCGACCACACGGTTGATGTCTCGTGGACCGAGGCCCGTGCCCACGGTTGCACCACCAGAAATCGGGTGTGACGACGTCACGTAGGGATATGTCCCGTGGTCGATGTCGAGGAACGTGGCCTGCGCACCTTCGAGCAGCACGTGCTTGCCACCGTCCAGCGCGTCATGCAACGTGTTCACCGTGTCGCTCACGTATGGAGCGAGTCTCGTGGCCAAAGTCGAGAATTGATCGACGACAGCATCGACGTCGATGGCGCTGATGCCACGCGCGACAAGAACGGCGGACGACGCGTGCGCTCGCATGCGGACGAGATCGACGAATCGGGTGTGGTTGCGTACTTCACCTGCACGGATGCCGACACGCAGCGCCTTGTCCGCGTACGCGGGACCGATTCCCTTCAGCGTCGTACCGATCTTGGACTCCCCGCGCTCTGCTTCAATGACAGCATCGAGTGCCTGATGCCACGGAAAGATCAACTGGGCGAGGCTCGACACCTTCAACTTGGCACACGACACTCCGCGCGATTCGAGCGAGTCGATCTCCGCGAAGAGCGTCGGAAGGTCGACGACCACTCCATTGCCGATGACGGGTATGACGTGCGGATACAGCACGCCACTCGGGATCAACTGGAGTGCGTACCGCTGGTCTCCGACGACGACGGTGTGTCCGGCATTGTGGCCTCCCTGATACCTGACGACGTAGTCATGGGTCTCGGCAAGAAGATCGATGATCTTGGCTTTGCCCTCGTCACCCCACTGCGTACCTACGACGACTGTGACGGGCATCAAACGCTCCTAGATGTGGGGAACGTAAGAAGAGTCTAGTCGCACAAAGGTCGAATTGGCTCAGGTGACGACGAGATCCTGGGCACTCACGCTGAATTCACCGTCGCGTTCGTCGACGACGACCGAGCCGCCCTCGCCCACCTTGCCCTCGAGGATGAGCAAGGCGGCGGCGTCTGCAATCGTCTTTTGAATGAGTCGCTTCAACGGCCTTGCACCGAATTCTGCGTCGTAACCCTGCTCGGCGAGCAGGAGTCGTGCGCGCGGCGTGACCGCAAGCGTGATTCGACGGGATGCCATTCGCTCGATCAGGTGTTCGAGTTGGATGTCGACGATCGCGCCAAGGTCGGACTGCTCGAGCGGCCGGAAGCGCACGATTTCGTCGATACGGTTCACGAACTCGGGCTTGAAATACTCGATCGGCTCGCCCTTCAGGTTGCTCGTCATGATCAACACGCTGTTCGTGAAGTCGACTGTTCGACCTTGACCGTCGGTCAAACGACCGTCATCGAGGACTTGGAGCAACACGTTGAACACTTCCGGGTGAGCCTTTTCGATCTCGTCGAGGAGAACGACGCTGTACGGACGACGACGGACGGCCTCCGTCAGCTGCCCACCCTCGTCATAGCCGACGTATCCCGGAGGTGCGCCGATCAGGCGACTGACGGAGTGTTTCTCCATGTATTCGGCCATGTCGATGCGCACCATGGCCCGCTCGTCGTCGAACAAGAATTCGGCCAACGCTCGAGCGAGTTCGGTCTTGCCAACTCCGGTCGGCCCGAGGAACATGAATGATCCGATCGGACGATTCGGGTCACTGAGTCCTGCTCGACTCCTGCGAATCGCGTTCGCCGTCGCGACGACCGCGGCGTCCTGGCCGATCACTCGACGGTGCAAGAGGTCTTCGAGATGAACGAGCTTGTGCATCTCGCCCTCCATCAACCTGCTCACCGGAACTCCCGTCCACTTCGAAACGACTTCGGCGATGTCCTCCGAGTCGACCTCCTCCTTCAACATTCGCGTGTCGTGCTGAAGTGCATTCAGCTGCTCGGTCGCGGCCGCGATGCGTCGATCGATCTCGGGGATCCGTCCGTAACGAATTTCTGCTGCCTTCTCCAGGTCGGTCTCGCGCTCCATCTGCGCACGCAGGGACTCGAGTTCTTCCTTCAAGGATCTGATCGCGCCGATCGCCTGACGCTCGGCCTCCCAATGGGTCGTCATCGTCGCGATCTGCGCTCCCAGTTCATCCAGTTCGTCGTTCAGCGACGCGAGCCGTTCACGTGACGCCGGGTCGGTCTCCTTTTCCAACGCGACACGCTCGATCTCGAGTTGGCGCTTGCGTCGCTCGACGACGTCGATCTCCGTCGGCATCGAGTCGATCTCGATGCGCAGCTTGCTGGCGGCTTCGTCGACGAGATCGATCGCCTTGTCCGGCAAGAAACGATTGGTGAGGTATCGATTCGAGAGCACCGCTGCACTCACGAGCGCGTTGTCTTGGATGCGTACACCGTGGTGCACCTCGTAGCGTTCCTTCAGCCCTCGCAGGATCGCGATCGTGTCGTCGACCGTCGGTTCACCGACATAGACCTGTTGGAATCGTCGTTCGAGTGCCGGGTCCTTCTCCACGTGCTTGCGATACTCGTCAAGCGTGGTCGCACCGATCATGCGCAGTTCACCGCGAGCAAGCATCGGCTTGATCATGTTCCCCGCATCCATGGCGCCCTCTGCGCCGCCCGCACCGACGAGCGTGTGGATCTCGTCAACGAACGTGATGACGTCCCCCTGGGCGTCGGTGATCTCCTTCAGCACCGCCTTCAGACGCTCTTCGAACTCGCCGCGATACTTCGCACCGGCGAGCATCGACGCAAGGTCGAGAGAGATCAGACGCTTTCCTTTGAGACCCTCTGGCACGTCGCCATCGTTGATTCGGCGAGCGAGTCCTTCGACGATCGCGGTCTTGCCAACGCCCGGCTCGCCGATGAGGACCGGGTTGTTCTTCGTTCGACGCGACAAGACCTGGATCACGCGACGAATCTCCTCGTCGCGACCGATCACCGGATCGATCTTGCCGTCGCGGGCTCGGGCCGTGAGGTCCACGCTGTACTTCTCGAGCGCTTGAAATTGACTCTCGGGATCTTGGGACGTGACGCGGTGCGAGCCGCGCACGTCGCGCAGCGCCACGAGCAACTCATCAGAGGCGATGCCGACTCGGTCGTTCATTGCCAACACGAGGTGCTCGACGGACAGAAAGTCGTCTTTCAATTCGCCGCGATATTTGTCCGCCTGGGCGAACTTGTTGGTCAACTCACGAGACATCCGTGGCTCGCTGCCACCATGTGCGCTCGGAAGCTTCGCCACGGCCTGGGCTGCCTGGTCGCGAATCATCGTCGAGGCGACACCAACCTTGGCGAGCAGCGCCGGGACGATGGTCTCCGATTGGTTCATGAGCGCAACCACGACGTGATCGACGGACAATTCGGGATTCGACCGGGACAGAGCATCCTGCATCGCAAGGTTGACGGCTTCGGTGGTCTTGGTGGTCCACTGGCGGGGGTTCAGCGACATGACCTATTCCTCTCTTTCGAATATCGATGGACGGTGACGAAACACGGTGATTTCCTGGCGCAGCGGCACGAGGTCATACCTCGCACGCGGCTCAGACGACGCGAGTCGCTGCAGTTCGCCGACCAGCTCGGCGACTTGCGCTTGGAGCGCCGCAACCTGCGCCTCGAGCTCGAGCACCTGGCGGATGCCCTCAAGGTTCATGCCACCATCTGCCAGCTCTGCGATGCGACGCAGACGTTGAATGTCGGCATTGCTGTACCGACGGTTGCCTCCGGATGTGCGCGCTGGACTCAGCAGTCCGCGACGCTCATAGATGCGCAGCGTCTGTGGATGCACTCCGGCGATCTCGGCTGCCACCGAGATCACGTAGACGGCGTGGTGATCACGTTGCATCAGTTGCCTCGCTTCGTGTGTGCTGCTTGAAGAATGGCCTCGCGTGGCGAACGGGATCCTGCCGCGGCAAGCGACTCGATCGCATCGCGCTCGCCCTTCGACAACGTCGTCGGCACGACGACGTCGACCGTCACGATGAGGTCACCGGTCGTCGACTTTGACGTGATCCCCTTTCCCTTCACCCTGTGTCGCGAACCAGACGGCGTTCCAGGCTTGAGCCGCAGGGTCACCGTCGGCCCCTCGAGTGTGGGAACTTCGATGTCGCCACCGAGCACTGCTTCAGCAAACGTGATCGGGAGGCGAACCGTGAGGTTCATGCCGTCACGACCGAAGACCTTGTCTGTCGACACGTTGCACACGACGAACAGATCGCCAGGAGGACCGCCGTGTCGACCAGGCGTGCCACGACCCTTCAACCGAATGCGTTGGCCGTCGTCGACGCCAGCGGGAATGCGCACCTTGACCTCACGTGGTCGCTTTTCGATGCCCGACCCGCGACAGCCGACGCATGGGTATTCGACGATCACGCCCCGGCCGGCACAACGCGAACACGGAGAAGAGAAGGCGAACACTCCTTGGTTCTCCTCAACGACGCCACGCCCGTAGCACTGCGGACACTGTTGTGGAGTCGTGCCCGCACGAGCACCGGAACCGTTGCATGACGAACACGTCGCGTCCGAGGTGAG
>CAYSRZ010000072.1:0-5648 GCA_964433615.1 uncultured Acidimicrobium sp. | reverse complement strand
GAGGACAACCGCGAAGTGTGCACAACGCTGCTCGGCATGTCGGACGCCGACGTCGCGCATCTCGAGTCGATTGGCGTCCTCGTCAGTCGGGTTCCGCAGCCCTAACGGCCCGAGTGGCCGAAACCCCCGCCACGATCCTCGCCCGTCAGTTCCTCGACGGGCCTCCACGTGACCGAAACGATCTCCTGAATGATCAGTTGTGCGATGCGGTCTCCTCGCGTCACCTGGTAGTCGTCGCGTGGATCAGTGTTCACCATCACCACCTTCAGTTCCCCTCGGTAGCCACTGTCGATGATCCCTGGCGTGTTGACGAGCGAGATCCCGTGTTTCAGGGCAAGCCCGCTGCGCGGCACGACGATCCCCATGTATCCGACCGGTATCGCGACGGCTATCCCCGTCGGCACGAGGACGCGACCTCCGCCAGCCCGCAACAGAGCATCCTCGCGTGCGTGCAGATCGACGCCTGCGTCGCCCGAATGTGCGGTCGTCGGCAACGGCAAGTCGGGATCGAGCCGTCGAATGTCGACGACGACGGGTTTAGACATGGTGAAAGATTACGCCTAGATTGCATGGCGTGCTGGTGTGGATGGATCTTGAGATGACCGGCCTCGATCCCCAACGCGACGTGATCGTCGAAATTGCGACTCTGGTCACCGACGACGAATTGAACGTCGTCGCCGAGGGTCCCGACCTCGTCATCCACCAGCCCGAGGACAAGCTCGCCGGGATGGAGCCGATTGTCGTCGACATGCACACCAAATCCGGACTCCTCGATGCGATTCGTTCCAGTTCGATCACGCTCGAAGAGGCAGGGGCCCAGACGCTTCACTTCATCAAACTCCACGTTCCAGAGGCGCGCACCGTGCCACTCTGTGGGAACTCGATCGGGACGGACAGGCGGTTCCTCGCCCAGTACCTTCCGGAGATCGAGAACTACCTGCACTATCGATCGGTCGACGTCTCCACGATCAAGGAACTCTCCAAGCGCTGGTTCCCGAAAGTCGGTATCGACCGACCGGCCAAGAGTGGCCAGCACCGAGCCATGGAAGACATCAAGGCAAGCGTTCGCGAGCTGCAGTTCTACCGCTCGAAGATCTTCCTCCAGCCCTAGACCTCGATCTTTCGACCGCTCCACGTAACCGATCCGACGAACCATCGTCGCCACACGCTGCGAACACACACCAACACAAAGACGACGAGGTGCACGGGATAGAGCACGGCGTCGATCAGCCGGAATCTCCCGACCACACGCGCCATGCCAGCGACGTGGACTACACAGACGGGATACATGATCGGACCAACCGTCAACGGTGAACACAAGAACACGAACCAGAAGACAACCGCGACCACCCCGAGTGGACTGGACGCGCCGGCAGCACTCGCCATGTTCTTGGTGAATCCGGCAATCACGCCACGCGCTCCAGTCGGATACATCCGAAAGGTGAGCGCGTCAGGCGGCGCAACCGTCACGCCAACCCGTGGAAAGAGACGCCCGAGCGCGATGTCCTCCACCACCGACGAACGCACGGACTCATGGCCGTGACCACCGAGTGCTCGGTATACCCGCGCATCGCACATCACGAACGGACCAAAGACGAGTGGTCGTCGTGATCGCCACAGACCGCGGCACCTGCTCGCCATCACACTCACGACGTTGAAAGTCAGCGACAGTCGTTCGCCGAGCGACTTCGGTGTATGCCACGGCTGAGCACTGATCAGCCGATCAGGCTCGCGCTCGATCGACGCCAATGCAGTCGAGACGAACGTCGATGCGCCTCGGTCGAACCTCACGTCGGCATCGACGAACAGGAGCACGTCTCCTGCTGCCGCCTCTGCCCCACGCCAACACGCATGGGCCTTCCCCGACCATCCTTTAGGCACGTCATCGATCCTCACCACAGTCGCGCCGCGCCCACGCGCCACGTCTCCCGTCGCATCGATCGACCCGTCATCCACGACGATGATGTTGCAAGCCTGATCCAAGTTGGCGTGTATCGAATCGATGAGTTCGCCCACGTTGTGTGCTTCGTTACGTGCAGGGACCACGACGGTGAGCGTTCGACCACTCATCCGTGCGACACCCACCGAACGACGCTGCGGGAACACCGAAAGTGTTGCGACTGCCGCAGCCACGATCGCAACGACAACGTCAAGTGTCATCAGGTGGTTGTGAGTCGCACGATCTGCGTGATCGCGGCAACCCGAGTGTCCTCGATGACATGACGGATGACGACGCGGTCCCCGAGATCGTGGCGCACGAGCTCAATCTGCTGACCTGGGTCGACGGACAAGTGGTGCTCGACGGTGACGTGCATCGGTGCTCGAAGGTCACTGCGTGTGGAGAGAAACTCCTCTGCGGCGATCCAATACGAGGCGTTGTTGAGGTGACCTACAGCATCGAAGTCTGCGAATCGCGCTGGCCATGCCTCGCGGACCCCAGATGGATCATCCAACGGGGGCAGATCCTTGCCGATCGTCAGGTGTGCACGGATCTTTCGTCCGCCACTTGCCTCGTGGACGACCGGGACGAAATCGGCGGGCAGTGGAGACGGCTTCAACGTCTGCAGGTCAACGTGCACCCAGAGTGCAGCCGTTTCTACGTGACCCGTCGCCGAACCGGTGATCGACGTTCGGCGCTCAGCCCAGTGGGAGCCATAGCCACCACACCAGGTGATGAGTCCGACGTCCTGCATGTAGACGGGAAAGTCGTACACCCACATCTCCGTTCGCCTCACCACCCACCCATGGACGTCGCTGTAGTTCCCGTCGACGGCATCGTCGTTGGCCACGTCCTGGAGATATCGGGCGGTCGCGTCCAGTCGGAGACGCCCCTTCGGAGTCACGTCGCCCAGGCGAACCCTCCGGGCGGTAGAAAATTGGCGTCCGACCCGTGGCCGACTTACGGGCTCGCTCGGCTGCCACATGGGCTCAAACCCTAGCCAGACAAGGGCCTCGACGGATTCTCGATAATTCGCTTGCAATCCCGACCGATCGCTGCTTTCCTGAGAGTCCCATGTTGTTCGCGAACGGCACCCCAGTAGTTGGCACCGCAGCTGCCGACGCGCGCACCACCGCCACCTTTGGCGCGTGGCGCGTGGCAATGGTGATGTTCGCAAAGTATTACCAGGGCTTTACGAAGCGCCCCCGACCAGGCCTCTTGGGGCTCACGACGTAAACAGATTTCACGTCGGAGATCGCCGAGAGGCCGCTGGGAGAACCCAGCGGCCTTTTTCATTTCCCCCCACGAGCGATCTCCGACGTGAAGCCAATCCAGGCAACACGAAAGGAACCATCATGACGAACACCATCGAAGCAACACACGAAGAACTCGTGCTTTCCCCGCTGCGTTGCAGCGACGGAAACGGCACCTTGTCGTACTTGTTCTTCTCCGAGGAATACGTCGACGTGCAGCGTGCCAAGGCAATCTGCGCGAAGTGTTCGACGCGTGAATCGTGTCTGTCGGCCGCACTCGAGCGCGCAGAGCCTTGGGGCGTCTGGGGCGGAGAGCTACTCGAAGAAGGTCGCATTTGCCAGACCAAGCGACCTCGCGGGCGACCAGTGACACGTAGCACTGTCGTCACGGTCGTTGAGGAAGTTCCGATTCCACTGCACTTGCGTGTCGGATCGCTGAAGAAACGTGACGAGGTGCTCTCGGTAGCCTGAGGACGTGCCAGCGTTGCAGTTCGTGAGACGTCACTTTCGGGCAGCGCTGGTCATCGTCCTCGTCATGAGTGCCACGGGTGGCTGGTTGGCAAGCCGACAGGCAAGCGATCGGGTCGATGCACGTCTCACGACTCCGGGAGAGGTCCCCTTCCCCCAATTGTCGACGAACGAGGACATGGTCGGTGTCGAACTTCCTGACGTCTCCGTGACGGATGAATCCAGTCAGTCCGTCTCCATCCGGTCATTCACCGGAGGACCACTCGTCATCAACTTCTGGTACTCGACCTGCGAGCCGTGTAGGCGGGAGATGCCGGTGCTTGCCGAGTCGGCGAAGAGGCGCGCTGGTGAAGTGAGATTCATAGGTGTGAACATGAACGACACGACCGAGATTGCCCGTGAGTTTGCAGATCGCTACGGCGTCACCTACGACCTCGTCTTTGACGTCAATGGATCCCTTGCTCGTGAGCTCGGCGTCGCCACGGCCCCTGTCACTCTGTTCGTGGACTCGACAGGGGTCATCGTCGGTCAGATAGCCGGTGAAATCACCGCGGAAGCACTCGACGAGCGTTTGCGCGAATGGTTTAGCCTCTGATCGTGCAACTCGAAGGGAGCTTCGCCTACAGCTTCATGCTCGGCGTGCTCGCCGCAGTCAATCCGTGTGGATTCGCCCTCCTGCCCAACTACCTCCTTTATTTCCTCGGCGCCGAGCCAGGTGCGACCGCCCGCCAAGCCCCGATGCGGGAGGCAATTCGCGTTGGAATGAGTGTCTCCAGTGGTTTCCTCGCCGTCTTCGTCGTCGTCGGAGTCGTCTCGCGACTCTTCACCCAGTGGATTGAACAAAACGCGAAATATGCCGCATTGGTCATCGGCGTTGCCATCATCGCAACTGGCGTTCGAATGCTCAGTGGCTGGAAACCCCGTCTTTTCAGTCCACAAGGTGTGTCAACAGTCGATCGAACATGGCCATCGATGTTCCTCTATGGGGTCGTCTATGCGGTGGCTTCGATTGGATGCACGATCGGCTTCCTCACGACGGCAGTGTTCGGGTCGTTCTCGGTTCACGGAGTTGCATCTGGGGTGGTGAGTGTCGTTCTCTATGGGCTTGGGATGTCACTCCTCGTGACCGCACTTACCGTGACCCTTGCCGTCGCTCGTCAAGGACTCCTCGCGTCACTTCGTCGCGTCCTTCCCGTCGTGAATACGCTCTCGGCGTTGTTCATGATCGCAACCGGTGCCTACCTCGCCTGGTATTGGTACGTAGCGATCACTGAACGCTCGTCGCTCGGCCCCATCGGATCCCGAGTCGAAAGCATGCAGTCGCGTCTCGCCACGGCCATCCAAGAGGTCGGGTCGCGTCCGCTCTTTGTCATCCTCGTTGCCGTCATCACTGCTGCACTCATCACGACGCGTCGCCGTTCGACGCACACTTCCAAACGATGACGCTCAGAGAACTGCTCGAGCATCCAGAGGTCGACGAGGTGTGCGAGCTTCGCGGCACGTTTGGGATCATGGCGTACCACGGCGGGGGCCTCGAAGAATTCACCGACGTCATCGGCAGGCTCGTCGCCGAGCAGACGCACTCGTCCTACTACGGAATCCACCAGCCCGCCGATCTCAAATGGCACATCCCGTCCCACCACATCGACCCCGATCAGTCGCCATCGCTGCAGTCGTTCCTCACGCACGTGGACACTGTCGTCACGCTCCACGGTTATGGACGCAAGGGATTCTTCACGAGCATCCTCCTTGGTGGACGAAACCGTCGCCTTGCCGAGCACATTGGCACTCATCTCTCCGCAGCGCTTCCCGCTTACGACATCTGCACTGATCTGGGGCGAATCCCCACCGACCTGGCAGGACAGCACCCGAAGAATCCCGTCAACCTCGTCCGACACGATGGCGTCCAGATCGAGCTACCGCCACGGGTTCGTGGTCAAAGTCCGCTGTGGTGGGATTGGGACGAGCATGACCTCGTCCCACACACA
>CAYSRZ010000071.1:0-5655 GCA_964433615.1 uncultured Acidimicrobium sp. | reverse complement strand
AGGGTGAAGCACTCGCGACGCTCGTGGTGAACAAGATCCGCGGCACGTTCAACTCGGCAGCCGTCAAGGCTCCGGGCTTCGGCGATCGTCGCAAGGCGATGCTGCAGGACATGGCAGTGCTGACCGGCGGTCAGGTCATCAGCGAGGAAGTCGGTCTCAAGCTCGAGAACGTCTCGCTCGACCTGTTGGGCCGCGCCAAGCGCGTCATCATCAACAAGGACAACACCACGATCGTGGACGGAGCTGGCAAGAAGGACGACGTCAACGCCCGCATCAGCCAGATCAAGGCCGAGATCGACAACACCGATTCCGACTGGGACCGCGAGAAGCTCCAGGAGCGCCTCGCCAAGCTCGCCGGTGGCGTTGCCGTGATCAAGGTCGGCGCTGCGACCGAGGTGGAGCTGAAGGAAAAGAAGCACCGCATCGAAGACGCCGTGTCGGCGACCCGTGCAGCGATCGAGGAGGGCGTCGTCGCAGGTGGCGGCACCGCACTCATCCGCACCCGTCCGGCAGTGCTCAAGGTCGTCGAGTCGCTCACCGGCGACGAGGCAACCGGCGCACGCAGCGTCTACGACTCGCTCGTCGCACCTGGTCGTCACATCGCTGACAACGCAGGTCTCGAGGGAGCCGTCGCGATCCAGCGCGTCGAGTCCGAGAAGGGCTCGGTCGGCCTCAACGCCGCAACCGGCGAATACGTCGACCTGGTCAAGGCCGGCATCATCGACCCAGCGAAGGTGACCCGCGCAGCGTTGCAGAACGCCGCGTCGATCGCCGCACTCGTCATCACCACCGAGTGCCTCGTCGCAGACAAGCCGGAGAAGAACCCGGCACCTGCAGGCGGCGGCATGCCCGGTGGCGGCATGGGGATGATGTAAGTCGTCTCGACAACGAAGTGAAAAGGGCCCCGGGGAAACCCGGGGCCCTTTCATGTCCGGGGTCGAATGCCCTCGCCTAGTGTTGCGGGCGACATGGGAACACAAGGCCGCGGATTCTGGTTGCACCAGATCGTCGAGTACATCATCGGCATCGGCACGTTGTTCCTCGCCGGGCAGTCGAGCGAGCCCGTGTGGCCCGCGATCATCGGTGCGGTGATCCTGTTGAACGCGGCGATGAGCGACGGGGCGATGAGCGCGTATCGCGTCATCCCGCGCAAGGTTCACAAGGTCGTCGACTGGGTGGTGATCGTCGCTGCCATCGCAGCCAGCATCCTCGTCGACCACGACGCACAGGCTCGGGTGTCGCTCCTCGGCGTCGGACTCATCCTCGCCGTGATCGCACTCGGGACGAACTACGCCGGCAAGGCCGCGCGCACGACACGAGGCAAGTGACGCACGCATCGTTAGGCTCACACGCATGAGTTTCGTGAAGCCTGCGATGGACCTGGAGAAGATGAAGGCGGCCTGGGAGGCCTGGGAGCGCGGCGAGGAACAGCCGGGCAAGACGCTCGCCAACCTGAAGACCGCAGGTCTCGACGACTTGCTCGCCCAACTCGTCGCCTCCGGCTGGAAGCCACAGGCCTAGTTCCACTCACGGCAATGTCCGACCTTGCTCGACGCCTCGGCGGCGACCAGGTCATTCCTCGTCCGGCCGCAGTGTGGGTGCGGCCCGACAATCCGTGGCGACTGTTGGACGTCTCTCCGTTGCGTTCGACGACGACCGTGGTCGACCGCGTGCGCACGTTCGCCACGACCTTGGATCAGATTCCGCCGCCGCCCGATGCGCGGCCATCGGCGGTGCTCGTGCCGATCCTGGACGGCACCGACGGCCCCGAGATCTTGCTCACCCGTCGCACCAAGCACCTCTCGAGCCACAAGGGCGAGGTGTCGTTTCCGGGTGGTCGCTTGGACGCGGGGGAGAGTTTCGTCGACGCCGCGATTCGGGAGGCGAACGAAGAGATTGGAATCGATCCGACGAGCGTGCAGGTGATCGGTGAGATGAGTGCGATGGCGACGTACGTGAGTCGCAGCTACATCGTGCCGGTCGTCGCCCACGTGACGAGCCGGCCGAGATTGGACGTGCGCAACGAGGAGGTCGACCGGGTGTTCACCGTGCCGCTCGCCGAGCTCGTGCGTGAGGACACCTATTCGGAGGAACACTGGGGGCTGCCCCCGCACCAGTTCCGGATCCACTTCTTCCACCTCGACGAAGAGACCGTGTGGGGCGTGACCGGCCGGATGTTGCACCAGCTGATCAACGTCGCGCTCGTGAACTAGCCGACGCGGCGCACGACCTCGACGAACAGCTCCGCCCACGCGACGCACCGCACTCGTCTCGTGCGCAACTGTCGTTCGCACGAGCGATACAGGTCGCGACGGAACTGCTCGTCGATGCGGGCCCGTAGGGACTCGTCGAGCACGCCGAGCGCCGAGAAGTTGCGATAGGAAAAGTCATGGCGTGCGCACGCCGTGCGGAAGTCGAACGTGCGGCCCTCACTGCCGACGATCGGCGCTGAGCAGCCATCCGTCGACCAGTCGAGTTGCGGGTGCGAGCGCGATAGGCGGGGCTTCTGTCGCGCAAACCCGGCAAGGTCGAGGTCGAAGGCGACGTACGACACGATCGCTACTGAGTCGTCGTTTGTCGTCGATGGGGCGGTCAGAACGCTCGAGACCGCGACGAGCACCGCAAGGACGGCACCCATGAGTTTCTCCGATCACCACCGGTTCCTCGGTGGCGATCGATGTGTGCGCGAACGTCGCGCAGGTGACCTATTTGTTGCGGATCGCCTTCAGCACGTTGGCCATCTCGATCGCTCCGATCGCCGCCTCTTCGCCCTTGTTGCCCGAGTCCGGACCGGAGCGGGCCACGGCCTGCTCGACGTTTTCGACCGTGAGCACGGAGAATCCGATCGGGATGCCGGTGTCCACCTGGATGCGAGCGATCTCGTTCGAACAGGGACCGGCCACATATTCGAAGTGGGCGGTCTCGCCACGGATGACCGCGCCGAGCGCGATGAGTGCGTCGTAGCGGCCGGTGGTCGCCATCGTGCGGATCGCGACTGGGATCTCGAATGCTCCCGGCACCCACGCGACGTCCACGTTGTGTTCCGCGACTCCACAGTGGGCGAGTCCCCGACGTGCGCCGTCTAAGAGGGCGGTGACGATGAACTCGTTGAATCGTGAACAGACGATGCCGACGCGCATGGTCGGTCCAGTGTGTGCTCCCTCGAAGGTCGTCATTGGCGTGGTCCTTTCTTCGTGATGTCGGACTCGTCGAACACGTGTCCCATGCGGTCTTGTTTCGTCTTCAGGTAGGCGGCGTTCTCCGGCGTCGGCTCGATCGCGAGCGGCACGCGTTCGACGATCGACAGTCCGTAGCCGGCGATGCCGCCGTACTTGGCGGGGTTGTTGGTCATGAGGCGCAGTTCGCGGGCGCCGAGGTCGGCGAGGATCTGCGCGCCGATCCCGTATTCGCGGTTGTCGACCGGAAGACCGAGCTTGGTGTTCGCATCCACCGTGTCGTATCCCTCGTCTTGCAGCGAGTACGCGCGGATCTTGTGGCCGATGCCGATCCCGCGACCCTCGTGTCCGCGCAGGTAGACGACGACGCCACGGCCCTCCTCGTCGATCTGACGCATCGCCGAGGCGAGCTGTGGACCGCAGTCGCAACGACGGCTGCCGAACACGTCGCCCGTCAGGCACTCGCTGTGCACGCGGGTGAGGACGGGCTTGCCGTCAGCGACGTTGCCCTTGACGAAGGCGAGGTGCTCGATGCCGTCGATCGTGCTGCGGTATGCGACGCACGTGAAGCCGCCCCACTCCGTCGGCACGTTGGCCTCGCCCATGCGCTCGACGAGCCGCTCGTGCGTGCGTCGATACTCGATCAGGTCAGCGATCGACGAGAGCAGCAGCCCGTGCTTGGCGGCGAATTCGCGAAGCTCGGGAAGTCGCGACATCGTGCCGTCGTCGTTTTGGATCTCGCAGATGATGCCGGCAGGTTCACAACCCGCCATGCGTGCGAGGTCGACGGCGGCCTCGGTGTGTCCGGCGCGCTTCAGCACCCCACCTTCGCGGGCGCGCAGGGGAAAGATGTGGCCAGGTCGGGCGAACGCCGAATGCACGACGCTCGGATCGGCGAGTGCACGTAGCGTCGCTGCGCGATCGGCGGCCGAAATGCCCGTAGTCGTTCCCTCGAGCAGGTCGACCGAGACGGTGAACGCGGTGCGGTGGCTCTCGGTGTTGTGGTCGACCATGAGCGGCAGGCGCAGGTCGTCACAGCGTTCTCCGGTGAGGGGAGCGACGACGACGCCCGAGGTGTGGCGCACGATGAAGGCGATCTTTTCGGGAGTCGCGAACTGGGCGGCCATGATCAGGTCACCCTCGTTCTCGCGATCCTCGTCGTCGACCATCACGACCATCTCGCCGCGACCGATCGCGGCGACGACGTCCTCGATCGGTGCCATTCCTTTGGATGTCGCGCTCATCGTGTCGCCTCTTTCGTTCGTGGGTGGAAGATGATCTCGAGGTCGTCGCCGTAGACCGTGGTGCCGACGACGTCCCCGGGAACGACGTCGAGCGCGGTTGCGTCGCCGACGCCCGTGAGCATGCCGGGTCGTGCGTCGCCGCCAGCGACGACGTTGGCGAGATGCAGGACGTATTCGTCGACGAGGCCTTCGTCGAAAAAGCTCGTCACGAGCGTCGGCCCGCCTTCGACGAGCAACTGCAGCACGCCGTCGGCGCCGAGTCGATCGAGGAGGTCCGTCAGTTCCCCGGACCATTCGAGGCATGGGTGGACCTTGGCGCCGGCTGGAGCGGAACCGACGACGACGCGACGTGGCGATGGTCCATCCACGAGACGAGTGGTCAATTCGGGATCGTCCGCGCGCACCGTGCCGGCACCGACGGCAATGGCGTCGCTCTCTGCGCGCAACTGGTGCACGCGAGTGCGGGCGGCGAGTCCGGTGAGCCAGCGCTCGCCGGGAACCGACGAAGAGATGCGGCCATCGATCGACGTCGCCATCTTCACCACCACGTACGGACGGCCCGTCCTGCGGTGGTGGACGTATGCGCGCAGTTGGTGGCTGACATCGTCGCCGAGCACGCCGACCGTGACGTCGATGCCCGCAGCTCGCAGCCGCGCGAGTCCAGCGCCACGGACGTTGGCGTCGGGATCCTCGATGCCGACGACGACGCGGGAGATCCCTGCCTCGATGATCGCCTCCGTGCATGGACCGGTGCGCCCGGTGTGGTTGCACGGCTCGAGCGTGCAATAGAGCGTCGCGCCGCGAGCGGAATCTCCGGCCGCGCGCAATGCTTCGATCTCGGCATGGGCAGAGCCGGGTGCCTGCGTCGACCCTCGGTGCACGACACCCGATGGCGTGACGACGACGGCTCCGACCCATGGGTTCGGACGGGAGCGCAGACGGGCGTCGCGCGCGGCATCGAGCGCCGCTCGCATGTGCGTCTCGTCGTGTTCCATGGTCGTGTCCCGTCTCGCGCGTCGTGCGCGCAGGGGCATGGGAACGACGACGGCCACGCACGCCATGGGCGACGCCGATGACGGCTCGCCAATACGCGCACAACCAGCGCCTACCTGCTCCCATCCGGACTCTGACCGTCGGCCTTGGAATTTCACCAAGTCAGCCCCACACGAAACGTGTGGGGGTCGCGGGCTTTCACCGCCGGTAGGGGATTTCACCCAACCCTGCAAGTACGACTC
>CAYSRZ010000070.1:0-5678 GCA_964433615.1 uncultured Acidimicrobium sp. | reverse complement strand
AAGTCGGTTATTTGCATTTCCTACGCGGATTTGGCAGAATAACGCCGTTGTAATTTCCTTGGTGTAAGTCGCAGTAGGGCAACCCACCAAGGTTGGGGAGGAACCAAGTACGTGGACGACGAGCAAATTGAGCTGAGCGCTGACCGCGCTTGGCAAGACCAGGCAAACTGCCTCGGCGTCGATCCCGACCTCTTCTTTCCGGAGCGTGGAGCATCCACGCGGGAAGCCAAGGAAGTCTGCAAGGGCTGCGTCGTGCGCGATGAGTGCCTCGAATATGCGCTCGCCAACGGCGAAAAATTCGGCATCTGGGGCGGCTTGTCCGAGCGTGAGCGCCGTAAGTTGCGCCGTCAGCGCGCCCAGACCAACCGCAACATCGCCAGCGCCTAGTCGTCAGGCCCCGCGGTCGGCAAGACGCCGGTTGCGTTCCGCAAGTCGCCACTCGATCGTCTTTTCACCGCTCAAGTCGAGTTCGCTCCAGCGTTCGCGAGGGATGCGGGCGAGCGCACGTGCAGGAACGAGTCCGACGAGTTCTGCATGGTCGATCGGCGCAAGCGCAGCGACGGCGTCGTACGCCTCGGCCGGGCCCGTCACCTCATGGTCGATCAGGTTCATCGACACCTGTGCGTGCGCACCCACTTGCAGACCGAGCGTTCGCCGTTCGTTGGTTCGGATCGTCTTCGCCACGTGTTTTGCCGTCTCCACGGTCTGGTCTTTCAGCCACACGTTGTAGGCGATGAGGATCGGCCTCGCACCGACGCAAATCGCGCCAGACCGCGGGTGGGGCTCCGATGGGCCGAAGTCGGGTTTCAAGTCGATGAAGGCGTGTTTGCGAATGTAGGGAAGCGTGCGCTCCGGTCCATAGAGGAAACATGGAATGCCGAGTTCGCTCGAAGCAAATTCGGCGAATCGGTTTCGTGCGGCGATTGCGTCGTCGAACGACGAGGGTTCGAGTGCGACGAAGGGGACCACGTCGACGATGCCGACTCGCGGGTGCACGCCGTGGTGCTCGCGGATGTCGAACATCGCAGCTGCGCTCTTGGTCAGGATCCGTGCAGGGTCTTCGCCGGCGAGGGTGAAGACGCTGCGGTTGTGGTCGGCGTCGCTGTGCAGGTCGAGAAGATCAGGTCCGAGTTCGGCGGACAATTCGTTGAGTTGACTGGGATTCCCGCCCTCGCTGATGTTGATGACGCATTCGAGCATCCATGTTGCTTATCGCATCCGAGACCCCCAGTGCTAGATTGACTGCATGAACCTCGGTGGAACAGAACTCATCATTGTCGGCATCATCGTCGTGCTCTTGTTCGGCTCGCGTCTGCCGAAGATCGCGCGCAGCCTCGGCCAAGCGCAGCAGGAGTTCAAGAAGGGCCAGTCGGACACCTCCAAGTCCGCAGAGGCCCCGAAGAACGACACGCCGCCGTCGGCGTAGTTCCGACGCTCAGTCGTTCGTCACTCTGACGCGACGGTTGAGCACCCGCTCCAGAAGCGAGCGCCGCTCCATCGCGGAATAGATGTTCAGTTCGTTGTCGTGTTTCTTCGACGGTGCGAACGAGATCGTGACGTCGTCGTCGGTGACGGAGGTCTTCAACTTCTTCACTCGGCCGTCTTGGGTCCTGTCGAGTCCGACGGCGACCCTCAGCACCCCAGCGAGTGCACTGACGCGGTGCTTGTCAGCGTCGCCGAGGCGTGCGAACTCGGGATGGTCGTCCTTGGGGAGCCCCTTTCGGTGGTATCGGGCGACCTGGGCGATGATCTCGATGTCACGATCCGCGAGCCCCACGAGTTCGGAGTTGCGGATCACGTAGTAGGAGTGCAGGTGATGCTTGGAGTGTGAAATGACGACGCCGACGTTGGCCAGCAGCGCCGCGTACTCGAGCAAGCGGCGGTCGTCGACGTCGACACCGAGATGGGGCTGGAGCGAGTCGAACAGGTTCGTCGCGATTCGCGCGACGTTCTCCGAGTGCTCCGGTCGGTCGTCGCATCGCTCTGCGAGCAGCCTCACGCTACGCATCGATGCATCGCCCGATGAGCTCTCTGGGCCGATGCCCCGACGTTGCAAGGTGTCGATCAGCACCCCTTCGCGCAGTGCGTAGTCACTGAAAGTGAAGGTCGCTATCGCGTAGGTGTCAGCGATCGCTTCGAGGATGATCGCTCCGGCAAGGATGATTTCTGCACGCTTTTCGTCGAGGCCGAACTTCTCACGGCGTTCTTCGACCGTGGCGCACTTTGCAAGGTCGCCAACCACCTCGGACACGTCCTGGCCCGTGAACTCGAACCGGTTCATGCTCTTTGGTTCGGCTTCGCCGCGTTTGTGTTGGATGATCCGCGCGACGGTCTCGGCCGTCCCCGATGAGCACACGGCGACGTCGAAGCCGAGGTCCTGAACTTCAGACTGCAGGATCATCAAGGTGGATTTGACGAATGCTCGACAGCTCGGCACGGCACTCGGGTGGAGGGTGGCGGAGGAAAAGAAGCGATCCGTGAGTCGAACGGCGCCGAGTTTGAAGCTGCGCGCCAGGAGCATCTCGTCGTCGTTGCCAATGACGACTTCGGTGCTGCCGCCACCGATGTCGCACACGAACATCGAATCGTCGTGGTTGCCGATTCCATGGAGGACGCCGAGGTGGATGAGCCGGGCTTCTTCGATCCCGGAGATCGTCTCGATCGTGATCCCGGCCTCTTTCTTCGCCCGCTTGACGAAGTCGGATCGATTGCGGGCCTCGCGAATTGCACTCGTGGCCACCGCCCTGATCTCGGCCCCGTGCGATTCGGCAAGGAGACGCATGCGACCGAGGCAGGCGATGCCGCGTTCGATCGCGTCGGACTCCAACTCCTTCATTTCGCCGGCGCCATGCCCGATGCGAACGGTCTCTTTCTCGCGAGTGATCACCTCGAAACCGTTCGGAACCGCCTTGGCGATCACCATGTGGAAACTGTTGGTTCCGATGTCGAGCGCAGCGATGGTGGGAAGATCCGGGCTCGATGCCACGGTGCGAGCCTAGTTTGACTGGATCGTGAGCTCGATGCGACGACGCTTCGCTATGCGACGACGCTCACGCTCTGAGCACCCACCCCACACACCATGGTCGATGTGGTTGGCGAGAGCGTATTCAAGACAGTCGTTCTTCACGGGGCAGTGAGCACAGATCGCGCGAGCACGCTCGACACCGGCACCGTCCTGGGGGAAAAACACCGCAGGAGGAAAACTCCGGCAACTGCCGCGATCCATCCATTGCAAGGAACGATTCGTGTTCATCGGGGTTGGCAACACGGTAACCGATGTGTGCGCGGAGCGCGAAGACTTGGCCGTACTTCATATCCACTTGGTGGCGCGCGGAACCCCTAGGAAACTTGGGACATTTCGCCGATAGCCTGAGGGTATGTCAGATGTCGCAGTCGTCAACGAACCGCCGCGCGGGCACGCGCGAATCGTCTATCTCGGACCCGTCTCGCCCCACTGGGAGGTCTACAGCGACTACGGCGACCAGAACCTCCTCGAGGAGTTCCGGGCGCGCGTGCTTGCTCGACTCGTGCTGTTGCCCCGCAACGACCCACAGTTCCGTCGCAACCAGGAGCGCGTGAACCGAGACGCTGAGCGCGAGCGAATCAGCGTCGAATGGGAAATCGGCTGGGCTGACGAGTCGGCCTGACGAATTCGGACCTCGCGTGTGAATGCCGCGCGACGCCTAGTTGAACGAGTGGTAGCGGGAACATGATTTCTTGGCGACAACTCCTGCGTCGAGGAATCTCGTCGTTGGCCTCTTCCTACGATTCACCCATCGACGCACGGTTCATCAATCGCGAGCTGAGTTGGCTCGACTTCAACTCTCGTGTCTTGTCGTTGGCGACGGAGACCGACGTGCCACTGCTCGAGCGCTGCCGATTCGTCTCGATTTTCAGTTCGAACCTCGACGAGTTCTACCAAATTCGAGTCGCGGCCCTGAAGGACCAGATCGCCGGTGACGTTGTGGCGCCGACTCCGGACGGACGCACGCCCGCACAGCAGCTCGCCGAAATCAGGGAGCGTGCGCAAGAACTCTCGAGCACCCAGGAGCAAATCTGGCGTGACTCACTACGTCCACTCCTCGTCGAACAGGGGATATTCGTCAAGCGGTGGAGCGAGTTGTCGTCGGTCGAACAGGCCGAACTCGGCGACCAGTTCATGGAACGGATCTATCCGATCCTCACGCCGCTTGCCGTCGACCCCGCACATCCGTTTCCCTACATCTCGAACCTCGCACTCAACCTTGCAATCACGGTTCGTGACCCTCGAACGGGCGAACAACGCTTTGCCCGCGTCAAGTTGCCGGCGAACTTTCCGCGCTTCATCGCCGTCGGGGCCACGAAGACCTTCGTCTTGGTCGAGGATCTCGTCGTGGCGCATCTCGGGCAGCTGTTCCCGGGAATGACCATCGAGCAGTGCTACGTCTTTCGCGTCTCACGAAACGCCGACCTGTCGCTCGACGACGAAGATGCCGAGGACCTGCTCGCGGCAGTAGAGATGGAACTGCGTCGACGCAGGTTCGGTCGGGCAGTGCGCCTCGAGGTTCCGCGGGTGATGTCGAAGGAGATGCTCCAGTTGCTCGTCGACGAACTGGAACTGGAGCCCCAGGACGTGACCTTCCATGACGAGATGATCGGCCTCGGGGCCCTCGGCGAATTGGCATCACTCGACGTACCGAAATTGCGCTATCGCCCATGGCCACCGGTGACCGCAGGGCGCTTGTCAGTTGCCGAGGAGGAGAGCAAGTCGATCTTCGACGTCATTCGCGAGCGTCAGTTGCTCGTGCATCACCCACACGAATCGTTTGCTTCCTCGGTCGAATCGTTCGTCAAGCAGGCCGCTCTGGATCCGCACGTGCAGTCGATCAAGATGACGCTCTATCGCACGTCGGGCGACTCGACGATCGCCCGCCACCTGATCAAGGCAGCGGAGCTCGGCAAGCAGGTCGCCGTCGTGCTCGAGTTGAAGGCCCGGTTCGATGAGGCCCGCAACGTGTCGTGGGCAAAGGAGCTCGAGTACGCGGGCGTGCATGTGACCTACGGTCTCGTCGGCTTGAAGACGCACGCCAAATGCATCCTCGTCGTCCGAAGCGAGTCCGGTGCGCTTCGCCGCTACGTGCACATCGGTACCGGCAATTACAACTCGACGACCGCACGGATCTACGAAGACATCGGGTACTTCACGAGTGAGGCCGAGGTTGGACGCGACGCGACCGAGTTGTTCAACTTCCTCACCGGGTATGCGCATGCGCCCGAGTATCAGACCTTGCTCGTCGCGCCGCACCGGCTGAAGCCGAGGATGATCCAGTTGATCGACAAGGAGGCGACGTTCGGGGATCGGGGAAAGATCACGATGAAGATGAACTCGATCTCCGACCCCGACGTGATCGAGGCCTTGTATCGAGCGTCCCAAGCAGGAGTGAAGGTCGAACTGATTGTGCGTGGCATCTGCTGTCTGCGCGCGGGAGTCGAAGGTTTGTCGGAAAACATCTCCGTTCGATCGATTTTGGGGCGCCAACTCGAGCACTCCCGGATCTATCGCTTCGAGCACGGACTCGACGACGACGACCCACTGCACCTCATCGGCTCGGCCGACATGATGGAGCGGAACTTGAAGGGTCGCGTCGAGACCTTGGTCCCGTTGACCCATCCGAAGCACCGAATGTGGCTCGACACGG
>CAYSRZ010000069.1:0-5791 GCA_964433615.1 uncultured Acidimicrobium sp. | reverse complement strand
CGCTCTCCAGTTCCGCGACGAAGTCGGGCGTGGTCTGCGCCTCGGTGACGACGGCACCTTTGAACCGCCCGACCCGCGCCTCGAAGGCGTTGCGGCCGTCGAAGAACACGACGTCGTCACGTTGCGCGACGAGCTCGTGGACCTCGTGTGGCGTCAAATGCGTTCCACCACCGACGATGCCGTTGTCGTCGACCTTGATCTCCTCCGGGCGACCGAAGGTGACGATCTCCGGGCGCACCTTCACTTCTAGCCGAGGGAAGTCCTCGCCGGTGCCTTCGGACCACTTGAAGTCGATGTCCTTGAACTGGGCGAATTCGCGTGTCGTGCGGATGTATTTCTTGACCGACTTCAAGGGTCCGCCGACGGTGCCGTTGATGCCGTGGGTGGAAATGAGGATGCGCCCGGTCAGTCCCCACCGTTCACAGAGCTCGCGTTGCCAGAGCCGAATCGTCTCCGGGTCGGAGATCGGCGTGAACTTGTAGAAGAGGAGGATCTTTGGTTCGACGACCATGTCGTGGACGATCGTTTCCTCAGCGTGCGTAGGTGACGCCACCGTCGACGATGAGCGTGGAGCCGACGACGTAGTCACCGGCTCGTGATGCGAGATAGATCGCTGCGCCCGCCATGTCCTCGGGCGTGCCGATTCTGCCGGCAGGAATCATCGGGGCGATCGCATCGCCGTGGTCGCGCGCGACCTTGTTCATCTCGCTCGCAAATGCGCCGGGCGCGATGGCGCTGACGATGATGTTGTCCTTCGCGAGCCGCAACGCCATGCGCTTGGTCATGTGGATGAGACCCGCCTTGCTACCGGCATACGAATACGTCTCCATCTGGTTGATCGAGATGCCGTCGATCGACGCGATGTTGATCACCTTGGCCAGGTGACCGGACGAACCTGCTGCACGCAGCTGTGGCGCGAGGGCTTGGGTGAGGAAGAACGGCGTCTTCAAGTTCAAGTCGACGACCTTGTCCCAGCCGGACTCGGGGAACGTGTCGAACTCCGCACCCCATGCTGCTCCTGCGTTGTTGACCAGGATGTCGAGGGAGGACTCGCGCTCGGCGATCTGCGAAGCGAGCTTGGCCACCCCTTCCATCGTCGAGACGTCGCCGGGGAGCGAGATGCATTCGCCGAACTCGGAGAGTTCCTTCGCTGCCGCGTCGCACTGGGCCGCCTTGCGCGCCGTGATGTAGACGCGGGCGCATCCGTGTTCGAGAAAGCCCTGCACGATCATCGCGCCGATGCCACGGGAACCGCCGGTGACGAGAGCGACCCGTCCTGAGAGGGAGAAGATGTCTTTCATCCACGGAACACTACGGCGTGCGTTCGGAGTCGGGCGAGGCGTAGGGTTTGGGTATGCCAAGTGATGCGTTTCTCAAGGGAATGAATGCCGTGCACCGGGTGATCATGGCCGTGACGGGTGGCAAGGCCGGCTGGCAAGTCGGCGTGATGCCCGTGGTGGAGTTGACGACGGTCGGTCGCAAGTCGGGCGAAAAGCGAACGGTGTTGTTGACGTCGCCGATCCAGGAGGGCGACGACGTCGTGATCGTCGCGTCGCGAGGCGGAGACGACCATCACCCGGCCTGGTACTTGAACCTCGTCGCCAATCCGAAGGTGGAGGCTCGAGTCAAGGGCGGCCCGACTGTCGCGATGATTGCGCGCACGGCGACGCCGGAGGAGCGCATGCGCTGGTGGCCGAGCGTCGAGTCGGCCTACAAGGGATACCGCTCGTACCAACAGCGCACGTCGCGCGAGATTCCGCTGGTGGTGTTGTCTCCAGTTCGATAGGACTTCGCCCGAGAGGTGAGGGGTAGCGTGGCGGTATGCCAGCACCAGGAATGCATTCAGGGATCACGACCGACGACGCGATGAACCTGGCGATGTCCGCCAAGGCGGTCCCGCTGTACGAGGCGGTCAAGGCGTTCATCCGTGACGAGATCGACCCCGTCACCGAGAAGTTCTTCAAGCTTGGTGAGGGAAGGCCCGATCGCTGGCAATACGGCCCTGGGCAACTCGAGTTGCTGGAGGGTCTGAAGTCCAAGGCGAAGGCGAAGGGCCTGTGGAACTTCTTCCTGCCGAATGCCGAGACCGGCGAGGGCTTGTCGAACCTCGACTACGCCTACATCGCCGCCGAACTCGGGAAGAACCCGATCGCATCTGAGTGCATGAACTGCAGTGCGCCTGACACCGGAAACATGGAGGTGCTGGAGCGCGTCGGCACGCCGGAACAGAAGGAGCGTTGGTTGAAGCCGCTCCTTGCAGGTGAGATCCGCTCTGCCTATGCGATGACGGAGCCCGACGTCGCATCATCGGATGCAAAGAACCTCGAGTGTCGTGCGGTCTTGGACGGCGACGAATGGTTGATCAACGGCGAGAAGTACTACATCTCCGGCGCTGGTGATCCCCGCTGCAAGATCCTCATCTGCATGTTGATGACGAGCCCTGACGGCCCGCCACACCGACGCCACTCACAGATCCTCGTGCCGATGGACACCCCTGGTGTGCAGATCCTCGGACCGATGGAGGTCTTCGGTGAGGACGACGCTCCGCACGGTCACATGCACCTGCGCTTCACGGACGTGCGAGTGCCGGCGTCGAACATGTTGCTCGGCGAAGGTCGGGGCTTCGAGATCTCCCAGGTTCGACTCGGACCGGGCCGCATCCACCACTGCATGCGCTCGATCGGAGCGGCCGAGCGGGCGCTCGAATTGATGATTCGTCGCGGACTGCATCGCGAGGCGTTCGGCAAGCCGCTTGCGCGACTCGGCAAGAACACCGAGGTGATTGCCAAGGCTCGCATCGAGATCGAGGCGATGCGGCTGATGGTGTTGCGTGCCGCCAAGGCGATGGACACGATGGGCAACGCGGAGGCCCGTGTATGGGTGAGCGCGGTCAAGGCGATGGTGCCCGAGCGCGTATGCAAGATCATCGACGAAGCGATCCAGGTGTTCGGCGCCACGGGCGTCTCCCAGTGGACGCCACTTGCCCGGCTGTATGCGGGTCAGCGGACGTTGCGCCTGGCCGACGGCCCGGACGAAGTGCACTGGCACGTCGTCGGTCGCGCAGAGATCTCGCGCTACGAAGGTGAGCCGCCGATGCCGCAGTCGAGCGAGCGTGGCGGGATGTTCTCCGGCCCGAGCTGAGACTTATGGGCGAGTCGCGGGCGACTCGGTCTTGCGCGGGTCGGTGACGATCAGTCCATCGAGCGTGTCGTCGATCGCCTTCATCAACTCTGGCTCGAGTTTCACGTTCGCGGCCTTCACGTTGTCGTCCAACTGATCCGGGCGCGTCGCGCCGACGATCGCAGAGGCGACGTTCTTGTTCTGCAGCACCCACGCGATGGCGAGTTGGGCCATCGTGAGACCTGCGTGGTCGGCGAGTGGTCGCAGCTGCTGGACGCGCTCGAGCACCGCGTCACTCATCCAACGAGAGATGAAGTTCTTGCCGCTCAATTCGTCCGTGGCACGTGATCCCGCCGGCGGTGGTTGACCGGGGAGGTATTTCCCGGTGAGCACGCCTTGGGCGATTGGCGACCAGACGATCTGCGAGAGCCCTTCGCGCTCGCAGGCCGGGACGACCTCTTCTTCGATCACGCGCCAGAGCATCGAGTACTGCGGCTGGTTGGAGATGAACGGCACGTTCATCTCTCGTGCGAGCTGTGCGCCGCGGCTGATTTCGTCCGCACTCCATTCGGACACACCGATGTAGAGCGCCTTTCCCTGGCGCACGATGTCGGCGAAGGCGAGCATCGTCTCCTCGAGCGGAGTCTCCACGTCGAATCGATGTGCTTGATAGAGGTCTACGTAGTCGAGCTGCAGTCGCTTCAACGAGGCGTCGATCGAATGCATGATGTGCTTGCGCGACAGGCCGCGATTGTTCGGGCCCGATCCGGTTGGCCAGAACACCTTGGTGAACACTTCGATGCTCTCGCGGCGGATTCCCGACAGCGCACGACCGAGCACCTCTTCGGCCTTGGTTCCGGCGTAGACGTCTGCGGTGTCGTAGGTGGTGATGCCGAGGTCGAGTGCGCGCTTCACGCACGAGCGTGCGGCATCCTCCTCGACCTGGCTTCCGTGGGTGATCCAGTTGCCATAACTGATCGCCGAAACCTTGAGACCGCTTCTGCCGAGATAACGAAATTCCATGGCCCGACTCTATTGGGCAGCGACTCGTGCATCCCTACTGGCGGGCGACCGAAGGACGGACCGTCCAGCGATCGCGATGCCCGAGAGGACGAGGACCGCGATCGTGATGCTCGTGATGCTGAATGCGGCACGACGACCCAGATGCTCGTAGATCACACCGGCGAGCATCGCGGCGATTCCGCCGGTGAGGGTCTGCATGCCACCGAGGAGTCCCGATGCACCGGCCTGTCGCTCTTCGGGGACCGATTGCGAGACCGCGATACCGGTCCCCGTCACCGTGAACGCATCAAGTGCGGAATGCGTGAGGGCAACGGCGAGCAGCACGTACGGCGACTCGAGAGACGCGTAGAACAACATGTACACCGCGCCTGCGAGGAGACCGAACGCACTCACGCGGAACGGCCCGTGGCGTTCGGCGATCTTGCCACCGAGCGTGCCGAACAGGATCCAGGGCAAGCCAAAGAGCGACACACCTGCGTTGCCGACCCAGCTGGAGGCACCCATGTCGTCCATCATCACGACCCACAGTGGATCGAACACGCCGATCATCACGTAGAGCGCGAGGCCGATCAGGATCGCGCCGACGAGTGGTCGGATGCGCAACAGGTCGAAGGCGAACCGTTCGGTCGTCTGGTCCTCGGGCGGCGTCTCTGGCACGTTTGCCCGAGCAATGACGACGGACGCGACGAGGATCAGGGCGGCCATGATCAAGAAGGGAGCGGCCAGACCGAACGCATCGACCGTGAGGGCCGAAATCATCGGACCGAGCGCGAATCCACCGACTTCGATCGAGACGCCGCGGCCGAGGTTGCGACCGACGTTGTCGCGGTCGCTCACGATGATGATGCGCCGGGTCGCCGGAATCGCGATGCCGGTGCCGATTCCCATCAGCGTTCGACCGAGGATGAATGCGGGAAGGTTGGTGCCGAATGCCATGCCGAGCGCGCCGACGACGTTGAGTGCGAATCCGATCGTGAGCATCTTGCGGGCGAGGCCCTTGTCGGCGAGTGGTGCGAGCGTGAGTTGCGCGATGAACGAAGTGAAGAAGCCCACTGCGACGATGAATCCGAGCCCAGTTTCCTGGATGCCGAATTTGTCCCGCCAGTCGTCCAACATCGTGAACATCACGCCGTAACCGGCGGCAAGCAGACCGACTGCGACTTGCAGAATGAGGACGAGTCGCCTTCTGTGCACCCCGCCACAATAGGTGTTACGTCGCATAATGCGCCGTAGTGTGGAGTCATGGACGTCGCCGTCGTCGACTACCGAAGCGCAACAGCAGCGCGAGACTTCACGACATCGCTTCGCGAGACCGGGTTTGCCGTGCTGGTCAACCATCCGATCGACTACTCGATGGTGCAGCGACTGCAACGCGAGTGGCTGGACTTCTTCCGTTCCGATCGCAAGTGGGACTTCCTGCCCGCCGAGGGCGGACAGGACGGCTACCGACCGATGGAGGAGGCCGAGACCGCCGTCGGCTTCTCGAAGAAGGACATCAAGGAGTATTTCCACTGGTATCCGTGGGGCCGTCAGCCCGAGGCGGAGTCGAAGGTGGCTCGCGAGATGTACGACGCGGGGTTCTCGCTCGCAGCCGAGCTGTTGTCGTGGGTCGAGGAGTTCACACCCACGGACATCGCCAAGCAGTTCA
>CAYSRZ010000068.1:0-5832 GCA_964433615.1 uncultured Acidimicrobium sp. | reverse complement strand
TGTGCTCGGAGAATCGCTGGATGCGCACGCAGGAAACCTAGTCCAATAGCGTGGGCGACCGAGGGGGAACCATGATCCACGACGTCATCGAGCGCTGGCATCTTCACTTGCGCGGACAACTTCCAGGCGGTCTTGACGAGCTGCTCGACGACGACGTCGTGTTCTATTCGCCGATCGTCTACACCCCGCAAGTAGGCAAGGCCATCACCACCCTCTATCTCTCCGCCGCAGGACAGACGCTCCCGGGAGAAAAGACGTCGTCGAGCGGTGACTCGTCCAAAGGTTTCCACTACACCAAGCAGGTGCTGTCCGGCGACACCGCGGTTCTCGAATTCGAGACCACGGTCGAAGGCAAGTACGTGAACGGCGTCGACATCATCCGGTGCAACGACGCCGGAAAGATCGTCGAGTTTCGCGTCATGATCAGGCCACTCCAGGCGGTCAACCTCGTGCATCGCCAGATGGGCGAGATGCTCGAGAAGATGAAGTAAAAGACTGCCGCTAGGAGCGGTGATAGTTCGGTGATTCGTGCGTGATCGTCACGTCGTGCGGATGGCTCTCCTCGCGACCAGCCGTCGTCACGCGCATGAACTTGGCGCGACGATGGAGCTCTTCGAGCGTCGCAGCGCCGACGTACCCCATTCCGGAACGCAGCCCTCCGACGAGCTGATAGACGACGTCTGCGAGAGTTCCCGCATAGGCAACACGACCCTCGATCCCCTCGGGCACGAGCTTGTTCTTGTTGCCGCCTTGGGCGGATCCGTATCGATCGGCGCCGTGCCCCTGCATCGCCCCCATCGATCCCATCCCGCGATAGCTCTTGTAGCGACGGCCCTCGAACAACTCGACATCGCCAGGCGCTTCGTCCGTGCCGGCAAGCAGTCCGCCCAACATCACCGACGTCGAACCCGCGGCGAGCGCCTTCACGAGATCGCCCGAGTAGGTGACGCCACCGTCGGCGATCGTCGGCACGCCGAGCGCCCGTGCACGCTGGGAGGCGAACCACACCGCCGACAACTGCGGCATGCCCGCCCCCGCGACGATGCGCGTCGTGCAGATCGAACCCGCTCCGACGCCGATCTTGACCGCATCCACGCCCGCACCATGCAAGGTGTCCACGCCGCTTTCATCCACCACGTTGCCCGCGACGGTTGCGAGCTCGGGCCAACTCGCCTTGATCCGCTCGATCGCCTTGACGACCCCCATCGAGTTGCCGTGGGCGGTGTCGACCACCACTGCGTCGACGCCGACCTTGACGAGTGCCTCCACTCGGTCCTCGAGGTCGTCGCCCACCCCGACCGCAGCCGCCACGCGCAGGCGACCGGCCGAGTCGCGAGTCGCGTTCGGGAACTCCTGGCGCTTCATGATGTCCTTCACGGTGATCAGACCGCGCAGGCGACCAGATGCATCAACAAGTGGGAGCTTTTCGATGCGGTGTCGCTGCAGGAGGACCTTGGCCTCCTCGAGCGTCGTTCCTTCGGGAGCCGTCACGAGGCCCTGACTCGTCATGAATTCACTGACGGGTCGCTTGTAGTCCTCTGGCGAGCAAAAGCGCACGTCGCGGTTGGTGAGGATGCCGACGAGGATGCCGTCGTCGTTGGTGATCGGCACCCCGGAAATCTTGAACCGATTCATTAAGTGCTCCGCGTCATCCAGAGTCGCCGTCGCCGGCAGCGTCACCGGGTCACCGATCATCCCCGACTGCGAGCGCTTCACCTTGTGCACCTCTGCCGCCTGGTCCTCGATCGACATGTTGCGATGGACCACCCCGAGTCCCCCACACCGTGCCATCGCGATCGCAAGACGTGCCTCGGTCACCCGGTCCATTGCGGCCGAGACGAGGGGGACGGATAACTCGATGTCCCGAGCAAACGTGGTGGTCGTGTCGACTTGGTCGGGCAGCACTTCGCTGAAACCAGGCACGAGCACGACGTCGTCAAACGTGAGCCCCTCGAAGCGACTGAAAAAGTCAACGTTGTGTGCCATGCTCGACAAGCCTCCACGACGGAGCCTGCACGAGGATCGACCAGCCACTCCGCTTGGCCACGAGTCTGGCAGACCCCTCCGCACACCCGAGGACAGGTTGACAAAAAGTTAGGCACGTCCGTCGACGCTCAGTCCGCGCGCCGACGACGGTCACCCCACGGGGTCGACGGGGGCGACGTGCCCGAGACGATCTTCGAGTGCCCTCCCAGCCTCGAACAACAGATCCTCTCGCCAAGCATGTGCGGTCACCTGCACGCCGAGCGGAGCCCCGTCGTGGAAGCCGACGGGGAACGCGAGTGCCGGCATTCCGAGTGCCGACAGGTTGATGCCCCAGCGCCCGAAGGTGTCGAACTGCGTCCCGGAGTCCGAGTACTTCACATCGAAACCCCGTTCGATGGTCGGAATGCTGACCATCGGGGTGATGACGAGCGGATGTAGTTCGTAGAAGGCGTTCCAGGCACGAATCACCATGTCCCGATCGAGAAGGGCCTTCATGAACGTCTCGGGGGTCGGTTCCGGGAACGTCTCTGCCCACGAGGAAATGGCCGTCTTCAGACCCGCATCATCAATCTGGGACAGCATCGGGACCAGGCTGAGGCGGATGTCGAACACGCTCAGTCGCTTCCACAGCGAGAACACGACGTCCAACATTGGTGGCGCGGCCTCGACGACCTCATAGCCAGCATCCTCGAGCAGGGAGCCGACGCGACGGATCGCCGCGACGACGACGGGATCGATCGGCAGACCATCGTCGACGACGAGTGCAACGCGCGTGACCGTGCGGGCGTCGAAGTCGCGCCGAGCGGGGACCCAGAACGGATCCCCCCAGTTGGGCGAGCACATCGCCTCGTATCCCGCGGCGAGGTCAGCCATCGTGCGCGCGAGCGGACCATGGGTGGCCATCATCGACGCAGTCCATCCACGAGGGACCGGGGATGACCCACCAGTCGGCATCCGGCCGATCGTCGGACGAAGCCCGAGCACCCCGTTCTGATAGGCGGGCCAGCGCACGGATCCCGCAACGTCGTTGCCTTGGGCGATGTGGCACATGCCCGTCGCCACCGCGACCCCCGCACCACCACTCGATCCGCCACAGCTGATGTCGACCCGATGAGGATTCAACGTCTCTCCATGCAGCTCGTTGTCGGTGTGTGAGCGCATCGCAAAGGCCGGGGAGTTTGTCCGTCCAACCATCGTCATGCCCGCGTCGAGCAGTCCCTTGACGCACGAGTGCACCCCCTCGGGCACTGCAGAGCGAAGGGCCTTGATTCCGTTGTCGGTCGGATATGGCGCGTGGTCGGTGTTGATCTTCGTCGTCACGATCGCCCCGACAAGCGGTGCGCGACGATCTCCCCCATCGATCGTCCGAGCGGCGGCAACTGCGTCGTCATCGGTGCGAAGCACGATCGCATTGAGACGACCATTGATTGCGTCGATTCGTTCGAGGTGCTCTCGCGCCACCTCGCTCGCGCTCATCTGTTTGGTCCGCACCAAGTTCGCCACCTCGGTGCCCGACCTCTGCCAGCTCTTCGTCATCGAGGCCCTCCTTCACCCGCACGCCGATGGACCACGCGTTCGTCCGTCATCGTCGACTCCTTCCCCGGCGTTCACAGCGCAAACTGGACATAGGTCTCCTGAGCAACGCTGTCGAGTAGCCCCACTTCCCACGTGAGATATTGCATCATCGCCTCCTCCACGCCCTCCTTGCGAGCCCACGGCGGATACCACATGTCGTCGGTGGGCGTCTTCACGAGGACGTCGTCGTCGTCACCGATCGTTTCGAAAGCGCGACCCGATCGCCTCCATGCAGTGCGGCCCCCACGCAGCCAGCGGACGTTCGCGAACCCCAGAGCGACGACGTCGCCAGCGGCATATGGAGAGATCGAGCCGACGCCACACACCATCACGACCGGAGATTCGCGATCGACGCCCGCGAGGGCATCCCACAGGCGACTGCGCATCGCATACCACGACCCCGGGATTCGTCCCTGTCGATACCAGTAACTCTCGCCAACGTCGATGACGATCAGTTTTCCGTGTTGCATCTCGTCTGCAAGCTCATCGACCGCGATCGGCGCGATTCCCGATGGCACAGGACGCAACAACCTCGGCGACGCCGGACCGCTGGAGGTCATCCACGGAGATGCGTTCGCCAGGACCGACACGTCCCAACCCATCAGACGCAGCCAGTGTGCGGTCATCACCGACTGGACCATGTGCTCGTCCACGAGCACGATGCGGGCACGTCGAACCGCGATGACACTGTCCGTCGCCTGGACGAGCTGACCACCCGCGACGTTCACGGAGCCCTCGAGGTGAGCGGCCTCGTACGACTCCGGCTGGCGTACGTCGATCACGTAGGTCGTCCTGCCGGGCTCGGCCAGCATCTTGGACAACTGGTCGAACTCGATCACCGGGATTCCGTCCTGCTCGAGGATTCGAGCCGCCATCTCGCGTGCTGCCGCACGGCCCTGCTCGGTCGGCTCGGGCACCATGTTCGATGCGCCGTGGACGACGTCGAGTCCCGCGAGTTGCCAGCCCATGGTGCCGTTCTTGAGAGCAAAGACTGGGTTGCGGACTCCCGCATCTCGCAGGCTTTGTGCCCCGATGATCGACCTCGTGCGCCCCGCGCAGTTCACCACGACGGGGATCGTCTCGTCTTCGACCACAGACGGAACGCGGTAGACGAGTTCGGCGCCAGGACAGTCGACCGCTCCGGGCAGGCTGACCGTTCGATACTCACCGAGCGGTCGCGAGTCGAACAGCACGTGGGGAACTCCGCGGGCCTGCCACTCGGCGAGCGTCGTCGCTTCGACGTGAGGCGTCTTGCGCGTGAGTTCCACCAATTCTCCGAAAGCCTTCGAGATGATCCCGCTTCCCGAGAACAAGGCGTATCCAGCCGCTTCCCACGCAGGATTTCCACCCTTGAGGACGACCACATCCGTGTACCCGGCATCGACGAGAAGTCCCGCGGCACGACCAGCGAGAGAACCGTCGTCGTCGACGACGACCACGCGCGTGGACAACCGCGGAACGAGGGATGGAATCGTCGTCTCAAAGACCGCCAGTGGCGCACTCGAGGCAGCGAGGATGTGCGAGCGCGCATAGGGTCCTCCGTCACGCACGTCGAGGACGGCGATCTCCCCTCCGTCGTGAAGCCACGAACGCACCTCGCTCGCGTCGACTTCGCGATGATTCACGCGCGCAGTCCTGCGTCCTTCATCAGCGGAAGGACTCGCTCGCCGAAGTACTCGAGGTCAGGTAGATAGTCGTAGAAGTTGACCTGGATTCCGTCGATTCCACAGTCATGCAACTTGAGCATCTTCTCCACCACCTGCTCTGGTGTCCCGACCATCTGCATGTTTCCACCGACGGCAAGGTCGTCGCGCATGGCGCCCTTCCACGACACCGTGTCGCCTCCGGTGATGAACTTGTAGAAGTTGTCGAGCGCAACGGGGTCGGCATGGTCGATGAACGCCTGCTTGCGCGCCTTTGCCTCCTTCTCCGTGTCCGCACAGATCACGTGCGGATTGATGATCGTGCGTACCGTGTGTCCGGCCTCGAGGGCCTGCTGCTTGATCTTCGTGTTGTGCTCCTTCAGCAGCCCATAGACGTCGGCACCAGCAGGCCGTGTGATGAAGAGGAGGTCCGAATGCTTCGCCGCGAAGCCGACGCCTGCCCCACTGCTCGAGGCGTTGACGAGGATCGGGCGTCCGTTGAGCGGTTTCGGAGACACGAAACCCTTCCTCATTCGGAAATGCTTCCCCTCGAAGTCGACGTTGTCGGCAGACGACCACAGCATCTTCATCACCGTCATCAGTTCGTCGGCGATCTCATATCGCTTGT
>CAYSRZ010000067.1:0-5835 GCA_964433615.1 uncultured Acidimicrobium sp. | reverse complement strand
GCGATCTACGACACGATGCAGTTCATCAAGAACGACATCGCCACGATCTGCCTCGGTCAGGCCGCCTCTGCCGCCGCGGTGCTGCTCGCCGCCGGCACGAAGGGCAAGCGACTCGCCCTGCCACACTCGCGAGTGCTCCTGCACCAGCCATACGGCCAGGTCGGGTACGCCCAGGTCACCGACTTGGAGATCGCCGCACGCGAGATCCTGCGCATGCGCGAGTTGCTCGAAGAGATCCTCGCTCGCCACACGGGCCAGCCGATCGATCGCATCCACAACGACACCGATCGCGACTTCGTGATGGAAGCCGACGCGGCCCTCGCCTACGGAGTGATCGACGAGATCATCACCGAGCGCAAACTCGCCGACCGATCCGGCCCGATTCGCTGAGGCGCCGACAACGACATGGCGAAGTTCGGTGACACCGCAGAGTTGGTGAAGTGTTCGTTCTGCGGCAAGTCGCAGAAGCAGGTCAAGAAGCTGATCGCAGGACCGAGCGTCTACATCTGCGACGAGTGCATCGACCTGTGCAACGAGATCATCGACGAGGAGTTCGTCAAGAACGCCGATGCCGGCGTCACCGAACTGCCGATCCCTCGCGACATCCGCACGTTCCTCGACGAATACGTCGTCGGTCAGGAGCAGGCCAAGAAGGTGCTCGCCGTCGCGGTGTTCAACCACTACCGCCGCATCAAGCACAAGGCGTCTGGCGCGCAGCGCCGCGACGAGGTCGAGCTGCAAAAGAGCAACATCTTGCTGTTGGGCCCGACCGGTTGCGGCAAGACCCACATGGCCCAGACGCTGGCGCGCATGTTGAACGTGCCGTTCGCGATCGCGGACGCCACCGCGCTGACCGAGGCCGGCTATGTCGGTGAGGACGTCGAGAACATCCTGCTCAAGCTGTTGCAGGCGGCGGACTTCGACGTCAAGCGAGCCGAGACGGGCATCATCTACATCGACGAGATCGACAAGGTCGCCCGCAAGAGCGAGAATCCGTCGATCACCCGTGACGTCTCCGGCGAGGGCGTACAGCAGGCGCTGCTCAAGATCCTCGAGGGCACCGTCGCCTCGGTTCCCCCACAGGGTGGACGCAAGCATCCGCACCAGGAGTTCATCCAGATCGACACGACGAACGTGCTGTTCATCGTCGGCGGTGCGTTCGCCGGCCTCGAGCAGATCATCGAGTCGCGCATCGGCCACAAGGGCGTCGGCTTCCACGCCACGGTGCGCTCGAAGGCGGAGAAGGATCCGGGTGAGCTCTTCGCCCAGGTGCTGCCGGAGGACCTCATGAAGTTCGGCATGATCCCCGAGTTCATCGGGCGTCTGCCGATGATCGGCGCGGTGCACGCACTCGACCAGCAGGCCCTCATCCAGATCCTCACCGAGCCGAAGAATGCTCTCGTCAAGCAGTACCAGAAGTTCTTCGAGTTCGAAGACATCGAGCTCGAGATCACGCCTGCGGGACTCGTCGCGATCGCCGACCAGGCCCTGGCCCGCGGCACGGGTGCGCGCGGACTGCGCGCAATCCTCGAGGAAGTGCTCCTCAACACGATGTACGACCTGCCGGGTCGCACCGACATCGCTCGCGTCATCGTCGACGCGGATGCGGTCGTCGAAAAGAAGATGCCGACGTTGATCCCGCGCAGCACCAAGGTTGCTCGCCAGCGTCGCGCGGCCTCCTGAACCACGAACGTCCTGACATGAGGTTCGACGAAGCGCTCGTCTATCTCGACGAACACGCCAGCTACGAAAAGACCGGCCGGGTGGAGGAGCCTTCGCTCACCAACATCACGCGGCTGATGGACGTGATGGGGGATCCGCACCTCAACTATCCGGTGATCCACGTGACGGGCACCAACGGCAAGGGCTCGACCACCCAGATCATCACGAAGTTGTTGATGGCCCACGGGCTCACGGTCGGCACGTATACGAGCCCGCACCTCGAGCACCTCACCGAGCGCATCTCACGCAACGGGGAGCCGATTCCCGAACAGGACTTCGCGGACTGCGTCGCATCGATCGCCGACGTCGAGGTGCTCTCCGGCGTGCGTCCGACGTACTTCGAGATCATGACCGCGGCAGCGTTCCGTTACTTCGCCGACATCGCCGTCGACGTCGCGGTGATCGAGGTCGGCATGCTCGGTCGCTGGGACGCGACCAACGTCGTGCAGTCCCAGGTCGCGGTGATCACCAACATCGACCTCGACCACACGGAGTTCGCAGGACCGACTCACGCACACATTGCCCGCGAGAAGGTGGGCATCTCCAAGGAGTCGAGCTCGCTCGTCGTCGGTGACGTGAACGAAGACTTGGTGTCGATCTGGACCGAGGCGACGTCGCGCAACCTCGTGCGACGAATCGAGCACTTCGACTGCATCGGCAACGAACTCGCCGTCGGTGGACGACTGCTCGACGTCACCACGCCACGCGCCACCTATCGCGACGTGATGGTGCCGCTGCACGGACGTCACCAGGGGGACAACGCGTCGATCGCCATCGTCGCGGTCGAGGAGTTCTTCGACGCGGTCATCGACGAGGACGTCCTGCGCGAGGGGATGGCCACGGTCGAGATGCCGGGGCGATTCGAAGTGCTCGGTCACCGTCCGCTCGTCGTGATCGACGGTGCGCACAATCCGGCGGGTGCCGACGTGTGTGCGTCGGTGTTCTTCGACGACTTCGACGTCGCCGGTCGACGCATCCTCGTCGTCGGCACGCTCAAGGGTCGCGACCCGCACCTCACGCTCGGTGCGTTGCGTGTGGACGACTTCGACGTCGTCGTCACGTGCACTGCACCGTCGCCGCGCGGGCTCGAGTCCGCGGAGCTCGCCACGACTGCTCGTGGGATGGGATGCGACGAGGTGCTCGAATGCACAAGCGTGGAGGACGCGTGCGCAAAAGCGCTGTCCATCGCCGGGGAGGACGATGCCGTTCTCGTCGCCGGTTCGCTCTACGTCGTGGGTAGTGCAAGGACGCACCTGCGCCGTACCCTGTAGCCCATGAGCAACAGAACCCTCGTCCTTTTGAAGCCAGATGCAGTGGAGCGCCAGTTGGTCGGTGCGATCCTGTCCCGATTCGAACAGAAGGGCCTCAAGCTCGTTGCGATGGAATTGCGCAAGCTCGACACTGCGATCCTCGAGCGTCACTACGAAGAGCACAAGGGCAAGGGCTTCTATCCCGAGCTCGTCGCGTTCATGTCGCGCAGTCCGGTGGTCGCTCTCGTCGTCGAAGGACCCGAGGACACCTGGGAGATCGTGCGATCGATGATGGGTGCGACGAATCCGCGCGCGTCTGCTCCGGGAACGATCCGCGGCGACTACGGCACGATCTTCACCGAGAACCTCGTGCACGGTTCGGATTCCGCAGCCTCGGCCGCTCGCGAAATCGGCATTTTCTTCCCCAACCTCTGAGGCGTCGGCGCCACGAGCGCCACGGACACGCTCGAGGTGCTCGGTAGGATGATGTCATTCATCGCCCGTCCCGGGTGCCGTTGCACTGAGGAGCTCGACAGACATGCCAGGTGGGAGTGCGCTATCGCTAGGTCGTGACATCGCGATCGACCTCGGCACCGCCAACACCCTCGTCTACGTGAAGGGCGAGGGGATCGTGCTCAACGAGCCGTCCATGGCCGCAGTCGACAACCGCACCGGCCAGCTCGTGGCAGTCGGGGCGGAGGCCAAGCGGATGTGGGGCCGGGCCCCGCAGAACATCCGCCTCGTGCGCCCGATGAAGGACGGGGTGATCGCCGACTTCGACGTCTGCGAGCAGATGTTGCGCTTTTTCATCCAGCGCGTCCACACGAGCCGCTGGAGCAAGCCGAGGATGATCGTCTGCGTGCCGTCCGAGGTGACGGGCGTGGAGCGTCGAGCCGTGCAGGATGCGGCCGAATTCGCCGGTGCTCGTCGACCCGTCTACATCATCGAAGAGCCGATGGCGGCCGCGATCGGTGCCGGGCTTCCCGTCCACCTGCCGAGTGCGAACCTGATCGTCGACATCGGGGGTGGCACGACCGAGGTCGCGGTCATCTCGATGGGTGGCATCGTCACTGCCCATTCGGCCCGGGTCGCCGGAGACGACCTGAACGAGGCGATCGTCGAGATGTTCCGCAAGGAATTCTCGCTCGACATCGGCGAGAACACCGCGGAGTCGGTGAAGATCCAGATCGGTTCCGCGTGGCCACTCGCGGAGGAACTGTCGGCCGACGTCGGTGGGCGCGACGTATCGAGTGGCCTGCCACGCACACAGCTCGTGACGAGCGAAGAGGTGCGCGAGGCACTCGATGCACCGGTCCAGATGATCGTCGATGCGATCAAGACGACGCTCGAGCGCACGCCGCCGGAACTCGCGGCCGACATCATCGGACACGGACTCGTCTTGTCGGGTGGTGGCGCGCTCCTCACCGGGCTCGCCGAACGCGTGACGAACGACACCGGCATCCACGCCTATCTCGCCCCGGAGCCGCTCGAGGCAGTGGTGCTCGGATGCGGGCTCACGCTCGACAACATCGACGCAATGAAGGGTCTGACGGCTCAGACCTCCTTCGACTAGGACGCGAAGATCACACTGTGACCGTGATGTCCGCACAGCGCAGGAGGGCGATCGCGCTCCTCGCCCTGTCTTCGATCATCCTGGTGACCCTCGACCTCCAGCAGTCGGGCTCGACGTCGCTCGTGAGGTCGATCTTCGGCACGGTGTTCCGGCCGGTCGAAGGCGTCGCGCGCATCGTGACGAGGCCCGTCGGCAACGTATGGAACGGGATCACGAACTACGACGACGTGGTGGACGAAAACGACTTGTTGCGCGAAAAGATCGCCCAGCAAGAGGGTGCGGCGGTGGCGGCTGCTGCGTCCGTGCGTCTCGCCCAGGAACTCCTCGCCTTGAACGGTTTGCCGACGCTCGCCGGCATCAACTCGGTGAGCGCCCAGGTGATCGGTGATGCGCCGTCCAACTACTCACAGACCGTCGAGATCAACCAGGGAAGCGAGAGCGGGATCAAGGTCGGCATGCCGGTGCTGAACGCGGCAGGACTCGTCGGCAAGGTGACGAAGGTGTTCGCCAACCGTGCCGTCGTGATGCTCGTGACCGACCCCGAGTATGCGCTGTCGGTGAAGGTCGTCAACACGCCCGAAGCACTCGACGTCGGGAGCGTCGACGACCCCGACGCCGCCAGCGCGTCGTCGTCGACGACCACCACGACCACCACGACGACGATCGCACCGTCGTCGAACATTCCCGGCTTCACCCCAGGCCCGATCGTCACACCGTCGACGTCGCCCGGGGTGAGCGTGTCGGTGTCGGTCCCCTCGCTCACGATTCCATCGACCGGGGCACTCGGCGTGCGTGAGACCGGAATCCTGGAGGGCAGGGGTCCGAGCCGCGTGCCGATCGTGCGGTTCATCGACCCCGAGCAGCGATTCGGCACCGTGTTGCAGGGAACCCCGATCGTGACCGCGGGTGGTTCGCTCAGCTTGGCACCACCGGACATCGTCGTCGGAACGGTGTCACGCGTCATCAGTCGACTTGGAACAGCAGGCCCGGTGCTCGAGATCGAACTCGTCGCCGACTTGTCGAATCTGTCGTTCGTGCGCATTCTGCTGTATCAGCCGATCACGGAGTCGTCTGCACCGTGATCGATCGCCTGTTGCCGATCGTGGCGAGCCGCTGGACTCGGCTCGTGCTCGTCGGTCTCATCGTGCTCGGTTTGCAGACGACGCTGTTCACCGACGTGCGACCGTTCGGGGTGGTCGCCCAACTGATGTTGCTCCTTGCCGTCGCGTCGGGCGTCACCTACGGCCTCGAGGTCGGAGCGATGTCGGGTCTGTTGCTCGGCTTCATGTA
>CAYSRZ010000066.1:0-5875 GCA_964433615.1 uncultured Acidimicrobium sp. | reverse complement strand
CGCGACTACTTCTTCTGGGGTTGTGGCCAGGTGCCGTCGCGGCCGTCCATGCCGGCGTTCGGGCGTGCCGTGGCGAGCAGTTCCTCGACGATCGGTCCGAGTGCGGTCGGATCGCTGACGGGTTCGTGCACGGGACCGCGATGCCAACCTTCGGCGACGGCGAGCACCTGACCGCTCGCTTCGAACACGCGACCGGTGACGTCCTTGGATTCTTCCGAGGCGAGCCACGTGACGATCGGTGCGATCCACTTCGGCGAACGCTGCTCGCGCTCTTCGTCGGTCTCGGGTGCGGGACCGAGGTTCTCGGTCATGCGGGTGAGCGCGACGGGGGCGACGGCGTTCACCGTCACGCCGTAGCGGGCGAGTTCGAGTGCGCTGATCACGGTGAAGGCGGCGATGCCGGCCTTGGCGGCGCCGTAGTTCGTCTGGCCGATGTTGCCGTAGATGCCCGACACCGAGGAGGTGTTGATGATGCGGCCGTCGACGGGGTGACCGGCCTTCTGGCGATCGCGCCAGTAGGCGGCGGCGAAGTGCGACGGTGCGAACGTGCCCTTCAGGTGCACCTTGATCACGGCGTCCCACTCCTCTTCGCTCATGTTGGCCATCATCCGGTCGCGCAAAATGCCTGCGTTGTTGACGACGCCGTGCAAGTCGCCGAAGGTGTCGACCGCGGCCTGGATCAGCCGCTCGGCACCGGCCCAGGTGGAGATGTCGTCGCCGTTGGCGATCGCCTTGCCGCCCATCGCCTCGATCTCGTTCACCACCTGTTGTGCCGGCGAGAGGTCCCCGCCCGAGCCGTCGACGCCTGCGCCGAGGTCGTTCACGACCACGTGCGCTCCATGGCGGGCAAGGCTCAACGCGTGTTCGCGTCCGATGCCTCGACCCGATCCAGTGACAACTACGACACGACCCTCACATAAGCGCTTCATGCGCACGGACTCTAGTCTCTGACCCGTGCCCGACTCTCAGTCCGCGACCGTCACCTGCGACGTGCTCGTCGTCGGTGCGGGTCCTGCGGGGATCGCGGCGGCACTCGAGGCACACCGCGCCGGTCGCGACGTGCTCGTGGTCGACAAGGCCGTCTTTCCTCGCGACAAGTGCTGCGGCGACGGCCTCACCACCGGTGCGTTGCGCGTGCTCGAGTCGCTCGACTTCGATCCCTCGCGCGTGGCGAGCTGGACGCCGACCACCAACGTCTGGCTGCGCTCCCCGTCGGGCCGCGAGATGTCGATGCCGTTGCCCGAGGGCCGCGGAACCTTCGCCGCGATCGCGCCGCGCATCGAATTCGACGACGCGCTCGTGCGCACCGCGATCGACCGCGGAGTTCGCATCGCCCAGGGCGTCACCTTCACCCGCATCGTCGAGTCGAACGACTCCGGCGTCACCGTCGAGATCGACGGCATCGGCACGGTGCACGCGCAGTACGTCGTCGCAGCGGACGGGATGTGGTCGCCCGTGCGCAAGTCGCTCGGGTTGTCGACCCCCGGCTATCTCGGTGAGTGGCACGCGTTTCGCCAGTACGCGAGCAACGTGACGGGCCCGGCCAAGGATCGCCTCATCGTGTGGTTCGACGAAGACCTCCTCCCCGGATACGCGTGGTCGTTTCCGCTGCAGAACGGTCGCGTGAACATCGGCTTTGGCATCCTGCGCGGAGGTCGCCACAGCGTGCAGGACATGAACACCCTGTGGCCCGACATCTTGTCGCGCCCGCACGTGCGCGCAGCGCTCGGCGACTCCGTCACCCTCGAGGGCCGCCACACCGCATGGCCGATCCCCGCGCGCGTCACCTCTGCGACCCTCACGCATGACCGCGTGCTCTTCGTCGGCGACGCCGCGTGTGCGACCGACACGCTGACCGGTGAGGGAATCGGTCAGGCGCTCGCGAGCGGCCAGCTCGCGGGACGGGCGATCGCCGCGGAGTTCGCGAACCCGTCGCGCGTGGCGCGCACCTATCGACGCACGATGAAGTCGACGTTCTTTGCCGACCACCGCATGTCGGTCGTGCTCGGGGCGATCCTGCGCAGCTCGCTCGGCGCGCGTGGGGCCCTGCGACTGGCGAACACCAACGACTGGACCCGCCGCAACTTCGTGCGCTGGATGTTCGAGGACGAACCGCGGGCCGCGATCTTCACGCCGTCGCGTTGGCACCGTGGGTTCCTGAAGCGCCCCGGGGTCAGCCTCGGCCAGACGGCGAACGGTACGGTGGTGTCGTGAGGACGAAGATCACCGAGATGTTCGACATCGAACATCCGATCATGCTCGCGGGCATGGGTGGCGTGTCGTATCACGCACTCGTCGCGGCGGTCTCGGAGGCCGGCGGCATCGGCACGCTCGGTGCATCGACGATGGGCGAAGGCGTGCTCGCCAAGGAGATCGAGGGCGTCAAGAAGCTCACCTCCAAGCCCTTCGGCGTCGACCTGTTGACCGCGCTACCGCACACCCTCGAGCGCGACGTGGACCTGATCATCGCCTCCGGTGCGCGCATCTTCGTCGCCGGTCTCGGCGTGCCGCGCGACATCATCGACAAGTTGCACGCCAACGGCGTCCTCGTCGGATCGATGTGCGGCAAGGTGCGCCACGCGGTGAACGCGGTGAAGAGCGGGTGCGACTTCGTCGTCGCCCAGGGCACCGAGGGCGGCGGCCACACCGGCACGGTGGCGACGATGGCGCTCGTGCCCCAGGTCGTGGACGCAGTCGGCAACGACGTGGCCGTCGTCGCCGCGGGCGGACTCTTCGACGGTCGCGGACTCGCGGCCGCACTCGCACTCGGCGCGGACGGCGTGTGGATCGGCACGCGCTTCATCGCCACGCCCGAGGCGTGGGGCGTGGACGGCTACAAGGACGTGTTGGTCGCCACCGGCGAGGACGGCACCGTCATCAGTCGCGCCTACACCGGCAAGACGTGTCGCGTCGTGCGCAACGACTGGACGAACGACTTCGAGGCCCATCCCGAGCGCGTGTTGCCGTTCCCGCAACAGGCGATCGAGTCGATGAAGGCCGGCGTCAACCACCTCGGCTATCCCCCGGGCACGAAGGTCGACCTGGCGCGTGAGTTCCTGCCCGCGGGCCAGGGCGTGGGGGCGATCACCGAGGTCGTCCCCGCCGGCCAGATCGTGGCCGAGATGATGCGCGAGGCCACCGAGACCCTCGAGCGACTGACCTCGCTGCGCACCAAGTAACGCCGTGTTCAAGGTGCTGCGGACGAACCGCGACATTCGTCTGCTCTTCATCGGCGACAACATCTCGATCATGGGTGACTACTTCACCTACATCGCGCTCGCCGGCCTGATCAAGGACGCGACGGGGTCGAACTTCCTCGTCGCCCTCGTCTACGTCGCCTTCACCATCCCCTCGTTCTTCGTCTCGCCGATCGCCGGTCCGATCATCGACAAGTTCGATCGACGCCGCGTGCTCATGGTCGTGCACGGCCTGCAGGCGCTCTCCGCGGTCGGTTTCCTCTTCTCGGGTTCCGATCGCATCTGGATGGGTCTCGGCGCCCAGGTCGCCATCACGTGCCTCTCGGCCTTCGTCACGCCGGCGGTGAACGCGGCGGTGCCGAACCTCGCGCGCAACGAGGACGAACTTCGTCAGGCGAACGCGCTGTTCGGCTCGAGCTGGGGCATGATGACGTTCCTCGGCGCAGCGGCCGGCGGGTTCTTCTCCGAGGCCTTCGGTCGCACGGCGACCTTCGCCACCGACATCGCCACCTTCGTCGTCGCCGGCGCACTCATCGCGATGATCCGCACGCCGATGCAGGCCGACCGCTCACACGACCACTCCAAGGACGTGCGGCCGCTCGCCGACATGAAGGAGGCGTTCCATCTCGCCAAGGACGACCGCGTGGTGCTCGCGCTGATCGCCTCGAAGACCACGTTCGCGATCGGCGCGGGGGCGGTGAGTCAGCTCGCCGTGTTCGCCGCCGACGTGTTCGGCAAGGGCGACGGCGGCAGCGGGCTGCTGCTCGCCGCGCGCGGCGCGGGCTCGGCGCTCGGGCCGATCTTTGCGATGAGGTATGCGCGCGGGAACCTGCACCGGGTCGTCACCGTGTGCGGCACCGCGGGGTTCGTGTTCTCCCTCAGCTATCTCGGCGCCTCGATCGCACCGTCGATCGCGGTCGCCTGTGCGTTCATCATGGTCGCCCACTTCGGCGGAGGCGCGCAGTGGACGCTGTCGACCTACGGTCTCCAGTTGCGCACGACCGACGACATCCGCGGCCGCGTGCTCGCCGGCGACATGGCCACGGTCACGCTGATGTTGGGACTGTCCAGTCTGATCGCCGGCATCCTGGGTGAACTGGTTCCCGTGCGCGAGGCGATCGCGCTCATGGGACTGCTCGCCTCGTGCGGCGCGACCAGCTACATGGTGCTCACGCGCTCGATCAGAGCGCGTCTGCGACTCGAGTCGTCGCCTCCACCAGTCGGCTAGCGCGCGGGTCGCCGAGCAGCGCGTCGGTCATCCGGTTCATCACGTAACTGAAGGCGAGCTCGCGCGACGGATCGGCGAACGACACCGAGCCTCCGGCACCCGGGTGGCCGTAGCAGGCGTCCCCGGGGAACGCGTTTGCATCCCCGTTCAACATGTAGCCGGCGGCAAAGCGCGTGTTGACGATGAGCACGCCGTCGCGACGAAGCGGAGTGCGCGGTGCGGTGGCCTGCGCCATCGTCTCGGGCGACACGAGTCGCACGCGCGTTCCCTCGACGTCGATCTCTCCCATCGTGGCGGCATACATCGTCGCCATGCTGCGCGCGTTCGTGATGCCGTTCGCCCCCGGCACCTCTGCGGCGTGCAGGTCGCGTCGGTTGAACCCGCCCTTCACGTTCATCGCGCCGTTCAACGTGAGGGCCTGGGTGAGCGGCGAGTCGTCGACGAGCGGCGTGGCGAACTTGCCGGCTTTGGATGCAGGCGGCGTCGTTCCCGACGCGGCCGTGGCGACCTTGGCCCATCCGGTGTTCACCGGTGCGACGCGCGTCTCGAGTTCCTCGGGCAGGCCGATGAAGATCTCCACCCCGAGCGGCGAGGCGATCTCTTCAGCCACGAAGCGGCCGATGTTGCGACCATCGGCGCGGCGCACGAGCTCGCCCGCCAACCACCCGAAGGTGAGTGCGTGATAGGCGTGCTGGGAACCTGGTTCGAAGCGCGGCGCGGTCGCAGCCAACCGCGAGCACATCTCGTTCCAGTCGAGGACGTGTTCGAAGGCGAGCTCGCCGTCCACGGTGTAGAGGCCGGCCTGGTGCGAGAGCAGTTGCTCGATCGTCACGTCGGCCTTGCCCGCCTCGGCGAAGGCGGGCCAGACGTGGGCGACGGGATCGTCGTATCGAAAGTGTCCGCGCTCGACGCACATCGCGACCGCCGTCGACACCACGCCCTTGGTCGTGGAGAACACGAGTTGCAACGTGTCGGGTGTGTACGGAATCGTGCCGGCGTTGTCGCGCCATCCACCGGTGAGGTCCACGACGAGTTTCCCGCGGTGATACACCGCGACGCCGGCGCCGATGTCGTCGCGCGAGGTGAGGTTGGACGAAAACGCGTCGCGCACGGGCTCCCAGCCCGGCTCGATGCGCCCGTCGAGGTTCATCGATCTACAGGTCGTCGATCAGCGAGCGCAGGGTCTCGACCTGCTTCACCGCATCCTGTCCGACCGGCATCACCTGCAGCACGGTCACGCCCGCCTGCTTGTAGGCGGCGAGTCGCTCCTTGACGAAGCTCTTCGGTCCGACGAGGTGCGAGTTGAGCAACCACTCTGCGGGAACCTTGGCCGCCGCCTCTGCCTTCTTGCCGTCCAAGTAGAGGTCCTGGATCTCGACTGCTTCTTGTTCGTATCCGTAGGCCTTGCAGATGTCGTTGTAGAAGTTCTTGCCGCGCGCACCCATGCCGC
>CAYSRZ010000065.1:1982-5892 GCA_964433615.1 uncultured Acidimicrobium sp. | reverse complement strand
AAGTACGTCGTCGAGCAGTTCACCACTGTTGGGGATTCGACGTGGACGGTTCCGCAAGGTGTCACGTCCATCGAATACCTGATCGTGGGTGGTGGTGGCGCAGGTGGAACTGCTTTTGCGCACTCATCATCTGGTGGTGGAGGTGGTGGTCAAGTAGTCACTGGTTCACGGGGAAGCCTTACTGCAGGAACCACCTACACGATGAGGGTTGGAGCAGGCGGTTCGGTTGCCACAGTCAGCCCCAACCCAGGTGGAGATGGAGGACCCTCGTCGATCACCCCTTCTGGTGGTTCTGCAATCGCGTCAGCACTCGGTGGCGGTGGAGGTTCATCGTATGCGGCAGCGGTGACGAGCTCCGCGTCGACTTCGGGCTACACGGGCGGTGGTGGTGGTCAATGGGCTTCCGCGACATCTTCCGGATCTACTGGCGTCGGTGGAGCAACCTATAAGGGTGGAAATGCATGGGGTGACGGAAGTTTTGTCGAGCCACAAGCCGGCGGAGGTGGTGGTGGTGCGGGCGGAGCTGGAGCGAATGCGACAAGCGGTGCAGGTGGAGCTGGCGGTGCAGGCGTCGCGAGCTCGCTGTCGGGGCAGTCCACGACGTACGGCGGTGGCGGTGGTGGAGGTAAACGCTCCAATGGTTCCGGTTCGGCAGGGTCGGGACGAGACGGCGGTGGCGCGGGTGGATTCTCGACGACGGGCACGGCTGGAACCTCTGGTCGTGGAGGAGGAGGTGGTGGCGCCGGCAATATTTCAGGGGTCTTTGTGTCTGGAGGGACATACACCAACTACACCGTCGGTGGAGCAGGTGGTTCTGGAACCGTCGTCATTCGATACGCATTGCCGTCGGTCTCTGCACCAGATCTCGCGATTGGCTCGGACACAGGGTCGTCGACGACCGACAACATCACATCCAACACGACGCTCACGATGACGGGAACTGCACCAGTCGGTGCGGTGGTCCAACTCTCAACTGCGGCTCAGGGGACGAGCACGTCGAGTGGTACGTGGACGAACACCGGCTCGACGTGCACCGCCAATTCGACGACAGGTGAATGGTCCTGCACGACCGGAACGCTGACTGCCGGAACGTATGCCATCCGTGCATCGGCAACGACGACGCTCGACGGCGTGACTGACACTCAGGTGTCTTCTACAGCCCTCGACGTCACGGTCGATCCGACCGCGCCGACGGTGTCGTCCCTCAGCTTCACATCGAGTGCGGGATCGGACGGCAACTACATCGTCGGAGACACGGTGAGCGTCACGGTGGTCTTCTCCGAGGCGGTGACGGTGACGGGGACGCCACGAATTGCTCTTGCTGGTTTGACGAGCAAATATGCGACGTATGCGTCGGGTTCGGGGACGACGTCGCTCGTGTTTTCTTACACCGTGGTGTCGGGTGATGCTGATGCCGATGGTCTGGCGATTTCGGCGAACTCACTTGAATTGAACGGCGGGACTCTCCTTGACACCGCGGGCAACGTGACGACGTTGGCCCACAGTGCCGTGTCGACCCAGTCGGCACACAAGGTTGACACGACGCCGGTCACCGTCTCGTCGGTGGCTTTGAGCTCGGATGCTGGTGCAGACACCTATTACGTCGCGGGGAACACGGTGAGCGTCACGGTGGTCTTCTCCGAGGCGGTGACGGTGACGGGGACGCCACGAATTGCTCTTGCTGGTTTGACGAGCAAATATGCGACGTATGCGTCGGGTTCGGGGACGACGTCGCTCGTGTTTTCTTACACCGTGGTGTCGGGTGATGCTGATGCCGATGGTCTGGCGATTTCGGCGAACTCACTCGAACTGAACTCCGGCACGATCGTTGGTCCGCGAGGTTCTGATGCGACGTTGACGCATAGTGCTGTCGCAGCGCAGTCCGCGCACAAGGTCGATACAACCGCGCCAACGATCTCGTCGGTGGCCTTCACCTCTGATGCTGGTGCGGACACGTACTACGTCGTCGGCGACACGGTGAGCGTCACCGTGACGTTCTCGGAGGCGGTGACGGTGACGGGAACTCCACGGATGCTCTTGACCGGTCTGTCGAGCAAATACGCGACGTATGCGTCTGGTTCGGGGACAACGTCGCTCGTGTTTTCCTACACCGTCGCATCGATGGACAACGATGCCGATGGACTCGCTCTTTTGGCCAACGCACTCCAACTCAACGGTGGAACCATCAGTGATGCGGCAACGAATACTGCGACGATCACCCACAGTGCAGTGACGACCCAGTCGGCGCACAAGGTCGATACGGCTCGACCGTCGCTCACGATCACGCGTACGGGAGGCTCCACGATCCTCGCCGGCCAGACGGTGACCTACACCTTCACGTTCAGCGAGGACGTGACCGGCTTCCAGTTGAGCGACATCGAGCGTTGGCCGACGAACGTCGCAAACTCCAATGGCACGTTCTCGAACGTCGCTGCGACATCGGCCCGTGTCTACACCGCCTCGTTCACGTCGGATTCGAACTCGACGAAGACGCTCGTCAACATGGGTGTCTCCGCCAATGCCGTCGTCGATGCGGCGGGCAACGGCAACACCAGTGGGGGCCTGAACAGCAACGTTGACTCGCTCGTACCGACCGTGACTTCGATCGCTCGATCTGGATCGGGTCTGTTGAGCTTCGGTCAGACTGACACGATCACGTTCACGTTGTCGGAGACGTCGGCTGACTTCGTAGTCGGCGACGTCACAGTGTCTGGAGGCTCGCTATCGAGCTTCTCGGGATCGGGGACGTCGTACACGGCGACCTTCACTCCGACTGCAGATTCGGCTGGTACTGCATCGATTTCGATCGGGTCGAGTGCGTTTACCGATACCGCGGGCAATGGCAACACGGCAAGTAGTGCCTTGAGCATCTCCTACGACACTGCAAAGCCGACGGCGACGTTGTCGGGATGTTCATCGAGTCGTGCATCCGGCGAGACCTGCACCATCACGATCACACTGAGCGACAACGTCAGCGACCTCACGATCGCTGACTTCACGGTCACGAGAGGAACGCTTTCGAGCCTTTCGACATCAGGCACGACCCGAACCGTCACCTTTACGGCAGCTGGTGCGGAGGCTGGAACCGGAACGGTTCTCATTGGGGCTGGTGCATTCACGGACTCAAACGGCAACACGAGTTCGGCCTCCAACACCCTCTCAATTTCTGTGACAGCGTCGAATTTGATTCAGGTGTTCGCCAGTTCGACGTCCACTGGAGTGTCGGTCGCGTCTGGAACCGTTGGCAGTTCGCGTTACGTGACGCATACGTTTTCCACGGTCGGCTCGTCGACGTGGACCGCTCCACAAGGTGTGACCGCAGTGGATCTGCTCATCGTCGGCGGTGGCGGTGGTGGTGGAAGTCGTGGCGCAGGTGGTGGTGGTGCCGGTGGTCTCGTGGAGGCAACCAACTATGCCGTAACCGCAGGCTCGTCGTATTCGATCGTCGTTGGTGGTGGTGGTGCTGGTGCGGCGGCTTCGTCCGCAGCACGGGGTACCGCGGGAAATCCGTCAAGCTTCAAACTGAGCGGCACGGGCCTCACTGCTAATGGCGGCAATGGTGGTCGGGTCCACGGTGATAGTGCGTATGGCGGCGACAGCGGCTCTGGATCGGGTACGGGTGGTACGGCATACCAGAACGTTGGTGCTGTCGGTCGCGAAAGCAACCTCTGCGGTTCTTCTGACTGGTGTGGCGGTGGCGGTGGTGGTGCCGGGTCGGCAGGTTCTGCAGCGGTTTCCACCGGTGGCGCAGGTGGTAGCGGGCGTTCCAATTCGATCACGGGCACCTCAACTACCTACGCGGGAGGTGGCGGTGGTGGTGGCGGATCAAGCGGAAACCCCAGTAGTACGCCGACGGCTGGCGGTTCTGGTGGAAGCGGCGGTGGCGGGGCGGGCGGAACCCCTACGTGGA
>CAYSRZ010000065.1:0-1882 GCA_964433615.1 uncultured Acidimicrobium sp. | reverse complement strand
ACGTCGAGTGGTTCTTGGACCAACACAGGTGACGTCTGTATCGCTGATTCCACGACTGGTGCGTGGTCGTGCACGACCGGAGCGCTGACCGCTGGGAAGTACACCGTGCGAGCGGTGGCGACGACGTATCTAGACGACGAGACAGTCACGCAGACTTCGTCCACGGGCCTCGATCTCAACGTCTCGGGTTCAGCAACCAAACTGAGCATCACCACCCAGCCCGTGGGAGCCGGGGCAGGCGCCACACTTTCCACCCAGCCGGTAGTCAAGATTCTCGACGCCAATGATCTCGTCGTCGAGGGTTCCTCGGCCTCGGTCACCGTGGCGGCCACTTCCGGAACGCTCGGCGGCACGACGACCGTGACTGCATCCAGCGGTGTCGCAACGTTCTCAGGTCTCACATTCGCAGGTACCACCAGCACCAACTACACGTTGACGTTTACGTCAGCGAGTCTGACCGACGCCACGTCGGCCAACTTCACTGTGACGGTTGGTACCGCAACACAACTCGTGCTCACCACGAGTGCCAACGGAGCTACCTCCGGATCGGCCTTCACCACCCAGCCCGTGGTGGAGATCCGAGACGCTGGCGGCAACAGGGTCACCACGGCGACGAACGTCGTCACGGCAACTCTCTCCACCGGCACCGTGGTGGGCACGGGTAACTTGAGTGCCTCCACGGGTCGTGTGACGTTCACCAACTTCGGTATCTCTGGGGCATCGGGGACCGTCACGATCACGTACTCGGCGACTGGCTTTTCCTCGATCACCCAGACGATCTCGGTGACGAAAGCGGCACAGTCCAGCCTCACGGTGTCATCGACATCGGGTACCTACGGGTCGGGTCTCACCTTGACGACGTCGGGTGGGTCAACGTCTGGCCTCGTAACGTACAGCGTGTCCGACGGGACAGCGTCAGGATGCTCGATTACCTCCGGTGTCCTCACGGTCACTGCTGTGGGAACCTGCACAGTGACCGCGACGATGGCAGGTAACGCAACCTACGACGCGGTGTCGTCGTCGGCAACGACCGTCACCTTCGCCAAGGCGTCTCAGACGGTGAGTTTCACGTCACCGGGCAACGTGACGTATTCAACCTCGACGATTTCTTTGACGACGTCGGCGTCGTCGGGGTTGACGCCGACGATCACTTCGTCGACGACGGGGGTATGCACGGTTTCGTCAACGACGTTGACGCTCGTGTCGTCGGGCACATGCACGTTGACGTCGGCCCAGGCGGGGGATTCGAACTACAACGCCGCGACGTCAGTGACGCATTCGGTCACGGTGTCGAAGGCGACGCCGACGGTGTCGTCGATGTCGGCGCAGTCGAAGACCTATGGTGAATCGTCGTTCACGCCGACGGCGCCGACGGCGTCCTTCGAATCAGCTTCGGTGGCGGGTTCGGTGGGGTATGCCTCGTCGAACACGTCGGTTGCGACGGTGAATTCTTCGACAGGTGCGGTGACGGTTGCGGGTGCTGGGTCGGCGACGATCACGGCGACGTTCACGCCGACCGACACCGGAAAGTTCAATACCGCCTCGACGACGTATGCGGTCACGGTGGCAAAGGCCGCCCAGACGGTGAGCTTCACCTCACCTGGAAACCAGACGTATTCGGCATCGACGATCTCCTTGACGACGTCGGCATCGTCGGGTCTCACACCGGTCATTACGTCGTCGACAACGGGAGTGTGCACGGTGTCGTCGACGACATTGACGCTCGTCTCGTCGGGCACCTGCACGTTGACCTCGGCTCAGGCAGGAAACACGAACTACGACGCCGCGACGTCGGTGTCCCACTCGATCACGGTGTCGAAGGCGACGCCGACGGTGTCGTCGATGTCGACGCAGTCGAAGACCTATGGTGATTCGTCGTTCA
>CAYSRZ010000064.1:0-5956 GCA_964433615.1 uncultured Acidimicrobium sp. | reverse complement strand
TCTACGTGCGCGGGAACCTCGAGCACCTCGCGCGTCGCAGGGTCGCGATCGTCGGAACGCGTGGTGCGACCGCATCCGGTCGATACTTCGCCGCCCACCTCGGATTCGAACTGGCCTCTCGCGGCATCACCGTCGTGTCGGGTCTCGCCCGAGGCATCGACGTGTGGGCGCATCGTGGTGTGCGCAGCGCACACGACGCCAACGGTGTCGAGGGTGTCGCGGTCGGCGTCGTCGGCAGCGGTCTGAACGTCATCTATCCGCCCGAACACGACGAGATGTGGTCGTGGGTGTCGAAGGTCGGGCTTCTCCTCAGCGAACACGCGCCAGGCGTCGCGCCACACAAGTCGCACTTTCCGATGCGCAACAGGTTGATCGCCGCGCTCGCAGAAGTCGTCGTGGTCGTCGAGTCGCGCGCCGCCGGAGGCTCGATGATCACCGTCGCCGAGGCGATCAAGCGCGACGTCACGGTGCTCGCCGTCCCCGGATCGCCGCGCGTCGACACCTCTCGCGGCACGAACCAACTCATCGCACAAGGCTGCACACCGGTCACCGACGTCGACGACGTGTTGGTCGCACTCGGTCTCGACACGCGACGCGCGGGCCGTCGCTCGTTCGACTCGCGCCGCTCGCTCGATCCGTTCGAGACCCACGTCGTGCGTGCGATCGGCTTCGAGGCACTGACCGTCGACCAGATCGTGATGCGCACGGGGAGCAACGTCGCGGAGGTGGCGGTCACGCTCGGTCGTCTCGAGCGCGACGGCTGGCTGTTGCACAACGACGGGTGGTGGGAAGTCCTCCAGTTGCGGCAACGCTCGGGTTAGGTTGGATGCAGCGCGCGAGGTGCACCCATGACCACTCCCACGAAATCGACCGAACCAGTCGACGTCGCCCCGTCGGGTGAGTGGATGCTCGATGCCTTCGGCACCTCGCTCACGAGTTCTGCCGACAACACCGTGACGGCCTACGTCAGCGACGTGCGCCAGTTCGCCCAATGGGTCGCACGCCAACGCATCGAGTCGCCGTCGGCGGTGACGAAGACCCACGTGCGCACGTACATCGGGTTCCTCGTCACGACGAAGGCCGCCAAGCGCACCGTGTCGCGCAAGCTGGCGAGCCTGCGCAAGTACTTCGGCTGGCACGTGCGCCACGGGAGGCTGTCGATCGATCCGACCGTCGGCGTCCGCGCGCCGAACGATGCGGGTCGACTGCCGAAGGTGCTGACCGCCGACCAACTGCAGGCGTTGCTCACCGCCGCCGATCCCGACGACCCGCCGTGGAAGGTGGCTCGCGACACCGCGATCATCGAGATGTTGTACGGCTCGGGTCTGCGCGTGAGCGAGTTGTGTTCGCTGAACCTTGCGAGCATCAACGCCAAGCGCCAGTTCGTCACGGTGATGGGCAAGGGATCCAAGGAGCGCACGGTGCCCGTCGGCGAGCCGGCGATGGCCGCGGTCGTGGCGTGGGTCGCGGTGCGCGCAGAGGTGTCGGGCGAAGCAACCGACGATGCGCTGTTCCTGAACTCTCGCGGTCGACGCATCGGGCCGCGCGACGTGCGTCGCGTGCTGGATGCGCGCAGCACCTCGCCGACCCACCCGCACGCGCTGCGTCACACCTTTGCCACGCACCTGCTCGACAACGGCGCCGACCTGCGCGCCGTGCAGGAGCTCCTCGGTCACAGCGACGTCGCCACCACCCAGCGCTACACCCACGTGAGCAAGGAACGCCTGAAGGCGGCTTATGAGGTTTCCCACCCGCGGGCATAAATTGATGGCATGAACGCCCTGCCGGTTCGGCTGACCGTCGAACAGGCATGGTCGCAGTGGCACGACGAACGAGATCCGGCCTCCCGCGAGTGGCTGGTCGTGCACTATGCATCGCTCATCAAGTTCGTCGCCGGCCGACTCGCCGCCGGTCTTCCCAAGCGCGTCGACACGGGGGACCTCATCTCGGCGGGAGTGTTCGGCCTGATGAACGCGATCGACCGGTTCGACCCGGCCCAGGGGGTGAAGTTCGAGACGTATGCGATCCCGCGCATTCGCGGATCGATCCTCGACAGCCTGCGCGCGCTCGACTGGGTGCCGCGCAGCGTGCGCTCGCGGTCGAAGTCGATCGAGACCGCGATCAGCGACTTGGAGCACGAACTCGGCCGTTCGCCGAGCGACGCCGAGATCGCCGCCAAGCTCGGCATCGACGAGGACGAGTTGCAGAAGTGGCTGAGCGACGTGGCGGCCGGCTCGGTCGGTCCCCTCGATCACGTGGTGGCAGACAACACGGCCACGGACACACATTCCTCCATGCACCGCGACACGAGCCCGGATGCGGTGATCGAAGCGGACGAATTGCGCAAGGTGATGCGCCAGGAAATGAAGAAGCTCCCCGAGAGGGAGCGAACGGTGTTGGTGCTGTATTACGAAGAAAACCTCACGCTCGGCGAAATCGGCGACGTCCTCGGCGTCACCGAGAGTCGCGTCTCGCAGATCCACACGAAGGCTGTGCTGCAGCTTCGTGCTCGCCTGCGCGCTGCTGACGTCGGTTGACGCAAACGTCGCAATTGCCGCGTGCGGACTGCGTCTGCCGAAGGAGCTGCCAATCCTCGACGGATTTCGTCGGCCGCCATGTCCGCGCTGTGCCGGCAATCGCGGCATCGAATACGCATCCATACCCGGGTCGGTGGTTCGGTCGGTGGTCGCGGGGGTCGTGAGCTTTTCCGGCGACGTCGCCGGCGTGCGCTATGTGGTCGTCGACACCGGCGTCGTGCGCGTCACCCATGGAGGGTTGCGCACGATGGCGGTCGAGCGGGGTGACGTGGTGCGGGTCGGGGATCCGGTCGGCGTGGCGGGCGAGACGCTGTACGTCGGGGTGCGCAGGGGAGACCTCGCGGTCGACCCGCAGTCGTGCGGGATGCGCCGCACGCGGCTCGTGCCCGAGGGGAAGCCAAAGACCCACCGCTAGGCTGTCGGACGGCCACATCCGTGGTCGCAACCAATCCACACGGCTCCCGTCTCGTGGTCGCTTCGGCGCAAGGGGGTCGTGACGCACACAACCACGGGGAGGAGAAAGTCATGGCAATCGTCAGCATGCGCCAAATGCTGGAGGCAGGCGTCCACTTCGGACACCAGACCCACCGCTGGAACCCGCGAATGAAGCGGTTCATCTTCGGAGAGCGCAACGGCATCTACATCATCGACCTCGAGCAGACGCTCGACCGTGTCGAGGCCGCCTACAAGTTCACCCGCGACCTCGTCGCCAACGGCGGCACCGTGCTCTTCATCGGCACGAAGAAGCAGGCCCAGGACCCGATCAAGTTCTTCGCCGAGAAGTGCGGCATGCACTACATCAACGAGCGTTGGCTGGGCGGCATGCTCACCAACTTCGACACGATCGCCAAGCGCGTCGCCAAGATGCAGGAATACGAGCGCATGCGCGACACCGGCGAGTTCGAACTGATGCCGAAGAAGGAAGCCCTCCTCATCACTCGTGAGATGGAGAAGTTGCAGAAGAACCTCTCCGGCATCCGCGGCATGAGCAAGCGACCGAGCGCCGTGTTCATCCTCGACACCGTGAAGGAACACATCGCCGTCACCGAGGCGAACAAGCTCGGCATCCCCGTCATCGCAGTCGTCGACACCAACGTGAACCCCGACCTCGTGCAGTTCCCGATCCCGGGCAACGACGATGCGATCCGTGCGAACGAGTTGATGTCGCGCGTGATCTGCGAGGCCGTCATCGAAGGTCGCTACATCGCCGAAAAGAGCGGCAACCGTGGCGCGAGCGCACCGAGTGCACCCGTGACGCGCAGTGCAGAAGAGCAGGCCGCATTCGACGCCCAGCAGGACGCCGCACGCAAGTCCGCAGCCGCCGCACAGGCGGAGCGTGACGCTCGCGTCGCGCAGGCCGGCGAGAAGGCGGAGGGCTGATTTCGATGTCGTTCACTGCAAAGGACGTCCAGGCGCTGCGCCAGTCGAGTGGCGCGGGAATGATGGACTGCAAGAAGGCCCTCGACGAGACGAACGGCGACATGGACGCGGCCAAACAGTGGCTACGCGAGAAGGGTCTTGCGGCGAGCGCAAAGCGCGACGACCGCGAGAGCACCCAAGGCGTCGTCGCCTTGTCGATCGACTGCCCGACGGCGGCCATCGTCAAGCTGAAGTGCGAGACCGACTTCGTCGCCTCGAGCGACGGCTTCATCGCCGAGGCCAACGCACTCGCCGAACTCGTGCGCCAAAAGGGTGAGGCCGCGGTCGCCGACCGCGCCAAGGAACTCGAGGACCTGCGCATCTTGCTCAAGGAAAAGATCGAGCTCGGTGACATCGTGCGCTTCGAGGCCGCATCCGGCAACATCCTCGACTCCTACGTCCACGTGCAGGGCGGACGCGGCGTGAACGTCGTCGTCGTCGAGATGAGCGGGGCCACCGAGGAGCTCGCACACGACGTCGCGGTGCACATCGCCTTTGCCCGTCCGAAGTACCTGAAGAAAGAGGACGTGCCGGCCGACGTGGTCGCCGCCGAGCGTGCCACCCTCGAGACCGTCACCCGCAACGAGGGCAAGCCCGAGGCTGCGATCGGCAAGATCGTGGACGGTCGAATCCAGGGATTCTTCAAGGACGTGGTGTTGCTCGAGCAGCCGTACGCCAAGGACGACAAGAAGTCCGTGGCCCAGGTCATCGGCTCGGCCTCCATCGTTCGCTTCGTGCAGGTGGAAATCGGCTAGTACTACAGGTACAGATGAGTCCCGCCTCGACGACCACGCCACGATGGAATCGCATCGTGCTCAAGTTGTCGGGCGAGGCGTTGGCGGAAAAGACCGGCTTCGGACTCGACACCGACACGCTGCACCAGGTCGCAACGGAGATCCTCGAGGCCAAGCAGTCGCTCGGCGTCGACATCGCCGTCGTCGTCGGTGGTGGCAACTTCTGGCGCGGACTCAAGGGTGCGGGCCAGGGCATGGACCAGGCGCAGGCCGACTACATGGGAATGATCGCAACCGTGATGAACGGACTCGCGTTGCAGGACGCACTCGAGCGCGTCGGCCAGCACTCGCGCGTGATGAGTGCAGTCGAGATGCCGAAGGTCGCCGAGCCCTACATCCGTCGTCGCGCGGAGCGTCACCTCGAGAAGGGTCGCGTCGTCATCTTGGCCGGAGGAACGGGCAACCCGTTCTTCACCACGGACACCGCTGCCGCATTGCGCGCAGCCGAGATCTCCGCGCAAGCGATCTTGAAGGGCACGCACTCGGGAGTCGACGGCGTATACACCGCCGATCCGAAGAAGGATCCGACGGCGACGAAGTACTCGCACATCAGTTACCTGGATGTCATCAACAAGGGACTGAAGGTGATGGACTCCACTGCGATCACGTTCTGTCGTGACAACAACCTGCCGATCGTCGTGTTCAACCTGCTCCAGCGCGGGAACGTGAAGTCCATACTCGAGGGCGCACAGATAGGTACGCTGGTCGAGTGATCGACGAGACCCTGCTGGACGCCATGGACAAGATGGCGAAAGCCTTCGATCACGTCCAAGCCCAGTTCTCCTCCGTGCGCACCGGGCGCGCGAACGCCTCCTTCGTCGACAAGATCATGGTCGACTACTACGGGGCGATGGTTCCGATGCAGCAGCTCGCCACCTTCCAGGTTCCCGAGGCCCGCCAGCTCGTCATCAAGCCCCACGATCGCGGCGCCATCCCCGCGATCGAAAAGGCGATCCAGGCCGCCGACCTCGGGGTCGCCCCGAGCAACGACGGCGTGATCATCCGGCTCACCTTCCCGATGCTCACCGAGGAGCGACGCAAGGAATACGTGAAGGTCGTGAAGAACATGGCTGAGGACGGCCGCGTCTCGCTGCGCAACGTGCGTCGCGACGCCCGCAAGGCGCTCGAGACCGCGGAGAAGGACGGCGAGATCTCCAAGGACGAACTGGAGCGGGCCGAGAAGGAACTCGACAAGATGACCCAGGA